>NZ_JBXWXS010000033.1:0-213941 GCF_059431795.1 Salinispira sp.
CCCGCACTCGTTTATCTTTCCCTTCTCTCTATTACTATGTTAAAGATCGCTTTCCGATATCAGCACCTGGAATCCAGATAACTGTTTCAGAAGGATTTACGCGCCTCAAAGACGCTCCGATTGACCCCGGCGTTTCTGCCGATCCCCAACCGGTGAGAACGAACTATATTGAAGTTCGATTCTTTTGTCAAGCAGAACTTCGCAGGAAGTTTGTGACTTTTTACATGCTTTCCGCATTTCTGCAGAGTTCATGAAGCACCGGGGTAATCCCCTTGAAGCGGCCTGGCTTGTAGGCCTTGTCGCTCCGTGGTGCGAGCGTGAAAATAACAAATTCGATGTTTATATGTCAACTAGAGAATCAGCTTTTGTTAAAAAAAACAGGCTGATTTTTCAGTGCTGCAGTCCGGTTTGAAAAACCGTCCGGGTTACTGCTCTCCGCCCCTTCCGGCGCGCACATGCCGGGCGAATACCACAAGATAATCCACAAAAGACACAATTGCGAACGCGGCCGCCAGCCAGAAGACGCCATTGGTAACGATCAGCGCAAGACGGGCGAATTCCCCTATTGCAGGCACTGCAATGTTCACCGCATCGAACCAGCCGAACCATAGATCACCGATCATTACCAGCCCCAGAATTGAAGCGAGAAAATAGAGCACACTTTTGGCCTTCCCTCCCTTTCGGGCAGCCAGGGAAATACCACGCTGTGCAAGCATCATTCTCACGAACACAATACCCAACTCCCTATAAAGAATAAGAAGAAATGCCAGGGGCGGCATAATATCCAGCACCACAAATGCAAGAAAATAGGAAACCCGGCTGATAACATCAGAAAAAGGATCTAACACTTTTCCAAGATCACTCACCAGATTATGCCTGCGGGCAAGGTAGCCATCCACAATGTCGGTAATCTCTATGTAAAAAAAGATGGTGGCCAGCAGGATAAAAATCAGCTGAGTGGGTCCCCCGATCCAATCGGGCAAAAACACTAAAATAAAAAACACCGGGGCAAACACCAGCCGTGTACTGGTAAGGATATTCGGGACATGTATATTCATATGCCTACTCCAGGTTAAGGAAGCCGGCCGCCGCGGTTGGGAGGATCGCCGTATTGACCGCCGGCAGGTCTTCGCCTAAGATTTTTCTATGACAACAGCAAATTCCAATCAGCAGGATCGCCTTATCGCCAGTATTGCCCTGAGCCTTCTCATCCTTTTCATCACTCATCTTGCCGTTTCGATAGTAGTGACAGGTAAACTCATGCTTCCGCTCAGCGACTTTCTTGCGTTCGCCGCAGTGCTGTTCATTCACCACCTGGCGATAATGCTTATTTTATCGCATATGCTCCACTTCTTTGTATACACCGGAAGCGGAAAGGCACTCAATAGAATCAATATTCCCATATTCATTACGCTGTGCAGGCTCACCAGCCTTCCGGTCATTATCTATCTGATAATCCTCATTGAGGAACACCAGGTACTGGGGCTTCTGATTGGATACACTGTGTTTGCATTTATCAGTGATTTTCTGGACGGGAATATATCCCGGAAGATGAAGCAAACCACCAAAATCGGCGCATATCTGGACAGTATCAGCGACTATGCAGTACTGATTTGCATCTCTATCGCCTATATTATATATGAGCTTCTGCCCGACTGGTTTTTCATACTGGTCATGCTGCGCCTGTTTTTCCAATGGGCTGCCGCCGCGGTTATGACCGTGATGCATCAGAAGCTTCAGGTACACAGTTCAAGTCTCCTGGCGAAAGCCTCAATATTCAGCATCATGACAATGTACGCAGCGGCACTTATCAGATTTATTCCCGCGGCCTCTGAATACTCGGATACGGTAATCTCTGTACTGGAGTGGATTGTGAGCCCGGTATTGGTTATTTCTCTCATTGAAAAAATCTACCACTTCATATTCGACCTGAGAAATGCTCTGAAATCTAAATCGGGAAAACAGAATTGAAACAGCGGGATGTATTAGGGAAGAGGGAGCTGAGGACAGCTATGGAAGGTTAGGATATCCGGGATACCAGGGAATCACCATCGCCTTTAGTGCCGGAAGAACTTCCGGATTCTGCAGAATCCTTAAAATAGCTGTAGAGAACCTGATAGTCTTTGAGCTTGGCTTTCAGGAGAGTGCGGATCTTGGCATTCTTTTCCTTCTCACTAGAAAAATAGAATTGCTTCTCCCGGCCGCCTTCGGGCTTCCGCCCCCAGCGAATGGTAAGCGCATGGGGATGAAACAGCGACTGCTGACGGTCATCCATGGAGTAATAATAGAGTTGATTCTTGCTGTTTCGTCGATAAAGTACTACCTGCATCTCTGTCCCAATTATCGGATTACTCCGGGAAAAAATACAGGGTAAATTTTCCGGTTCCGTTTTTTTTCTGCAGGTTTACCACCTGCCCGCCGGCGTACACTGTACGCCGGGCAGATGGCATCCTACAAACTTCAGTCCAGCTTGTACACCTTTCTGTATTTAGAATTCAGGTAGTCCACAAAATATTTTGCATTCAAAGGCTCACCGGTAATATCCATTGCAAGCTCACCGGCGGTTTTGCTGGAACCATATTGATGAATATGCTCCCTCAGCCATGCAAGAATCCGGGAAAAATCGCCGGAGGCCATTTGTTCATATACGTCGGGAATATCTTTCACCATGGTATTCCAGAATTGGGATCCATAGAGATTTCCCAGAGCATAGGTGGGAAAGTATCCGAAAAGACCGAAACTCCAGTGGACGTCCTGAAGGACACCATCGCTGTCGCTTTCAGGAACAATACCAAGGAATTCCCTCATCCCTTCATTCCAGGCTTCAGGAAGATCTTTTACCGCCAGCTCCTTGTTAATCAGCTTCTGCTCCAGTTCAAAACGGAGCATTACGTGCAGACTGTAGGTTACCTCATCGGCTTCAACTCTAATGAAAGAGGGTTCCACCTTATTAACTCCCTTCCACATTGTATCAACATCCACACTTTTAAGATTTTCGGGGAACACTGACTTCAATGACGGAAGAAAGTACTGCCAGAATTCCCGGCTGCGACCCACCAGATTCTCCCAAGTCCTGGACTGGGACTCATGAATTCCAAGGCTCGTTCCTCCTGCCAGCAGATTTCCGCGGATATCATCCCCCATTCCCAGTTCGTAAAGACCGTGCCCCGCTTCATGAATAATGCTGTACAACGAGGAGTTGAAAAAGTCCTCCATATATCGAGTCGTTATTCTGATATCATCGCTGCCCAGTTCGGTGGTAAATGGGTGGGCGGTTACATCCAGCCGTCCCCTGTCCATGGGATACTGTAATTTTTCCAGCACCTTGTAACCGAACTCTTCCTGCAGTTTTGCCGGATAATGTTTAGTGAGGAACGAATTATCCACCTGCTGAGATTCAGCGATTGCCTTCACCAGAGGAACCAGATCGGCTTTCAAGTCGCTGAAAACGCGCTGAACTTCGGCGGTTTTCATATCGGGTTCGTAATCGTCCAAAAGGGGATCATAGGGATTATCTTCATATCCATATGCCTCCGCAGTCTCCAGCTTTAGGTCGATAAGCTTTTCCAGCCAGGGCTGAAAACTTTTAAAGTCATTCTCCTGCCTTGCCTTGGCCCAAACCGACTGACTTTTGCTCCGGGTCTCCGAGAGTTCTTTGACCAGCCGGGCGGGAAGCCGGGTTTCCTTACTGTAGCTTCGGTGAACCTGGCGGATAAATGCCCGCTCCGTTCTGCTTAATGAGGAACAGCGGGACTCATCTCCCATGGGATGGTGGTCATCCGCACCCAGATCGTTAAGCAGCTCACCAATTTCACCTGACGTCATTTTCTCATGAACCAGGCTGCTCAATGCCGCCTGTTGACGGCTGCGTTCATCCACCGCCTTCTCGGGCATATAGGTTTCCTGATCCCAGCCCAGAAGCGCCCCGATACCGCTCCAGGTTTTAATCTCTTTTCCAATTTCAAGCAGGCGGTCCATACTCGCCCGTACATCTTTCGCCATAATATTCTCCTTGTCGTATCCTGCAGGTTGATTTTTTCCGGTAATTCCCCGGAACATGCGCAGGACCCGTTTGCAGGAATTGTTCCAAAATGCAAACGGCGCGATCCTTGGGACCGCGCCGGATAGTATAGCATATTGAAAATCCCGGAATGTAAGCTATAACACGGCCTTACTGTCGACTTTTTCCTGAACAAAACTGATAAATTCATCCATGGGCAATCCGTTCATCTGCTCATTGGTACGGGTTCGCACCGACACCGTACCCTCTTCCAGCTCACGCTCTCCGATAATCAGCATGTAAGGCACCTTCTGCTTCTGATGTTTCCGGATTTTTGCATTCATCCGTGCATCGCTGAGGTCCGCTTCTGCCCGAAAGCCGATGCTTTTCAGCCGTTCGGCAATTTTCCCGGCTCCTTCTTCGAAGGCCGGGCCCACGGGGATCACCTTTATCTGTTCAGGCGCCAGCCACACCGGAAATGCCCCGGCGTAATGCTCGATCAGAATTCCGATGAACCGTTCCAGACTCCCAAGCACCGCCCGGTGCAGGAGAATCGGCGTATGTTTTTCCCCGTCTTCGCCAATATAGCTTGCGTTCAGGCGCTGGTTGGAGGGAAGCTGATAGTCCACCTGGATGGTTCCGCACTGCCAGTGGCGCCCCAGAGCGTCCACAAGGGTAAACTCAAGCTTGGGACCATAGAACGCCCCCTCACCCTCGGCCACATCGTACTCCAGCCCGGCTTGTTTACAGGCTGCTTCCAGAGCTGCTTCAGCGCGGTCCCAGGTGTCGTCATCTCCCACCCTCACATCAGGCCGGGTGGAAAACTTGACAATAATATTGTCATCGGTGAACCCGAAATCCGAGTACATTCCCTTCAGGAGATCCACGAAGAGCCCCACTTCATCACCGATCTGTTCTTCGGTGCAGAAAATGTGAGCATCATCCTGGACAAAACCTCTCACCCGCATAATGCCATGCAGGGCACCGCTGGGCTCATTGCGGGTGCAGGAACCGAACTCGGCCATTCTCAAGGGAAGATCCCGATAGCTTTTCAGCCCCTTTTTGAAGATTTCTATATGCCCCGGACAGTTCATGGGCTTCAAGGCAAAAAGATTCTTCTCGCTCTCGGTAATGAACATGTTCTCCTGATACTTGGCCCAATGCCCCGAACGTTCCCAGAGACCTCTGGGCATTACAGAGGGCGTATTCACCTCCCGGTAATCCTGGGCTGCAATGCTTTTTCGCACATAGTTCTGAATTTCAAGATAGAGGGACCAGCCCTTGGGATGCCAGAAAATCTGGCCAGGGTTGTCCTCTTCTATATGGAAGAGCTCAAGATCCCTGCCCAGGTTCCGGTGATCCCGTTTTTCGATTTCTTTGAGATGATCCAGATATGAGCGCAGCTGTTTGGGATCCTCCCAGGCGGTACCGTATATGCGGGTGAGCATGGTGTTGTTGGAATCTCCCCGCCAGTACGCTCCGGCAATCCGGAGCAGCTTGAAGCTTTTCCAGTTAATTTCCCGGGTGTTTTCAACATGAGGTCCCCGGCAAAGATCGCTAAAGTGGTCAACCTTATACAGACTCACTTCGTCTTCATCGGGAATGGCATCCACCAACTCCAACTTATAGGGCTGGTCGGCGAACAGCTTCTTCGCCTCACTCCGGTCGATAACCTGTTTTTCCAGGTCATGCTTACCCTTCACGATCTCCTGCATGGTTTTTTCAATTTCCGAGAGGTCTTCTTCCTTCAGGGGTTCGGGGAGTTCAAAATCGTAGTAAAAACCATTTTCAATGGGAGGACCGATGGCGAATTTCGCTTCGGGAAATTTCTTCAGTACTGCCTCTGCCATCACATGGGCAACTGTGTGGCGGATCCTGTACAAACGGTCCTCATGCTTCTGGGCATCGTTCTGCTTTGCTGCTACTGCTGCCTCAGACATACACACCTCCTCAAGGTGTCTGCCCGGCGCCGTTGTATGGGATACTGTTGAATCAGGCTGGGAAGTACCAAGCCACAGCATTCCCCGGCAGGGCAATTTTGCTGTATGCCATAAGGACGAAAGATCAACGACCTTCCGCGGTACCACCTTATTTCCCGGTTCAGCCGGGCACTCGCTCCCGGACGGAGGAAACCGATTATCGGCCGCCTTTTGGCGCTCAGGGCGGACGGTGCCGCCCGGTACACCCCGGGATCGTTCCGTAACGTGGAATAACGGCACCGGTTACTAGGAAAAGGCTGTCAGGAACGGAATCGAATTTCCGCTTCTGCACCCGTCGGGTTCCCCGGCGCAGCTGTGAAGGGGTTTTCCCTGGATTTCCGCCGAAAACCTTCCAGCCGCGGGTTTTCTCTCTCGGGACGGAGGTCCCCAGGTACTCGTCTTCATACCGGGCATTCTCGTGAATACCCTGCGCTATTGAGATTAAATATGGCCCAGATGCACACGGCTGTCAAGTTTCACCCCCCGCGATATGTAATATCCCCGCCCCGCTGCTCCTCATCGGGCGGGCTGTGCTCCATCGGGCTCAATCGGGTACGGGCCCATGAGGCGCATCGGCTAGGCTCAATCGGGCACAGCCCCATGGGGCGCAGGATTTGACAGGGCTCTGCTGGGGAGCTAACTTTTAATATATTATGAACAGAAAAACGATACTGATAATCAGCGGCTGGAACAGGGGGCTGGGTTTCGGCATTCTGAAAGGTTTTGCCCAGAACATGGGCAAGAATCTGAAGGTGATCGCCATTGCGCGAAACGAAGATCCTGAAGCCTCGGCGGAGCTCAACCGCCGGACCGATTCATTCCACCCGGTGACCGGCGACCTCTCCTCCGCAACCAGCATCACCCCGGTACTTGCAGAGCTTACAGAACTGTTCACCACCCTATACTCGGCCCTGAGTGCATCTGAGCAGGAATCGCTGCAGGTAATTCTTGTGAACAATGCCGCCTCTTTAGGGCCGATCCACCCCATAGGAAGCATCCCCGACACCCTGGAGTGGTCCGAGCATGCACAGAGAACGTTCGTATTGAACTGCATAGCCCCTGCCCTTCTCAGCGACTGGCTCTACAAAACCCTGGACTCGTTGAATACCCCGTCATTAAACCGGGAGGGAATCATCCTGAATATCAGTTCCGGCGCCAGTAAGGGGCCCATGAGCGGCGCAGCAATCTACTCCATGAGCAAGGCGGGAATTAACCTCTTAAGCATGACCAGCAATGCGGACTTTTCTTCCCGGGGGCCGAATATGCAGGTTCTGTCAATTTCACCGGGAATGGTAGAGACCGACATGCAGAAAACCCTTCGGGCGCAGAGCGATGCGGAATTTCCCAACGTGGAATACTTCCGCTCCGCGTCCAGGGACGGAAGTGTGAAAACCACGGAGGAGATCGGGACCATCATCTCCGGAATGGATTTTTGGAAATACGAACCGGGATCCTACGTACATATTCGGGATATCACCTGACAGCACCCATTATCGCCGGGTCTGTTGTTGCAAGCGCCGTTATTACCGGCGCGCTCAACTACCGTCCCGCGTTATTCCGGGCCCGGCGGCTATTCGATATGGTCATTTTGCAATGAACACCACCATGGACCGTGCATAGACCAGGTATGGCGTTAACTCCTGGGTGAACTCTTCCTCCCCGGGTTCAAGAATATCCCGGGGGCTGGGAAGGCGGGTATCTATGACCCTGTGCCAGCGCTGGCCGGGTTTGGGCTGAATAATCATGAACTCCCGGTTTTCCCCGCCTGCGTTGAAGAACATAAGAAGATCGCAATCGTCCCTGTCCGCATGGATCTCCCGGCGGCTGCCGTCGATACGGAGAGCAAGCACATTTTCCTTTCTGTTCCAGTCGGGTGGGTCGCCGTTTTCGTTGAACCAGGTAATATCCAGCACCTGATTCTGTGAAATGTCTCTTCCCACAAAAAATTCCTGCCGCTGGAGTGCAGGATGGCTTTTTCTAAAGTTAATGAGATGTTTGGCAAAGCGGTATACATCTCCATGGGAATTGAGAAATTCATAATTGTACCAGGAAATATCATTGTCCTGGCAATAGGCGTTGTTATTTCCCTGCTGGGTACGGCGAAGTTCATCTCCGCCCAGCATCATGGGCGTTCCGCTGGACAACATCAGTGTTGCCAGGAAGTTTTTCACCATCTGGTTCCGCGTCTGTGCAATATAAGGATCGTCGCTGGGCCCCTCATGACCGTAATTCCAGCTGAGATTATGATTGTGACCGTCCCGGTTCTCTTCGCCGTTCGCCTCATTGTGCTTGCCGTTATAGCTCACCAGATCATTCAGGGTAAATCCGTCATGGGCGGTTATGAGGTTAATGCTGTGGAAGGGCTTGCGTCCGGTCTGAAGATACAGGTCTGCGCTGCCGCTGAAACGGGTGGCAAAATCGCTCACCTTGTGCCAGTCGCCCTTCCAGAACGCCCGGATTTCATCCCGGTATCGGTCGTTCCATTCAGCCCAGCGACCGCCGGGAAAACTGCCCACCTGATAGGCTCCGCCGGCGTCCCAGGCTTCAGCGATGATCTTGGTATCCCGGAGCACCGGATCTTCTGCAATCCTTTCGAGAACCGGCGGGTTGTCCATCAGCTCACCCTGGGCATCCCGGCCGAGAATCGACCCCAGATCGAAACGGAAACCGTCAATATGCATTTCCTGAACCCAGTAGCGCAAAGCCTCAATAATCATTCCTCTCACCACAGGATGATTGCAATTCAGGGTATTTCCGCAGCCTGAATAGTTCATGTAGTAGCGGGGATTCGGGGCGAGCATATAGTAGATGCGGTTATCGATGCCCCGGAAACTGAAGGTGTGACCCATCTGATCCCCTTCACCGCTGTGATTAAAGACGATGTCCAGAATCACTTCAATTCCCGCCGAATGGAGCTGGCGCACCATCTCCTTGAATTCGTTAACCTGCGCGCCTCCTTCGCTGCGGGAAGCGTAGCTGGCTTTGGGCGCGAAAAAGGCAATGGAAGAATAGCCCCAGTAATTCTTCAACGGTTCTCCTGTAGCCGGATTTTGACGATCTTCGTATTCAAACTCATCAAATTCCTGAACCGGAAGCAGCTCCAGACTGGTAATACCCAGCTCCTGGAGGTAGGGAATCATTTCCGTGACCCCGGTGAATGTACCGGGATGTTTCACTCCGAAGCGGTCCGCGGCACTGGGGTGACGGGTAAGGCCCCGAACATGACTCTCATAGATTATGGTATTCCGCAGCGGATAATTCAGCGGCTGGTCCCCGTGCCATTCAAAGTCGTCGTCCACCACTACACATTTGGGCATCACACCCGCATCCCCGTCGGTTGAATACGACAGATCTTCAGTATCATCCCCGGGAATATATCCGAATGCTTCCTTTAGATTCCACCTGAATCCGCCGGTCAGTGCTTTGGCATAGGGATCAATGAGCACCTTATGTTTGTTAAACCTCATACCGTGCTCCGGTTCATAGGGGCCGTCCATTCGAAACAGATAGAGCTGGCCCTTCTTCAGACCTTGGATGGTAATGTGCCAACAATCTCCGGTCTTATTGCAGTCCGGCGCCAGTTCGATTTCGTGAACAGGATTAGCGTCGGTTTCATTCTCATAGAGCTGAAGCCAGACTGTCGTTGCATGGCGGGAGAATATGGAAAACTGTACGCCCTGGGGGGTAATGCTCGCTCCGAAGGGGAGCGCTTTCCCGGGGTAAAATCTCAAGTCGCCGGATGAAAACATACACCCGTCCTTCACGGTAATCGTTTCTGCCATAGCTCCGCCCTGTTTTCGGTATTTTGATATGCGTCGGACATCTGCCCGTCGGACTTACCTTTTGCCACGCCCTTGTTGGGGACGGCACCCTACGGGAACTGCTCCATGATTATGTTATATACCTTTTCCGGCTGTTCCGCATGCAGCCAATGCCCGGCTTCAGAAATTTCTTCCATTCGGGCACGGGGAAACAGCTTCCAGATAATATCCCGGTGTTGTTCTGGAACTATATAATTCGATAGCCCTCCCCGGAGAAACAGCACGGGAAGGGAAGAAACCGCATCCCCGGTATCGGGAAAACCGAGAATATCCTCATAATCCCGGTACAGAACTTCAAGGTTCAGCTTCCAGGCAAAACGCCCATCTTCGTGCCTGTAGAGATTTTTCAGCAGGAATGCTCTCAACACCCCTGATTGAAGAACCTGCTTCAATTCCCGGTCGGCGTCCTTTCGGTTTTCCAGCCTTTCCAGAGAGATGTTTTTGAGTGCGTGGAATATCTCATCGTGACTCCGGGGATATTCTGTGGGAGCAATATCGGCAATCACCAGACCGGAGAGAAGCTGCGGCATATTTTCCGGGGGGTTCAGATCGCCCCACAGGTTGAGGGCAAGAGCCATTGCGGCCTTCCCGCCCATGGAGTGACCAAGCAGAAGAAAGCCTGTGAAACCGCCGTTCTCTGCGAACTCCTGCTGCCTGATACGCTCAAGGGTGAATGCAAGCTCTTTTGCGTTGGCAGAGTAGTCCGCCCTTTCGGTCCATTTTGAGCGGCCGTGGTTTGGTAAATCCACGAGAAACACCCGCCGGCGGGAAGCAAATCGCCTGGCCAACTTCATCCAGTTATCCCCTGAGCCAAACAAACCGTGTACAATCACCATAGGAGCCGAAACGGACCCACTTCCGGTTTCAGCCCAGGTCCCTTCTGTTGCTGCCCCACCGTGGGGAGCACCGGCGCGCACCTCCTGATAAAACAGCACATCCTCCATGTTCTTACCCATTCAGCTCATCGAGAACCGCCGGATTGAAAAGAATCTCTTTCAGAGCCTTCCTAGTTTGGCCGTTTTGCTCCAGCTCCTCATGTTTGTCGCTGAGTTCCCTTTCTCCTCCGGGGTAGGCCAGGGAGATAACCGCCATCACCCGGAAATTATCCGGAATCTCAAACAGCTCTTTCACCTTAAAGGGGTCCATGCCCGCCATTGGGTGAGCCACCAGACCTTCGGCGTGTGCCTGAAGAAACATATTCTGCATGCTCAATCCCAGATCCAATAATGCATACTCCCTGTCGTCACTGAGATTACAGCTTGCTTTCCGGTCCACCGCTGCAACGATGTATGCGGGAGCGGCATCGGCCCAGTAGTTTCCGCCCAGCAGGGCCTCCCGGATTTTCTCTGCGTCAGGGCCGGTACACGGCCTGTAGCGCCATGGCTGCTTGTTGCTGCAGCTGGGGGCCCACCTGGCCGCCTCAAGGACCCTCAGCAGCGAATCGTTGGGAATGGGGTCGCTTTTTAGCCGCCGCCCGGCTTTCCGACTGCCGATATGCTCAAGCATTTCCAGGGCTTTTCCGCTGCCGTTGTACGTTTGATATGTTCGGGTATCATCACTCATTCACGCATCCTTTTCTTTCCGTATTCCATCTGGATCCGCCCGAAGAATTCAGGAAGGGCTGGATTGATGGTTCGCTCCAAGCGCCGCATATGTGAGTACGCTGAAACAGTGGAGATTCGATCTATACCTTAGAATATTACGATAATACACCGGCACAGCAAGGATTTTTTCCTCTGAAAACCGGGGAAGCCCAATCTTTCCATGGTCCAGGAACCGTATAGAGGCCCCCAAACGGTAAATAGTGCCCGAAGCATGTACATTCGGGTAAAAAAAGGACCGGCCCACCCTTCTGGATGCACCGGTCCTGTGCCGCATGTGTGCGGCGGTTTGCCGGATCTTAAGGTAAAATCCGGCGGGAATGTTTATTTCTTTTTCTTCTTCCGCTGAGCCTTGAGCTGCTCTTTCAGTGCCGAGCTGTCAACCTGTGGGGATGCAGCTTCAGGAGCAATTCCCGCTGCGGGAGCCTTACTTTCCTTCTTGTCTGTACGTTCTGTGCGCACCGTTATCCGTTTGTTTTTGCTCAACGCAAGGAGCGTCGGGCTTGCAACAAATATGGAGGAGTAGGTACCTACAAGCACACCAACGATCATATTCAGGGCAAAATCCTGAATCTGTCCGGTGGTGAAAATATAAATTGATGTCACCGCAAGAAGAGTAGTTATGGAGGTGATTACGGTTCGACTGAGACTCTGGGTAATAGAAACATTAATCACCTGAGGAAATGCGGTCTCCGGCAGAAGTTTTTCGTTCTCCCTGATCCGGTCAAATATAACGATGGTATCGTTCAGAGAATATCCGATGATTGTGAGAACCGCAGCGATAGTCGCCGATGTCACCTCAATTTGGAAAGTCCCGATAAAGAGGACCATGAAGGCAATATCGTGAACCAAAGCCGCCAGCGAGCTGAGGGCATAGGCCATACGGAAGCGAACCCACAGGTACAGGAGAATAAATCCCATAGCCGCTACCACCAGAATGGTGGCATTCAGAGCAAGGTCCGCTGCGAAGCGGGGCTCTACATAATCCACCCCCAGCACTTCCACGCTTCCGTCCCCAAATGCCTGGGTAAGCGCTTCGGTAACCCGGTTTCGCATGGTCAGAGAAAAGTTCTCAAGCTCACCGTCATCCTGAAGACGGATTGAGAAACGCTGCAGCTCGGGATCCCCCAGCACCTGCACCTGAACGGTGTCAAACGCCGACAGAGCATCCCGGACTTCTCCGGTGCCCAGATCTTCAGCTTCGAGCTCAACCCTCAGATTCAGACCGGCCTGAAAATCAATCCCCAAATTAAACCCGTCCTGCATGAGAGTTCCTGCAAGCCCGCCTGCAAGAAGCAGAGCGGAGAGTATAATCATGGGAAGACGGTATTTAGTAAATTGTATGGTTTGTTTCATTATTTCGTCCTCCAGCTGATGCTCAGCTTTTCACGGCCAAGACCTTCGGTGGAGATATTAAAGAAGAGCCGGGAGATCCACAGAGCGGTAAACAGGGAACTGAATATACCCACACTCAGGGTAACTGCAAAACCCTGAATGGGTCCTGTACCCAGGAATGAGAGCAGCACCGCTGCGATTCCCGTGGTGAGGTTGGCATCCATAATCGTCCAGAAGGCCTTTTTGTATCCCGACTGGACAGAAGCAGCGGCTGTTTTTCCCAGTCTGTACTCTTCCTTAATTCGCTCAAAGATAATCACATTGGCATCCACCGCCATACCCACAGTAAGGATCAGACCTGCAATACTGGTGAGGGTAAGGGTGAGATTGAAGGCTGATAGCAGAGATATAATGAAAAACAGGTTCAGGGTGAGACCCAGGGTGGCAATAATTCCCGCACCCTTGTAATAGATCAGCATAAATATGACAACTGCAATCAGACCGTACATTATGGCACGGATACCCGCATCAACAGCATCCTGACCCAGACTGGCACCTACGCTTTGCTGATTTACAATTACCAGATCAACAGGAAGGGCGGCTGTCTGCAGCACGGTGGCGATATTCTGGGATTCTTCCCGGGTAAACCCGGTTATCCGTACAGATCCACCGGGAATCTCTTCTGATATCCTGGCATAGGCCCGCACCTTTCCGTCCATGACAATGGCAAGGGAGCTTCCAACATTATCCCGTGTGAGATCCTGAAAGAGATTCGCCCCTTCGTTATCCAGTCGGAAAATGGTGGTAGGGCGGCCGGTGAGCTGATCAGAGCTGGTGTCGGCCTCTTCAATGTGGGATCCGTCCAGTACGCTGGCGTTATCTTCCTTGGTTACAATGTAGCGAACCACATAATCGATATCGTATTCGTCTTTCTGCACATAGGGGCGTACTTCAGCACCTGCGGGGACAAATTCGGGAATTGCATCCCGCTCAGGGTCCCAGTCAACATTGTTCTCCGCGCGGAACTGATCCTGAAAGGCAACCAGTTCCTCGGTTGCTTCGTCATCCACAATCTGAAGGTTCAGACTTCCGCGGCCCATCAGGAATGCGTTTACCCGTTCAGGGTCGTTATCCCCGGGGATTTCTATCTCGATCCTGTTACTGCCTTCCTGCCGCCGGATAATTGGTTCGGTCACCCCGAAGGTGTCAATCCGGTTGTTGAGGATCTCAAGTGCCAAATCGATGGCAAGGGAAAGCTCCTCTTCACTGGGCTCACGACCCAGTCTCTCGGTAAGGCTGGAAGAATCGGCTTCAAGCACTACATTTATCCCGCCGGAGAGATCCAATCCCAGATTGATAATCCGGTTTTTCTGCTCTTTCAGGGAAATAATATCCTGCCGGTAATAATCTTCGATCCTGCGAAGCGCATCATCCTCGCTTCGGAAAGCGGCCAGTACATCCTGCACGGTCCAGGCTTCCGGAAGATCGGCATCTTCCGCACGGAGTATTTCCCGTGCCAAATCCTGAACATGTTCAAGACTCTGGGGAACCTGAGCACCCTCATCCTGGCGAATCAACTCTGTGAGCTCTCCAAGATCTGCAGCGGCCTCAGTCTGGGCAAAGCGCCTAATTTCCTCCCGGGAACCGGAGGTTATCGTCTTCACATCTTCAGGAACCATAAAATACCAGTTGATGGTGGGATACAGAAGAAGGAAGGCGAGTCCGATTACCACAAGAAGAAAGATAAATCTAAATCGTTTGTTCATGATACCTTTCTCCAAGCAAAATCTTTTAAACACAGAACGGGCCCGGATTGTAATATCCGACCCCGATACTGTTCAAAACCAGTTATTTTGCTTCTTTTTTATTTTCTTTTTTGCTGTCGGCTTTGTCGCCTGATTTATCCGCTTTCTCTGCGGCCTTGTCTTCAGGGTTGATGACATTGGCAATTGCAGAGCGGACAAACTCAAGCTTGGCGTCATCATCGACCTTCACGATTACGGTTTCTTCTTTAACGGAAAGAATGGTTCCGCGAATTCCGCCGATGGTCTGTATTTTGTCGCCTTTTTTCAGCTGGTCGAGCATGCGTTTGGTTTCTTTCTGGCGCTTGTTCTGGGGCCTGATAATCAGGAAGTAGAAAATCAGAAATACCAGACCGAACATGACCAGAGTTGAAATCAACTGCCCGCTTCCACCCTGGGGTGCAGCTGTCTGCAGAAGATTGAAAGTCTCGAATAGGGAGTTCATTATGTAGCATCCTTATAATTAATATAGAGATTTGGGGAAAAGTATCATGTAGAGTACGCACAGTCAAGCTAAGCCGACGCACTGCCGGTGCAGCAGAGCACTATAGAAGTAAAACTTTATCCAATTCTCCGGGATTGAATGAAATTCCGTACATTTTTCGAAGCCCGGTTTCATCCAGCTTTTCGCCCAGATCCTGATGGATTCTCTGTATCAGAGCCTGAAGCTCATGATCCCGGCCGGCCTCTTTCTCAAAGATCGCCGAGGCGACGGCCGGCTTCAGCAGCCCCTCTTCATACAGTTCCATGGTGCTCATTTTCCCGTATTTAGATTTCAACCGTTTATCCACAATGGCCTGATCGTCTTTATAGCCTATAGTAAAGACATAGTTCACCTTCTGCATGAGCGGAAGTATAGCATGAATCAGGTTTTTGGCAAATCGATGTGGATACGGCTCCCGGATTCAGCATCTTCCTGACTGAGAGTTCCGGAAAAAAGAATCCGTACCGCATATTCACAAAGCATGAGTGCACTGCCCTCCCAGGGCTCCGGAATACCGGAAACGTTTTCCATAACAAAATATAGGGTACACCTGGCCTGGTCGCTGTCGAACCTAAGCTGGAAGCTGGATTTTCCAGGATTCTCCTGTTCAACCAGAGACAGCGCATATCGGAACAAACCGTTGAGCATAATACGGACTCCACGGGGAGAAAGCTCCCACAATTCACTGCCCTCAATCCGAATTTCAGCTGTGAGAGCGCGTTTAAACCAAGTATCAGCCATATCATCCCACAGGGACCTGGCGAGCTGAACCGGGTTACAGAATTCTCCTTCAGCCCCGGAAGTATCGCCCCCGCTCAGATCATTTACACCCCGGATAATATGATACATACCGGTGAGTTCCCACCCGAGGGAGCCGCTCAACTCCGTGCTCAGATCACGCTGCTTTTCAGTTAAGCGTTCATCGTGAATCATTTCGTTCAGAACATTCCTCAGATTTTCCAGGGTGGATATTGCGTTCCCGGTTTTCACATACAAAGGCTGACTCAGGCGCATCATTAGCCCGTTCATTTCCTTTTGTACAGAATTCATCTCCAGCTCATGGGACAGATGATCATTCCTCCGTTGAAGTCTCCGGTAATCCATCAGAAATTCACTCACCCTCTTCACATAGTGGCCCACCAGAAAAATCAGTGTGATATAAACTCCAACCAACACCACGATATTTCTGCTTGACCACATTAACTCATCGGAATACCGGAAAATATAGAGAGCATAGATTACCGCGGTAATCACCCCATGGCTGATACCCACCATGGAGGTAAAATACAACGAAAGAAGAACGGAGATGGAAAGAAGTATCAATACATCCAGAATAAGCCCCGGTTCGGCACTCCGGGACATAGAAAGAAGAATATTCAGACTGGCCATCAGAAGACTGATGCTCAACATGGGTTTCTGATAATCAGAGAAACGAATACCCGCAAGCAGAAGCATCCCGATGGCAGCCAACGTCGACCAGTCGTATATAGGATCAAGCAGAGCGACGGCAGAAGCATCTGATCTGGTGACGGTATCCACCGCAAAGAGGACTATCATTATCGCGTGGATGGCAATGAACAGGGGGGTATTGAGAACCCCCGAGCTTCCGGCAATTTCCTTCACAGAACCCCTCCTGAATCAGACGCTATATTATCATTCTATACCAGCGGCATCCGGTTTTGGAGTATTTGATTAGGAAAGAATTCTCAGGAATTCCAAAGAAGTTCCAGAACCTCCCGTGCTTTTTCGTGTACCTTGCGGTTGAATTTTTCATTGTAGAGAAGCAGCAAGGTATCATAGATCTGTTCGTCACCAGAAGGGATCTCTTGAAGAGTTATGCGGTGAATGGCAAACAGGCTGGCGTAGGCGAGTTCATTGTCCACCTCTCCCTTTCGGTCCATGCTGCGCAGGGTGGTACCGATTTGCCGGGTTACCTCCATATTTTCATTGAGGGCAATCCTTCCCAAAGAGTACATCACATCTTTCAGCACATCCCGGTTATTCTCCAGCTCCAGCATCTTCACTAAAACATCAACTGCGTGCTGCCCGCCCAGCTCTCCCAGTACCGCGGCGGTCTTCTTGCGGACCAACGGATGATCGTTCTGAAGATTGGGCACTATGCCCTCACGGCGGGGAGTCAGAAACGGCTCAAGGGCCAAAGTTTCCAGCTGCTCCGCCAGTCGTATTTGGTCCCCGAGGATCTCTTCCTCCTCAATCATTCTGGAAATCCAGTCAAGGGCTTCCATTTTACGGTCCGGATTTTCGCTGGATACATAGCCCTGGATAAGGTCCGCTTTCACGTCACGATTCTGCAATAAGTCGTCCGGAGAACCGGTTTCTTGAGAAGATACAGAACCGTCTCCGGACTGGGCCGTCAAGCCGGAACCGATGCAAGCGAGGATCAAGAATGCGGCTATAGGCAAATGTATTGAAGATCTCATGTTCACAACTCCTGGTTTTTCTGAGACATTTCAAAAAATCAGCGATTTTGGAATTGCCAAGATATTTAGGAATCAAAATTCCTTTCCTGTACGCGGCTTTTGATTTCGACCCGTTATCCGGCATTTTAATCCGGCATTTTTCAAAATTGAATTTTGAAGGATGCTCTTCTTATAATCTGTAATCAGATCGAACCGCCTACACTAGAATATACTACAATGGTACATACAACAATGAAACTCATGCCGCCATCCGCTGTAATATGGAAAGCAGCATGACCCCCGGCAGAGGAGGAGCATACATGAAATCCATTCTCAAGCAAACCCGCAGTCTTATAGCAGACTTTGACAGGTATTTAGATTCCATTGAAGAAGCCTCCCTCATGCTCCCCCAGGCTTTGAAAGATTTTTTTCATGACCGTGATCAGGAGTTCACCAGAAGAATGGAAAATCTTACCGATCTGGAAAAAAAAGCCGACGAGACCCGGCGAAACATCCGCTACAAGCTTTATACCAAGATGCTCATCCCCGAGAGCCGGGGAGATGTGCTGAGCATCCTGGAAAATATCGATAAAGTCATAGACAGCATTAAGCATTCCGCAATGCGCATACATATTGAGCGTCCGGTTATCCCCGAGTACCTTCGGGAGGGTCTGCTGGATCTTACAGAAGCCGCCAGATTAAGCGTGGATTACACCGTACGGGCATCCAAAGCTTATCTGAATAAACCCGAACAGGTGCAGGACTACCTGAATAAAATCAGGTTTTATGAGCACGAAGCAGATACGCTGGAACAGAATCTGAGAAAAGCGGTCTTCACTTCGGACGAAAAACGCCTTTCGGCGAAAATGCAGCTGTCCGGAATCATTGAGGATATTTCCAGCATTGCAGATGTGGCGGAAGATGTTTCCGACCGAATCTCCGTAGCCGCAATTAAGCGGGAATTCTGAGGACGGTATCTTCATGGAACTATTTACAACCCTGTTCCTCATGAGCTCGGGCCTGTTTCTAGGCTGGAGCCTGGGTGCAAATGATGCCGCCAATATACTGGGAACCGCGGTGGGAAGCCGGATGCTTCCGTTCCGCAGAGCGGCAATTATCGGTTCTGTTTTTGTAATCATTGGAGCAGTTGCGGGAGAGGGCGGAACATCCGAGACCCTGGGCAGGCTGGGCCAAATTCAATTGCTTGAACACGCCTTTCTGGTGGCACTATCCGCTGCAATCTGCATGCTGGTGTTCACCCGTCGAAGTATTCCGGTGAGCACCACTCAGGCAATTGTAGGGGGGATACTGGGGTGGAACATCTACACTTCCAGACCGGGAGATTGGGACGCCCTGGCCACCGTTGCCGCAAGCTGGCTGGCATCGCCAATTTTGGCGGGTCTGCTCTCCATTGTGCTATACTGGGTGATCCGGAAAATTCTCAGAATTCTCTCTCTGCATATGTTCAGCCAGGATATTCTGCTGCGCTGGGCACTGGGTCTTGCAGGGGCTTTCGGGGCCTACAGTCTCGGACGAAACAATATTGCAAATGTAATGGGGGTTTTTGTAGATGCAGCCCCCTTCTCATCGTTCAGCATATTTTCCCTTGAGCTGAGCTCCGCACAGACGCTGTTCTTTCTGGGCGGCCTGGCGATCGCCTCAGGTATTCTCAGCTATTCCCGCAAGGTGATGATGACCATCGGCTCGGATCTGTATCATCTCTCGCCGGAAAACGCTCTGGTGGCGGTGTTGTCGGTTTCACTCACCTTGTTTCTGTTTTCCCTGCCCGGGGCAGTTCAGGTTCCGGTTTCCAGCTCCCAGGCAGCGGTGGGGTCGGTAATCGGGGTGGCCGCAGCCCGGGGAGATTTCCGGGTGGACGGCTCCATGCTTCTGCTCATTATTTCAGGGTGGATTCTCACCCCCGTTACCGCGGGTGCCTTTAGCTGGCTGCTTCTCACACTCTTTGCCGGAACATAAACAGTCTTCAACCGGCACCATGCCCTTACAAAGATTCGAAATCGAATAATTCTCTGTCCAAAAGGTGGGAGGGCGCTACATTGCTCATGGCCCGGAAAATATTTTCCACTCTACCGGGATGCTTTCGCTCCCAGTCCCTCATCATCTGCTTAATAATGCCCCGCTGCTTATTTTCATATTTCACACAGAAGCCGCAGGAAATAACCGGAAATTCCATCTGCGCCGCAAAAGCGGAAATATCTTCCTCCTTCACATAGGCCAGGGGACGGATGAGAATATGGCGGCCGTCATCGCTTTTCAGCTTGGGCGGCATGGTTTTGAGGGTTCCGCCGAAGAAAAGATTTAAAAAGAGGGTCTCTATAATGTCGTCCCGGTGATGTCCCAACGCGATTTTATCCGCCCCGATCCGGGCAGCGGCGCTGTACAATGCGCCTCTCCTGAGACGGCTGCAGAGGCTGCAGCCTGGTTTTCCTTCAGGGATTACCCGCTGTACAACTGAATAGTTGTCCTGCTTCACAACTTCATAGTCCACGGCCCGGCTCTTAAGATATGCAGGAAGCACCTCCCGGTCATACCCCGGCTGACCCTGATCCAGATTCACCGCCGTAATTCGAAAATCCACAGGAGCCGCCTCCCGCAGTCTGATAAGTAGTTCCAGAAGCGTGTAACTATCCTTCCCCCCAGACAGGGCAACCATCACATGATCACCGTCTTCAATCATCCGGTAGTCCGCTATGGCAGAACCAGTGAGACGTCGGAGTCGTTTCACCCGCTTATTCGCTTCATGTTGATGCTTTTCATATTCTTTGCGTGTCATATATTTCTGTACCTGTGTTGAATTCCGCGCAGTGTAGCGGGCTTTCCAGGTTTTTCATAGATCCTAACCCCACAGGACGGGATAAATGATTTGCCCCCCGGCGGGGGTTTTGGTATTATTTGCACACTGTTTCGATCTATTTCTGCGGGACAATTTCTTTGAGCTACAGGTGAACATTATGAAAAATTTACAGGTTCCGGTTTTTGACCCTATTCTTCTCAATCTTCCCGGACCTCTGGCTGTGAGCTGGTACGGTCTAATGTATTTAATGGGCTTCGTTTTTGCCTATGTGTTTGTGTGGGATCATATCCGGAGGAACAGGGTTTTGCTCACCCAGGATCAGTTCATGGAAATCCTCATCCGGATTTTTATCGGTGTTCTGGTGGGCGGCCGTCTGGGCTTTACTCTCTTCGTAAATCCCGGCTACTACCTGCAGAATCCCTTGCAAATACTGGCCGTTTGGGAAGGGGGAATGTATTTTTTCGGCGGATTTGCAGCTGCGCTGGTCATACCCTGGTTCTACATCCGCAAGCAGAACATGAACTACTGGGATCTTGCGGATTTTATTATTATTCCTGCTCCCATTGGACTGGCATTCGGCCGGCTGGGCAACTTCATTAACGGGGAGTTTTGGGGACGACCCAGCTCATCCCCCCTGGCAATGGTCTTCGACTCGGTGCCCAGGAGCGAGTGGTTCAGCACCGAGCTTCCCTGGGTTCAGGATATAGTTCGGGAAACCGGAATGACCGTGTTGGCTGGACAGTCGCTGGTGAATCTGCCCCGGCACCCTGTTCAGCTATACGAACTGGTACTTGAAGGAATTGTGCTTTACGCAATGCTGCTGTTGTTCCGAAATATCGGCAAGGCCAAACCCAGAGGCTCGGTGGTAAGCCTCTTTCTTCTCGGCTATGGAGTGTTCCGTTTTTGGATAGAGTTCTACCGGGAACCCACAAGCCATTCGGCCATTATTGCGGGGGATTGGTTCACCCTGAGCATGCTGTTTACCATCCCCATGATCCTGGCAGGTATTGCCGGGATGTACTTTGCGTATAAGAAAAATCATACGAATGAACTCTACACTAATCAGGTTCGAAAGGACAGCGGCTCATGACACACAAGCCCTCATCTCCAGCCTCCCCGCAAAAGGGTAGCGGAGAATGGATAAGCTGGAACGGAAATATCACCCACAGGTACAAAGCAAAAACTGTAGCCCTCAGTGAGGGTGATATTCAGCATGCAGTCCTGCACAGCGGGAACATCCGCCCCTTAGGTACAGGCCAGTCATCTGCGGATATTGTGGCAGGCTCGGATAATCTGATCGATATGCGGCAATACCGCAGGGTCCTCCACATAGACCGCAACTCCCGGCAAATTCGGGTGGAAAGCGGTATTCTTCTCTCTGAGCTGCTGCGGCACATAGAGGATCTGGGCTGGACCATTCCCTGCCTACCGGACAACGACAGCATTACCCTGGGAGGAGCGATATCCACCGGCACCCACGGAACCTCCGGAGGGGGAAAGACTCTTTCAGAATATATGGTGGGATGCAGAATTGTGGACTCCCGGGGAGATATCCGGGAGTATGATACCAGCCACGACCATATGAACGCTCTCAGGGTTTCTATGGGCCTTCTGGGGATATTCACCGAGATTACCCTTCAGTGCGAACCTCTTACACAACTTCTTGTTCGGGAAGAACCGGTAAAGGATGAAATTTGGCTGGATAACTGGCAGGACTGGCTGAAGGAACATTACTTTCTCCGGCTTCTGTGGATACCCCACAGCGGATATGCATACAAAATAACCGCTGACCCTCTGGCAGAAGAAGAAGAGCGAGCCAAGGCCCGTGGAGAAACAATTAAATTCCAGGATGCCCCGGATTTTGTAAAGCACCGGAGGGAATTCTCCCGGTTTCTCTATTCCTGGGACAGTCCCGCATTTACCCGTTTTTCCAACAAGCTGATCCGGAGGCTATTTTTCAATCACCGGAAGGTGCACAGCGGAAGCCTGTATGAATCTACGGTAACCAAAAAGCGAAGCTCCACCCTGGAGCTTGCAGAGTGGACGGCCGATCAGGCGGACTACTCTGAATTATTTTTGAGGTTCCGAAGCGCTCTGGAAAGTGACCCCCGGGCCTTTGCACATATTCCCATGGATATCCGCTTTCTTTCGGGAGACAGAAGCTGGCTCAGCAACGCATTTGAGCGGGATATTGTAACCATGGGCTGTGTCACCCGAAAACCCGAAGGGGCGGAACATTACCGGGCCTTCGATATTATTGAAGAACAGTTCCTTTCCTACGATGGCCGCCCCCATTGGGCGAAGCGTTTCAAGGCGGGAAGAGATGTTCTCACACGATTGTATCCCCGCTACGATGACTTTGTATCTTTACGAAGGGAAATGGATCCTGAGGGTAAATTTCTTAATTCGTATCTTGAGAAGCTGTTTGCATAATATCCCGGAATCGGCGGCTTGAAGCGATATCCGGAAAGGCATACGTGATCAGCTCCAAAATTGCCGACTGTGATGCATGGCGGGTAAGCACATGGTCGGCTATATCTTTTAATTCCTGCCTGGCATTGCCCACCGCAACACCCAGACCGGCGGTCTGAATCATCTCTATGTCGTTGGTGCTGTCACCCAAAGCTATACATTGATGTAAGGGAATATTCAGACGTCCGGCAAGCATCTCCAGGGCATGCCCTTTGCTCACACCCTTGGCCACCACTTCAAGATACCTGGGTTTGGAAAACATCACCGAAAATCTGCCGGCTGATGCGTTTCGAAGTCGCTCCTGATGTTTCCGAAGCTCTTCATGCTCTCCGATTATCAACAGCTTCACACTGCCGTCGGGAAGAGCCCTGGCAAGATTTGAAACCCGTTTAAACGGGAGCCCGGCTATTTCACTATACAGGCGGCTCTCTTCTTCGCTGGTGCCGGGATTATCTTCCACCAGGAAACCGTCATGGCTGTATGCCTGCACGTGAAGACTTTCCTTCCGGGCATATTTCATAATTTCTTCCACAACCTGTGAAGGGATGGAGTGTTCGAAAAGCACAGTGTCCGAGAGCGCGGTCACCACCCGGCCGCCGTTGAAGGAGATGAGATACTCGTCATCGGCGGGCTCCACGATCCGGGCGGCAATAGGGCGCATGCTGGCCGTGGCCCGGCCGGAGCTGAGAACCACCGCCACCCCCGCTTCATGGAGAAGCTGGAGGGCGGCATGGGTGGCATGGGGCAGGCCGCCCTCATGGGTCAACAATGTATCGTCGATGTCTGACGCAAGCAGTTTATACACATTTTCCTCCAGGGTGACGGTGGATCAGAATCGCCCGCCGCCCAGGTTCACGGTAACATTGATTGCCAGGTCGCCGAAAGGATTCTTGAATGAAGGAACCGATACTTCTTCGCCCCCTGGAACCGGGGTAAATGCTCCCAGAGATACGAATTCGCCGGGGCTTTCCCCGTATGCGGTAAGCACTCCGGCGCTCACAGAAAGCCCGTCGAAGAAGCGGTAGCTCAGGGATGTGTTAATCTGCCCGCTCATATCCGACCAGTTGGCCTGCCAGAAACTGGAAAGGCTCAGATCTTCAACAAAGAGCTGATTTAATCCCAGAGAAAGGGCGGTGTAATGCCGGCCGGTGTTGGCAAGCTGACCGCTTTGAATCTCACCGGTGCTGAATCCGTAGGCAAGCGCTCTGAGCTGTTCGCTTCCGTCATATCCCTCGCCCTGATAATAGTACTGTGCAATGGCATTCAAGTCGGTTTTGCTTTCAAACAGGTCGCTTTTCAGGTATAGAAACCCTGCGGTGCCGCTGAAATACGTGGCATCGTCCTCTTCAAACACGGGCAGCTCAGGAACCGGTTGGGCGTCCAGATCCCCCGGATCGCTCACCTTGCTTCCCTGCCGGCCGAAGGACAGCCGCCCTTCACCGAAAATGGTAAGGTCTCTCAACGGCAGGCGTACGGTACTCATGATCCGAAACGGCCGGTCTTTCTGATACCCCGCCCCCAGCTCAACTTCCACCGGTGCAAGATAGAGAGAAGCCTTCCCTGCAACGCCAAGCTCGGAAAACTCCCGCACCGTCTCATCGCCGATAAGATAGGCGTCCAGCATGTTCAGTCCGAAGGGCAGACTTGCCTTAATTGCCACAGGGCCTTCCCGCTCCGCCTCGGGATCGTCGGGATCGATGGGCACCAGGGAGATAAAATCTCCGGGACTCCAAAAATAGCCCACCCCCCAGTTCACCGTCTGCTTACCGAAGCGGAAAAACAGACGCTGGTTCCAGTTTACATCCGAGTAGAATTCAAAAATATCCAGGTTTGGACTCAGCACCGTTGTTGAAGTGGTAGCTACACCGGTCTCATCTTCGTCTCCTGTTAACGGATTGTCCTCCACATATTCTGCTGAAGCCAGTACATCGCTGCCAGATGTGAACGGATAGGAGGTTTTCACCTTCATGTACACCCTCAGATCCTTGGAGGGACGGGCATTGAGATACACCGTTCCCCGGAGGTTAATACCCAGTTGGTCGTTTACCTCCTGATCATCAGGGGCATCGTCGCTTCCCGGGTACTGGCTCCAGCTCCAGTAATTGGAGAGAGATGAAGACAGATTACCGCCGATCTGCACCACTTCGCTGGTCAGGAATTCGGTGTAGGCCTGACTGTCATCTCCGTCATCGCTGCCGGGTTCGCCGATTTCTTCAATCATTCCGTCGTCTGATTCGCCGCCGGAATTTTCATCCGATCCGCCGAACATGTCATCTTCACTTCCACCGAAAAGATCGTCTTCATTCACGCCGCCGGAGCCCTCATCTGATCCGGATTCGGCAGAACCTTCGTCTGAAGCGCTGCTGCCGCCGAAAAGCGCGTCTTCGTCCACCCCATCTTCCTGTGCGGAGAGGGAAAAAGCGGACAAGAGATAGAATATCATGACCAATGCTAAAGCGGCGGAAATGCGCCGCCGACGCTTTATGTTTTTTATGCCGTGTGTATTGGGGAATTTTGTCATCTGTTCACCTGTTCAAGATAAGCCTTGGTGAAAACTGTGTCGGGAATAGGGTCGAAACTGATATTACGCACAGTTACTTCGCTCCGTTCTCCGGGGTTCAGATTGTCCACGAAGAGCATCTTGGTGGGAATATAGTAGCCGCCGGCTCTGGCATAATTGGGAAAATAGCTTGTGCGCATGAGACGGCCGGAAAGGCTGTAATCCTCTTCTTTAAGCAGCAGATAGTTATCCTGCCGCACCCAGATTTTAATGGCAGGATAGGCCACGGTATCCGTTTTCGCTTCCAACTCCAGAATATACACATCGTATTTGCCCAGAGTACCGGACTCATAGCTTACCGCCTCGTACTCATCAGAAAAATCGTTATCGTCGAAGTCAGAATTCCGGGCCTCACTGTCCTCAAAGCTTTCACTGAGGTTGAAGATTCCGAATTCCCGGCTCTCGGGGTCATACGACCAGCCGGTGTCTTCCACCTGAAGAAAACCTTCTCCCCGGCTCAGTACCGGCTCCAGATTTATCAGAAGGAATTTTTCCTCCGAATCTCTGCGGAATATTCTGGACTTGAAAATACTCCGCTCTTCACCGGGTTTATCGCTGACTATGGTGTATTCGGCGGAAAAATCATCATCATTAAACGTGCCGTATTCATCTATCCGCTGAAGAATGGCATCCACGTCAGGCTCCTGGGCTGTAAGTTGTAACCCGGGCAGCAGGAAAAACATTAGCATCATAAGCGCAAGCATGTGTCGCAAGGCGACTTTCCCTCCGCCGGTTTTCTGTGTATTGGAAAATTTCATAATATCTCCTTCATGTGCACTGCCGGGGAACACCCCGGCATTCCATAATGATCAGGACCGCAGAGCATCTGCCGGCTGGGCTTTCGCCGCCTTATTGGCCGGGAAGCTGGCTGCAATCACCGTCATACCTGTTACAAAAATATAATTGAAAATCAATGCTCCCAATGTAAAGGGAAATGTGATACTCCCGCTCAGGGTGAACAGGCTGAACGGACTGTCCTGGGGTATTTGGATGAAGCCGATGAAAAAGCCGGCAATCACAGCCAGAATCAGGCCGATTACATAGCCCAGGGTGCCCAGGCTGGCAGCCTCCCAGAGAAAGATTCGCCTTACTCCTTTGCGCTGCATGCCCACAGCCCTCATGGTGCCGATCTCCTTTACACGTTCATACATGATCATTCTGAAGGTGTTGGTTACCCCTACCATGGTGATTATGATCAGTAAAACAAGGATCCACAGACCCACCAGATTCAGAGTCTGGGAAAGCTGGTCGATCTGGGAAGTGAAGTCATTGATATTCTGGACGACAAAGCGGGATCCGTCCCAAGGCTCCTCTTCCTCTTCCTGAAAGGTGAATGACAGATCACCCAAATTGAGCCCCTGGCGTTCATCACGGGGAGCAACCTGGGCACGCTGCTCCAGTGCCGCATACAGACGGTTGGTCACCGGGTCCACCTGTTCCAGTGAATCCAGGGTAATATTCAGGGTCTGATAGCTGCCCGGAGAAAGGTTGATCATTTCGTTCACCCGGTCAAGATTTGCATAGCTGGAGAGGGACCCCAGAATTCCCGGGTCGGTCATAATTGCCCGGACCACGAAACTTCCCACGTTCTGCTGGCCGGTAATGGTATTGGTTCGTATGGTGATCTCTTCACCCAGCTGGACCTTCAGACTCTCGGCTGCCTGTTCGCTGATAATGAGTCCCCGGGGATCTTCCCTGGCCTCGTCCACCGAACCCTCAACCAGCTTCATCCGCTCCACCAACTGCGGTTCCTGATCCCAGCGGATACCCTGTACGCTCTGGCTGGTCTGTCTGCCGTTAAAAAGCATGGTGGCAAACATGGACGAGCGTTTGACCATGTCCGAATCTTCTACTCCCAGCTTCTCAAGCTCCTGGAGCACGATGCTGTCATCCAGAAATTCATCCAGCACTTCTCCGTCATCCCGCTTGGTTTCCTCACTGATATAAATGTGTCCTGCAAGCAGGTAGGAAAAGTTTTCTTTTACATTCTGGGTTGCCCCGGCGGTAAATGCATTCACGAGAGTGATCATCAGAATGCCGAAGGCTATGGCTCCTCCCAGAAGCAAGCTTCGTTTCTTCTGCCTGCTGAGATTACGTATTGCGATATTCAAGTATTTCATTGTTCCACCTCAAGGTTTGTACACGGCTTTTCGGCCGCTGCACTCACGCCGCCTGCATAGCTTCCAGGGGCTGAATCTTCAACGCCACCCGCACCGGATACCAGCTTGAAATGAGACCGATTCCCAGCATAATCAGATACGAACTGAGAATCGCCCCGCTGTCCAGGACTGGCCGGAGAGTCGATCCGCCGAAAAGCACCTCAAAGAAAGGATTGGGTGCACTGATGCCCACCATGTTCAGAATCCAGATAATCAGCAGGCCCAGAAGCAGTCCGAGAGTCCCGAATACCAGAGAAATACTCATGGTCTCTGCAATAAACATTCTTCTGACCACTTTTTTCTGGGCACCCAGGCTGCGCATGGTACCTATCTCTTTGGTACGCTCAATAACCGAAATGACCAGGGTGTTCATAATGATAATTACCGATACTACGGCCAGGATAATCACAACTATGTAGAAAAAGACCTGAAAAGCCTGATTAAACTGTGCCACACCCCCTGAGGCTTCGGACCAGTCGACTGCTTCAACCGCCCAGCCTTCTTCCTGGAAATACCCGTTGAGCTGAGCAAGAGTGCTATCTGTCTGACTGTCATCCTCAAGACGAAGGAGAATATAGGTCCAGGCACCTGCGTCCGGCCGGCTGGCCATGGCCCGCTCACTGGTGTCTCCCAGAATTCCGTAGAGGTTATTATCATCCAGGCTGGTGTCAACAGTGTCCACTTCGGAAGAGAAAAGGGCGTCGTCGGCAAATAGATCCTCTTCGGCGAACATATCGTCCCCACCGAACATGTCATCTCCCGTGTCCAAAAGGCTGCTGTCCGCGGCATCTATATTCACCGCATCCGAACTTCCCACGACCATGCCGGCCATGGAACGTACCGTGGATGCATCGATAAACGCATAGGGCTGTGTGTTCCCCGCATCAACCAAATATTCATACACTCCCAGGAGCTCAAGTCGGCGGATTCGGATTCCTCCGCCTCCGCCGCCCGGACCGCCGGAGAATCCCTGAACCTTAACCTCATCGCCTATCTGTATGTTTTCGTCCAGATCTTCCCGGATCTGTTTCACCGTTTCCGCAGGAAGCACAATGCCGCTTTCCCCGGGCTCAAGGAATCGTCCCTCCAGAATCTGGAGACTGTCGGGAAACATATTCAAATAACTCTCGGGCTCTACACCGAAAATCGGGGCGATGGCCGCCTTGGATTTTTCTTCCGTGCTGAAGTCTATGGTCCCGAAGAAGGTGATCTGGGGATTCGCCGCAACCACCTGATCCAGGCCCGAGACATGCTCATAGACCCTGTCGTAATTGGGAATGGTCTGACCGGTAATATCGGAACTGAAGCCCTGAGCACCGGCGATTGTCACCGGATTTTCCGCCTCAGCCCGGACAAGAATATGCCCGGTAAAACTGTCAATGAAAGAGCGCTCAATCCCTACCGCAGCGGTTGCAAGCACTGAGTTTCCCAGGGTAAGAATCAGAATACCCAGTGCGATCAGCACTCCCACTATCAGAGTCTTGGCCTTATGCTCCCGGAGATTCCGGAGAGCAATTCGCATTAAAATGGGCATACTTATCTCTCCCGGCGTTCTTCGTGAGTAATTTTGCCGTCCTGAAGTCGGATAATATGGTCGGCAATTCCAACGATGGTGGGATCATGGGTGGAAAAAATAAAGGTGGCCTTCTGATCACGGTTCACCTTCTTCATCAATTCGATGATCTGCTCACCGGTTTTGGAATCCAGGTTGGCGGTGGGCTCGTCGGCCAGAATCACCTGGGGCTTTGCCACCAGAGCTCTGGCAATGGCAACCCGCTGTCTCTGACCTCCGGACAGTTCATTTGGCCGGTGATTTCGCCATTCGCTGAGTCCCACCTCTTCTATGAGATAGTTTATCCAGTCGCTTTTTTCACCCTTGGATACTTTTTCCTTTCCCAGAAGCAGGGGAAATTCAATATTTTCGTACACGTTGAGCACCGGTATCAAGTTGAAACTCTGGAAGATAAACCCGATAAATCTGTGTCTCAACTCGGTAATCTGCTTGTCGCTGAGGTCCTTCGTATCCACATCGTCAATAATTACCGAACCATCGGTGGGTACATCGATACATCCCAGCATGTTGAGAATGGTGGACTTTCCCGAACCGGAAGGTCCGGCAATGGAAATGAAGTCACCTTTTTGAATCTTCGAGCTGACGCCCTGCACGGCATGTACCTCGGTTTTTCCCAGAGGATACACCTTGTGAACGTCCTGTAATTCTACGATTGCCATGAAAACTCCTGTGCGGCCGGATACAGCCTGCCTGTGGCAGCGGTGTCCCGGTCCAAGATTTAGTGTGATTTGTACGCTACAACTATGTACATGTCTTGTGAAAAGATATTCAAAATACGGTCAAACGACTACAGAAATTGGGTATCACGGCTGATGTGGTATCAAAGTTCCCAAAAGAGCCGTCCATATTCCCGGGTATCCGCCGAAAAAGAGCATAGATCTTCCGTCTTCAGGATGCTCAAAGCCCAGCTCCATGGAACGCAGGAACATGGGGAGCGCGACGCCGGGGGTCAATATTTCAGCAAGCCGGGCATTGGGTTCCTTCCAGCCGTGCTGCCTGTCTCCGGCAATGGGTTTGCCAAGCGCTTCGCAGTGAATGCGCGCCTGGTGATTCCTGCCGGTTTCCAATTGGATTTCCACCAGACTCAGAGCCATATCGGAAATGCTGCCCCGGGCGAGACTGCTGATGCGGCTCAGAGCCGGCTGCTTTTCACCCTTTCCTCCCTGTCTGATCGGTACAGTCACTTCAGCCGGCGTGTCCAGACTGCCGAAAACCACCGCATGATACTTCTTCAACACCTGTGATCCGCTGAACTGCTCCCCCATTTTGGCTGCAGCGGCTTTATCCCGACTGAAGACGATCAGCCCGCTGGTATCTTTATCCAGGCGGTGCACAGGATAGACCTTGGCATGCAGCTTTCCGCTGAGACTGTTCACAAGTGCGGGGGTTTTTCTGTCGTATTGATTGGGGTGGACTAACATGCCCGGGGGCTTATCCACAACAATAATCAGGTCATCCTGGTAGAGAATTTCCACCTGGAAGGGTATTTTATCGGGATTCTTTTTTCGGGGCTTGGCATCTCGCCGGTTCCCGGATTCACTGTTCATGTACACCTCTTGGATCCCCGGACGGCTGCCCAGACGGGTCCCTGTTCGGGATCTGAGCCCCGGCCGGGAACAGAGGAAATTTTTCCATGGCTCGTTCTTCGCTTATTCCTGGTAGGAATCAACTTCCGAACTGCTGGAGCGAACCCAGTACTGGGACCGGGCGAACATCAGGATCTTGCCCTTCACTTCCAGGGTATCCTGACCATCAACCGCTTTCCGGTGATCGGAAGGGATGAAGTTCAGATCCAGGGCATATCGTTTACCGTCATTGGGATCGATTATATGCCCCCGGGTCCATTCGCCTTCATTTCTTCGGGGCTCGAGATTATAAATCCAGGGGACATCCACAACCCGCATGGTATTAAGCTGACCGCTCACAGGATGGTCGGGATAACTTGCTTCAACCTTATCCGCAATGGAATCCTGGGGTTTACCAATAATCTTCACAATCCTGCCGAAAGCCATTCCGTCTTCAATATAGATCTGCCAAAAAGCGGTGGGCTCACCTTCTTCATCCACACTCTTCCAGAACCCTTCCACCGGATCGGCGGAGAGAAGGAATCCCGCGGTGAGAAAAAACACAAGGATCAGAAGTAAGGACTTACCAGACACAATTCGCATAAAACACCTCAAAATAATGATTTTCGCCCATGGGGCAGTTTCAGTTTAGTTTGTACGCCCCTTCTGTACCAGGGCTTGGAAAGATTTAGCGGTCATCCGGCTCTTCAATATCAAATTCGTCGATCTGGTCTTCTGTATCAGTTAGGCTCTGTTCCCGGTCGTTTAGTTCCGCGCCCGGGTTCTCGGGATCGAGACTTACACCCTCATTATTCGCATCTTCATTCAATTCCTGCAGGTCCGCATCCCACGATGCCGGATCTGACTGAGATTCCGGGTCGATAGTATCCGACTCAGCGCCTGTCTCGGCTTGATCCTGGGTAAATTCGGAGTACTCACCGTTAATTACGGAGGATTCTGGCTCCATGGCCTGCTCCGGTTCTATGGCCTGCTCCGGCTCCATGGCCTGTTCCGGGGCCTGCTCCGGCTCCATGGAATCCTGCGCAGCGTTTTCCTGCTCAGGAGACGGAACATCATCATACAACTCCTCCCTGCCGGGGAGCACGAAGGAAGAAATTGACTCATCCAGACCCGTGGCCTTATCCTGCAGTCCCACATTCAAATCGGAAATTGAGGTCATGGCAGAGGTGATTTCACCAACTGATTGGGATATCTCTGTGAACCCGTAACTGATTTCCGAGCCCAGGTTCTTCAACTGTTCAATTTCCTGAGCCACGCCGGATGCAGACTCCTTGATATCTTCAGACTGGGCCACAGAATGGGCGCTGAGATCGTCAACCTCGTTCAAATGGCTTCGTACATCTTCCACGGTTCCGGTCATTCGGGAAGTATTTTCACCAATCTCCTCGAAGGCCTTAACAAGGGCCTGTATTTCCCCCTGGAAATGAAGAAAGGACTCTTCTGTAGTCTGGGATGTGCGGGATACGCTTTTCAGGGAGTTGATCACACCCACCATAATATCGCGCATATTCGCAGCCTGCTCTCCGCTTGTGATGGCGAGAGCGCGGATTTCATCGGCAACAACCGAGAAACCTTTGCCTGCATCACCTGCACGGGCAGCCTGTATGGCGGCGTTCATGGAAAGAATGCTGGTCTGCTCTGCAATTTCATTGATGGCGGTGAGAATCTTCTCCATATTCTGGGAGGAGTCTTCAACCTTCTGCAGCTGGTCAACCATCTGCTTCAGTTCAGCAATCCTTTCTTTGCTCAGACGGCTCAGCAGTTCGGCCTGCTCCTGTCGGGTAGTGGAAACTTCAGAAATCCGGTTAAAGGATTTCAGCAGGCTGGTAATCAATTCGGCGGTAAGGGTAAATGCCTCCCGGGTCTTATGAAAACCGTTGTTCAACTCGGCAATGGCACTGTTAACCCGGTTGTTCCTCTCGGCGGAGGTGTTCAGACTGGCGCTGATTTTTTCAACCTGGTCACCCATGCTGGTAATATTGCTGGAAATTTCGGTAACCGCCGCTGCGGTTTGCTGCGTAATGGATGAAAGATCCTGTCCCACATCCACGCTCTCAACACTCATCCGCTGGGCTTCAGAGAGTCTGCGGGAAAGAGAGAGTCTGAGTTTCTCCAGATTCTGGCTGATAACAGTGATTTCATCCCTTCCCCGGACGGGTACCGCCTGACTCAGATCCTTGTCGGTCATAATTTCCACTGCTTGTACAAGACCTTTAATGGATTTGCTGATTCCCGACATAATGCCCGCTGTTACCCCCAGCACCGCCAGGAGAAGCAGGACGTTGAACCCCACCATAACCAGAGTAATGATCCTGCTGCGTCTGATTACCGCACTGTTAATTGAATCTATAACCTCGGCAAACTGATCGTGGGCAACCTCATACCCAAACACATACTGGTTCGTTTTCCCGGCGAACTCGGATATCAGAAAAAGCTGGAAGCTGGTGAGGCGCTCATGATTCCTGAGAATATAGGAAAACAAACTGGACCCGCTGATCTTGTTGAATTCGTTCTCCTCAAAGATCTGCTCAGCGTCCAAAAGAATTTTCTGACTGTTGGCTCTGATAATCGCCTTGATATTATCGATTTCCAGAAGCTGACGGTCAATTTGATCGGAGAGCCCCCGGATGAACTGTATATCAGCGACCCTCGCCAGCTGGGCGTCGGTTTCCGCTACCGCCTCTTCATAGGCGTCGGGATAGCTGCTCATTGTATTCGCCAGCATCTTCAGCATACTTTGGGCTTCAAGATCAATCTGAGCCTGGAGGCCTATCAGCACCCGCTGATCGGCCCTGGATTTACTGTTGAGATCGGAAATGAAAAAGATGCTGAAAATTAATGATGCTGCCAGAACCAATACCAGCACAAAACTTATCATTAATCTTGCACGTATCGTCATATTTTTACCTCGAATCTTACCTGAATAATGATTCTCTTTTCCTCAGCCCGGGATGGGGCATGCGAATTACCGCGCTAATACTCAAATACCGGGGCCTGGCTGCTGAATCATTTTTTAATACATTCCTGATAATCCAAATTATAGAACCTGTGGAGCAATAACTCAAGGAATTCACATTCCCTGCTTTCTCGTTAATAGCATCACCGTTTCCACATGGGGTGTCTGGGGGCTCATATCAACCGCCCGGTACGCAACAACCGTGTATGCTTCCCTCAATTTCAGCAGATCCCGGCTCAATGAAACGGGATTGCAACTCACATACACCAGCCGGGAAGCACCGGAGCTGATAATGGTCTCAACAACATCGGGGTGCATCCCTGCCCGCGGGGGATCGCAGATAAGCACATCAGGTTTTCCGTTGCGGGCAATAAATTCACGGTTCAGAACATCTTTCATATCACCGGCAAAAAAGCGGGCGTTCTGAATTCCGTTCAGCTTCCCGTTGATCCTGGCATCTTCAATCGCCGAGTCAACGTATTCCACAGCCACCACTTTCTTCACCCGTTCGGCAAGAAAAAGGGCAATACTTCCGGTGCCGGTGTACAGATCATACAGAACTTCGCTGCTCCTGAGATCGGCAAAATCCCGGATAAGCTCATACAGGGCCACCGTCTGAAGGGGGTTCACCTGAAAGAATGAGAGGGGGCCGATCCGGAACCGTACATGCCCAAGCTGCTCATAGACAGCCGTATCTCCGGCGAAATGAACAGCCGGACAGTCGCCGTACGCATCGTTCATCTTATTGTTCACAATATAATAGAGGCTGTGGATTTCCGGGAACTCGGTTTGGAGCATGGTCAAACAGTGGTGAATAACCTCCTGATCATCTTCATACAGTACCAGCGCAACCATTATTTGTCCGGTGGATGTGGTCCGGATTACCAGGGTACGCAACAGCCCTGCATGCTCAATGGGATCGTGAAAGCTGATATTTCGCTCCAGGGCAAACTCACGTAAGCGGTTACGGATTCTATCGGAAACCTCATCCTGGTGGTAACATTCATGAATGTCTACCACCCGGTTATTCTGTCTGGGAACAAAAAAACCGAGTGCCCGTGAATCGCTTCCCGAACCGCTGTCTTCAAACCATCTGCGCCGGGAAAAGCTGTATTCCAGTTTGTTTCTGTAGCGTGTTTGCCGGGGGCTGGGCAGTGTGGGTGCCAGGGGAGCCGGAATGTCCTCATGCACGGAGAGTGCTTTCCGGAGAATATCATCCTTATAGCGCAGCTGAGCCGGATAATCCGCGTGCTGCCAGGTGCAGCCTCCGCATATTCCGAAATGGGGACACCAGGGGCTAACCCGTTCCGGGCTGCGGCGGACAATTCTCAGGGGGCGGGCATCGATAAACCCCTTCCGTTTTCTGAGTTCGGCCAGGTCGGCCACATCTCCGGGAATGAGCAGATTTCCGTCCACCCGGATCTGTTTTCCGTTCTCCAGGGGAGCAGAGAGGCTTTGCCCCTTTACACTCACCTGTTCCAATTCTATTTCGTCAAATCTTCGCTTTTTTCTGGCCATCGCCGCACTATATCATGTAACATTCAGGAAATGAATACTCATGAATTAAAAGCCCTGAACGATTATTTGAAGGGATTCGTAACCCCGGAACGGGGGGAGAAAATAGATCAGGTTCTCGCCCTGCGCCAGCGTTATGTTACGGTAATGCTTGAAGATATTTTTCAGCCTCATAATGCCAGCGCGGTGCTGCGCAGCTGCGACGCATTCGGGGTTCAGCATGTCCACATAGTGGAGAACAGAAACAGCTACCGGATTAATCCAGACGTGGAGCTGGGCACCGCCCAGTGGCTCAGCCTTCATCATTATCGGGGGAAGGAAAACAATACTCCCGATGCAATTCGGGAGCTGAAGAAGCAGGGATACAGAATCATTGCCACAGCCCCCCACAGCCGGGACTGCCTTTTGGAAGATCTCCCCATTGAAAAAGGTCCAATGGCGCTGATGTTCGGTACCGAGCTCAACGGTTTAAGCGAAACCGCCATGGAACTTGCGGATGAATTTATCCGGATACCCATGCATGGATTTGTGGAAAGCTTTAACATCTCCGTTTCCGCGGCAATCAGCCTCCAGTCCCTGGACAGACGGTTACGGAATGCTCAGATCGCCATAGAACCTGACGAACAGGAGCTTGAGCAAATCCGCCATCAATGGTACCGGAACAGTCTGAAAAAATCCGACCAGCTGATACGCTCCTACACCCGGGAGATTTGACATGAGCAGAACTGATCCTGAAGGCAGGGCTCTTATGAAAGAAAAAGCGCGCATGAGAAAGGAAATCCGGGAAGCTATTGGCAATATGACGCCAGCACGGCGAAGGGCTGAATCTGAATCCGTGTGCGCCCGGATACTGACTCTCCCGGAATGGCGAAACGCCGGGTACATTCTGGCATACTTTCCCATGGAGGAAGAAGTACCCATTCTGTCCCTGCTGAGCCAGGCAAATCGGGAGGGAAAAACCGTATTCCTTCCCCGGGTAGAACCGCCGGAAGAGGGAGTCCACTCTGCTTGGACTCTGGGAGGAGACGTGCTCAGGTTCCATGAATGGAAGAATTTGAGCATGGATGAACTGGAGCCTGATGCGTATAATATACCTGTACCCCGGATTCAGGACTCAAGCCCCATAGAATCCATGCCGGATTATCGGCAGAGCGATTGTCTTGTCATCGTACCCGGGCTTGGGTTTACCCCCGGGGGTGACAGACTGGGCCGCGGAGGCGGATTTTACGACCAATTTTTGGAAAGTCACCGGGAGATGTTCAGTGTAGCTCTCTGTTTTTCCTGTCAAATTCTCCCCGCACTTCCCCAGGACCGGGATGATCAACGGGTACACCGGGTAATCAACCCACAGGAGGAAAAGATATGGGATACATAAAAAGTGCTCTGGAACTTGCTCTGGAGAGAACGGAAGATATCAAGGCAGACAGCAGCTCGCTGAAGGCCAGGGAACACCGGGAGGCGGGAATGCGTCTCATGGCTGAATTGGAGAACGGAAACCGGGAAAAGGTTGAACAGGAGCTGAAGAGTTACGGGAAGAAAGAGCGCAAAGATGTGCTTTCAGGCCTCATGGACTCGGTGCTTGCTCGCATCACCCTCCCTTCAACCGATCAGAGTCTCGATGATATCGATATTATCGCATCCGCTCTTACATTTTTGTTTCCCGGCAACAAAACCATGGCCGGAGTTCCCGAACAGCTGAAAGATTTTTATCAGAATTATCTCAGCGATAAGGATCGTCTACTTGACGCCTTGAAAGATCGATTTGCTGATCATTTGAAGCAGAAGGAAGAACAGATGGCCCGGCAGACCGGACAGCGGATGTCCATTCGTCCGGAAATGGATCCTGAGTTCAACAAAGCCCTGCAGGCAAACCTTGAACATCTCGACGGCCAGTATCAGCAAGTGATTGATAACGTCCGACAGGAATTGAAAGAGAACTTCGGAGGGTAGCAGCCATCCAGGAAGCAGGGCAATCGGCCCATCTACGAAAAGGGGAACGCCGGAGGGTCACCGTACTCTTTGCCGATCTCGAAAGCTCTACGGAACTCACCCGGGACATGGACCCCGAGGAAGCTGATGAGCTTCTGTCCACGGTATTCGAACGATTTGAAAATATTGTCCGGGCCCATGACGGAAGTGTGGAAAAATATATCGGCGATGCGATGGTGGCAGTGTTTGGTGTCCCCACCATCCATGAGGATGACGCAGAGCGTGCCGTGTACTGCGGCATCGAATTGCTCAGAGAACTGCCCTCAATCAAAGGCTCTTCGGGAGAAGAACTGGGGCTGCAGATGCGTATAGGTGTGCACAGCGGCCTCATTACCACCGGGACCCGGGGAGAATTCGATGTGGTTACCGGAAACACCATGAATGTGGCGTCCCGAATTCAGGAGGCAGCCTCATCGGGGGAACTGTTAATCAGTGAGGACAGCGCTCAACTGTGCAGCAGGGATATGGAATTGGCCCCCCCGCGTCGGGTGAGGGTGAAGGGGATGAAGGAAAAACTCACCCTCTACCCGGTCAACCACGGCAAGCAGGCGATCGTCCGCAGGGAAGAATTTGTGGGGAGAGAGAATCTCCTGACAGAAATTCAGCAGCAGTATTTCCTGGCCCACGGCGGGAATTTCCGGGGGTTTCTGCTCACCGGTGAACCGGGGATCGGGAAAACCGAATTGGTCCACCAGTGCATCAAAGGGATTGAAGAGCGCAGTATTTCGCCGGTGCAGCTTCTTTTCAGCCGGGCACGGAAATTCCGCCGGCAGCCCTATATTGTCATCGTGGATTTCATTGCCAATTACTTCCGGGTACACCCGGGAATGGGCGAGTCGGAGATTATTCAGACGCTCACCAATTCGCCGGGGCAGGTGAACATCGCCGATAGATCTGCGGCAGCCCGGTTCGCCAGGTTCTACCGGGACCGCAGCGGTGTTACCCTCAGGGATCAGGCATTCGAAATACTGAACGGACTTCTGAATGAAATTCTCAACGGGATGGAGCAGGGATCCCGGGTTATCATGTTTATCGACAATTCCGACAGCATGGACCGGAAGAGCATGGATTTTCTAAAATTTTTTTTCCAGCAGCGGGTGGAAGCCCCTATGGTGATTCTCTGCGAGCGGGAACCCAGAGCGGAAACGGATGCAATTATCCCGGGTTTACAGCATCGGGAGGTTCCCTCTCTGAGCAAAGCAGAGGGGAACTCCCTTCTTGATACCATGGGAATCCCCGAAGAACCCCAGCTCAGAGAGCTTCTCCTCAGTCAGGGCAAAGGAAATCCGCTCTATTTGCGCAGCTATGCCGGCCATGTTCTACGCCTTCGAAAGGAGGGGAACAATACGCTAAGCGACGGGGGAATTCCGGACAGCATTCAAAATCTATTTCTCAGCCGGATTGAACGCTACAACCCGGATATCAGGGATCTGATTATCAAACTGTCGGTATTCTCCCATTTTTTCAGCAAGGTAGATGCTGAAACTGTTCAGCGCCTTACCTCCGGGGATCCGGCAATTGTTCCCGGGGCCCTGGATTTCTATATCCGCGAAGATCTTCTGGAGGAGGATCGGGGAATCTATTATTTCCGACACGACCTGATAAAACGCGCGCTGTATAACTCCATCCTTAATTATAACAAACGAATTCTTCATCGGATTGTGGCTGACATCATGGAGGAGCAGGATCACCCCCATCCGGTACGCCTGCTGCATCATCTGGTACACAGCGGGGAAATCAGGCGGGCCGTTGAACATGCTGCGGACAGCAGAACCCGTGCGTACAATATGGAATTTGTGCCATATCTGGAAATTATGGAAAAGGAACTGGGGAAGGCACCGGAATTCCAACTGGATATCCTGTTTATGCGGGCTCGGATCCTCTTCAACAACGGTTTTGTCTCCCAGGCCGACAGCATTGTAAAAGAAATGCTGAGAATTTCCATAGATGAAAAAGCCTGGTTATACGGGGCAGTAGCGCTGCATATCCTGACTGCATACAACATCAGATCCCACCGCTTTGAAAAGGGCATTTTTTGCGGCAGCCGTTCCCTCCAGTACTACCGTCGTTGCAATGAGCATGAGTTCCACCTTCATCGGGGGCTGGTGGCCCATAGCAGAGATCACGCCCAGGCAGCAGTATTGAGCCTGATGATCCAGAGTGAATCTAAACGGGGAAACTGGGAAAATGCGGAAGCTCTTCTGGAAGAGCTGGCGGAGGCTGAGCACCGGATTTACCAGCTCCAGTCCCAGGTTCAGTTTTCTCTCTACCGGGGAGAATATCTCCATGCCCTGGAACATATAGAATCCTCGCCGTTTCACAGCGGCTCGGTTGGCGACGATATGCTGAAACCCACAGTGCCGGTTCTCTCCTTCCTCAGCGGTAAATGGGATCAGTTGGGAGAAATCTGCGATGAAATGATAGCCTCCGCCCAGAGAGACAGCGTGAACAGGGTAGCTGCATACAGCTATAAGGCGGTATATCTCTGGCATCTGGATCCGGAGAATCCGGAAATTGATACGGTAATGGAGCAAAGTTCATTCCGCAGCAGCCAAAGCCCCAACATTTTCGACCGTATCAGCAATGCAAGCCTGCGGGCTGAAGTATTACTAATCCTGGGAAGGCTCAATGAAGCCGAAAAGGAAGCCCGCTCCGGCCTTCTTTTAGCCCAGAGGCACAGTGCCTACCGGGAATTGTTCACCCTCCTGGTGCTCCTGGGAGAAATTCATATGGCCAGAGATGACCGGGAAGGAGCTGCATTTTTTATCAGCGATGCAATGGGAATGTGCGGGAGCTTCCCGTCCCTCAGAAGAAGAGACCGGATAAGTTGCCTCTATTTTTCAACCTTGCTTCACGCCGGCGAAGAGCAGGGCTGCGTACAAAATCTTCAGGAACTCTGTCGCCATGAAATGGATCAGCTGATCCCCGGATCCGGGCTGAAGAATCTTAAACGGACCCGTTTTTTCCAGGAGATCTACGAGTCTCTGGAAGAATACTCAACAGAAACAAAATCGTAGATGGACAGAGGTTTTCGAGCTAACTATACTGAAGGTTCAAGGAGAATCAGATGAGTGACTACAAAGTGCTTGAACAGGTGAGTCTCTTCCAGAATCTGGAAGCGCGATATCTGAAAACCATTTATAAAGCCTGTACAAAGCGGAGCTTTTCCCCGGGAGATGCTCTGGTCGAACAAGGCACCAGCGGAGTGGGATTGTTTATTATCCAAAGCGGATCCGTAAAAGTTCAAAAGACCACCGAAAGCGGCGAACGGCTGGAAGTTGCAACCCATGGCAGTGGTGAAGTAATCGGAGAATTTTCCGTGCTTGACGGCGCCCCAAGAACTGCAGATGTTATTGCGGTAAAAGAAACCGAATGCCTTCTCCTGTCCTCCTGGAGCTTCCAGGCAATCCTTTCATCTCATCCGGAAGTGGCCCTGGGAATTCTCCCTCTGGTGGTGAAGCGTTTCCGTGAAACCAACGATGCCCTCATGAAGTGCAAAGGCTCGCCCTGAGCCTCATAGCATGTGGCCCGGAGGCTGACAGCAGACCGGAATTCACCCGGTTCTCAGTCAGCCGCCCCGGCCATCACCAACCAGCTTTGGGGAACCATGGAGAGGGCATGAATATACGCAAGTTTCCCTCCTGCATCGGGGTTTATCTGGGTTGGAAGGCCTATGAGCCGAAATTCCCGATCCATGGCCGCTCCGCCGGAATTTCCATAGTTGATTTCCCCGTCACTTTTAATATACAAGCCTTCCTTCCGCTGCTCAAACCCTGAAACCGCCCCCCGGGTATAACTGATGGTCACCTTGCTTCCCAAACCGCCCACGGTGGGATAGCCGAGAAAATGCAGGGTATCCGAAAGCGTTAATCTCCGGGGTTCTCCCAGGGAAAAATAGTTGAGCCGGAAATCTTCAGGGAGATCCTGGCCGTATCGCCCGCCTACCACCTTCAGCAACGCCAAATCTTTCTGAGCATCCCAGCGCAGCACGTTTGCGGTGAACAGTTCCCGGGCCGGGAATCCCTGATCAAGGGTTATTCCCACCGTCATGCTTTCCGCCGGTTCCCCCGACTGGTCGAGAATTACATGGTAGTTGCTGAGAATATATCCGTCCGGGCTGATAACACAGCCCGACCCCCCTCCGTCCTCTCCGGCAAGTTCAACGGTTGCGGCAACCGCCCGATCAAGTCCGCTGAGCTGACCGGGAAGCTGAGGATACGCCAACGCCTCAGGCGGGGGAGTGTCTGCTGTGGAGACCCTGACAAAATATTCAACATCCTGCTCTTCAAACATTCTGGTGAATACCATAAGAAAATACCGGCGATGGGATGAGCGTGCCGTGGAGACGCTCAGACTTTCCGAAGCAAGATGGCTGTCCGCAGGATAGATGGCCGTATAGGGATCGGTGAACCCATCTCCGGGGTTCAGAGCAAAATCGATATCCGCCCGGGCTCCAAAAGTATCCACCCGAAGAGTATCTGCATCCGCCGGAAGATCAATCACATAATAATCGATCATCCCGCGATCCTGACGGAGCACCCCCCGGGTTGTGACCCCGGTAGCCAACTGACCGGGGTCGCCCCTGCGGACCAGTTCCAGCTCAAGACGAAAAGGCAGGTCCTCCACCGGCGCACCATCGATAAGTGGGGGGCGGGGCAACTGGTACCGTACCTCGGCCAAGTATTCTCCAGTATCGAGAGAAGGTGCCGTCAAGCGGTCAAGATAGATGCTCTCATTAAAGCTGCTCTGCTCCGCATAACTTACAAGATCACCCGCGGGGTCGTATATGAACAGATCGAGATCGGCCCGGGACTCACTGACAGAGATACGGGCTGAAAAAACATCATCCGGGATATGAAAGGAAAATTCTTTTTTCACCTGCTGATCAGCCTCATACGACAGGGAGTTTCGCACAGGGAAGCCCGGTACCAGCCGTAAGTTCCCTGGGGCGGCATTAAGAATCTGGAGCGGAAGAAGCTGCATCAGAAAGAGTAGAATAATTTTGGAGAGTTTCGCTTTCATTCTCCGGGGATTTGTGAATTTCAAGGTTCACCTCCGAACCGATCTATATTTCATGTTATAGTGTATATTGAGAGTATACTGAAGCATTTTCTGAATTCCATTTTGAAATTGCATCTATCACAAGGAGTTTTTCATGGCACACGAACGGACATTTTCCATGCTGAAACCGGGAGTTCTTCAGCGGCGTATTTCCGGAGAAATTATCAGCAGGATAGAAAAAAAGGGCTTCCATGTAACTGCAATGAAGATTATGCGGATCAGCGAAGAACTTTGCCGACGTCACTATGGGGAACATGAGGGAAAAGCCTTTTTTCCCGGTCTTATCGCGTACATGACCAGCGGGCCGGTAATTGCCATGGTTCTGGAAGGCGAAAATGCAATCGCCCATCTTCGCTTATTATGCGGAGCAACAAATGTGGATGAAGCGGCTCCGGGAACCATCCGTGGAGACTATGCCTCTGTTACCCGGATGAATATTATTCATGCATCTGACAGCGTGGAAAGCGCAGAACGGGAAATCAAACTTTTTTTCAAGCCTGAGGAGATACTGGAATATGTGGATGACAGCGCGCACTGGCTGGGGTAGCAAATGGCTGCTTCGAACCGCAGGAAACGGCGGGGGTAACGGGAGCCCATCAAAGAAACAATCCCCGGAACACCCCGAGCGCCATAACCCCGAACGCAAAAACCCCGACCTTCCCCGTTGGGATTTTTCTGAGATCGGCGAACAGATGCCCGGCTACCGGGAAGAAACGGAGCGCCGAATAGGGGAACTGCCTGGAATCCTGCGCAACGGGGAACAACTGGCCACAGGATCCGGGGATATCCAAGGGGTCATCAGCTGGCTTGAAAGCTATCTGGAGACCGCAGACAGAATTGCCGGACTTCTGGATGAACAGTTCAGCTACGCCTACTGCAATTACACCATTTCCACCTCTGACTCAACCTGGATCCGGGAAATTAATCGTTTGGAGGAACAAAGCATGCCCCTGAACGGATATTCAACCCGATTCCGCCTGATTCTCAGGGCTTTACTCCATAATCATTCTCTTGAAGCTGACGTTGCAGGGCTGAAGAAGCTGCTAGATCAAGTCCCCTCTGACAACATTATCCGGCGTCTGGAGTATTTCCTTCAAAGGGAGCTTCAAGGACTGGAGCATCAGATGAGTCCGGAAATGGAAGATTTGGCAAGCGATATACAACGTTCCGCAGGAGATGCCTGGGGCCGTCTGCAAAGCTCCATGTCCTCGGAAATGAACTGCCTCTGGAATCCGGTAACCGGTGAAAAGAAAACACTGGTTGAACTGCGGAATCTGGCGTTTTCTCCATCCCGTCATATCAGAGAAAAAGCCTACAATCTTGAACTTTCTCTCTGGAAGCAGCATGAAACCGCATTTGCTGCAGCATTGAACGGGGTGAAGGGCAATAGCATCAGCCTGTATTCACGACGGAATTATACAGAGATGCTGGAGCCTTCCCTCCGCTCCTCACGTATCAGCCGAAAAACTTTGGATTCTCTCATACAGGCAATGGAAGAAGCTCTTCCCATGTTTCGCCGATATTTGAAGCGGAAGGCTTCATACCTGGGTTTGAAAAAGCTGGCATTCTATGATCTTTTTGCTCCGGTGGGTGAGCAGAACCGGGTGTTCAGCTACCGGGAAGCAGAGGATTTTATTGTTGAACGTTTCAATTCCTTTTCGCCGGATCTGGGCGACTTTGCCCGCAATGCATTCAGAAACCGCTGGATCGACGCCCAGCCCAGGAGCGGCAAGGTAGGGGGTGCGTATATGACCGATTTCCCCCTTCATGACCAGGCCCGGATTCTTGCAAACTTCGACGGCTCCTTCTCAGCGGTATCCACCCTGGCCCATGAGCTGGGCCATGCCTACCACAGCTCACAGCTGGAAGGGTTGGATTATATTAACCGGGATTACCCCATGACCCTGGCAGAAACTGCCTCCACGTTCTGCGAGACCATCGTGTACCACTCCGCCATTGAAGACGCCGGCGAAGAAGGCAAACTGGCCCTGGTTGAGGGCCTTCTCATGGAAAACACCCAGGTGATCGTGGATATTCTCAGCAGGTTCCGATTTGAACGCTCCCTCTTTCAAGCCCGAAAAGGAGGAGAGTTGAGTCCTGATGAACTGAAGGGGCTAATGCTGGAAGCCCAGCGGGAAACCTACGGCGAGGGCGTGGACGACGGGCTGCGTCATCCGTATATGTGGGCGGTTAAGGGGCATTACTACAGTACCGATCTGGCGTTTTATAACTATCCTTACGCTTTCGGGCAGCTGTTCGCTCTGGGACTCTATGCCCAATTCCGGGAAAATCCCCGGGAATTTCCCGAAACATATAGAAATCTTTTACGGAACACCGGTACTATGTCCGCCGTTGATCTCTGCCGCATGGCCGGATTTGATATTGAAACCCCTGAGTTCTGGAAATCGGGGCTGGCCATGCTTGAACCCTATGTTGAGTGGTTCGAAAACGCTGCAGGGAATCAGAGGAGCAGCTGAATATGAGCAAGGTGGGAATTATCGGTGCAGGTGCCTGGGGCACGGCCATCGCAAAAAATATCGGAGAAAACGGCCATGACGTCCTCATGTGGGCTTTTGAGGAAGATGTGGTGCAGGGAATTAACCATGGACATGAAAACCGGCGCTACCTGCCGGGAATACGCCTGCCAAAAACGGTACGGGCATCCACGGATATTCGGGAAGCGGCAGGGGGAAGGGAATTCATTATTCTCGCATCCCCTTCCCTTTTCCTGTTGAGCACCATCCGCCAGATTCTTACAGTTCCCAGCATCATGGAAGGCGAAGCGGTGATCGGGGTTCTCACCAAGGGTTTCATGCTTACCAATCGGGGTCCAAGGCTGATTATCGAAACCCTGGAAGATTATCTCCCCGGTTTCTACAAAGGTAATTTGGTGTATATTTCCGGCCCAAGCCATGCAGAGGAAGTAAGCAGAGGGATTCTCACTGGTCTGATCAGCGCCAGCCAGAACCCCCGGAATTCGATTAAAATTCGGGAGCTCTTAAACTCCCGAACCCTCATGATGTTCAGCTCTCTGGATGTGGTGGGGGTTCAGGTTTCTGCGGCGTTGAAAAATGTAATCGCCATTGCATTCGGAATACTGGATGCGTTAAAGGAATACAGCGGCTCGGTGGGAGATAACACCGAGTCCCTCCTTCTTGCCGGAGGGCTGAACGAAATTCAGCAGTTCGGGGGAGCGGTGGGAGCTACCCACCCGGAAACCTTCACTTCAATCGCAGCAGTGGGGGATCTTGACGTGACATGCCGCTCAATTCACGGGAGAAACCGCCGCTTCGGAAGAGAAATCATCCTGAAAGATCTTCTGGAAAAATATTCAAGCATCGACGAACTCATACAGGATTTTAAAAATATCGGCTACCTGCCCGAAGGGGCGGTTGCTGTGAGGGCGATGAAGGAGATTGTTGACCGTCAGAAGCTCAAAATGCCCATATCCATGGGTGTGTACCGGATTCTAAACAAAGAGAGCAAACCATTGGAAGAATCTGAACGGATTCTTCAAACCCTCACCGGAGCCAGCATCAAGCCCGGTGATATCGACTTTCACGTGGATTTGTCCAAACATCTATAAATCCGGTGTTCAAGCCGGCCCTGAAATCAGGCTCCGGTGGAGAATTCCGATACAGCAAAGGATCTGCAGGTGGCCAGGCAAAAAGATGAACAAAAGCGCAAGGCGATCCTTGCAGCGGCAAAATCATTGTTTGCCCTTCACGGGTATCATGCAACCGGCATATCCCATATCCGCCGGGAAAGCGGATACTCCACCGGCACTATCTATACCTACTTCAGTTCCAAGGAAGAGATGGCCGTTTCCATTGTGGAGGAGGGTTGGAATGAAATTATGAAGGATATTCATTCCGCTCTGGCCTCTCCCGCCAGTCTTGAGGAACTGGCGGATTTTTTCGCATTTACCGTCATGCCCCGGCTTATGGAAGACGAGGATCTGATTCATATTTTATTAAGCGAGACCCCCGAGCTTTCATCAATTAACGACAAACTCATTCAGATTACCAATCTGGTGTTGGATCTGAGTAAAAAACTGCCCGGCTCCCAACCATACCTGGGCTCTCGGTCCCCCGGCAATACTTCATTTTCACCGGACGGGGAGCGGGCGCTCCGTACCGCCGTTTCCGTCTATTTCCTGGGAACCATGGAGGCAACCCGAATCTCAAGACGGACAGAGATCGGGGTTCAGCGGGAGGACATCCTCTCATTCATAAGAGACATAATCATCCGGGATTTAATGCCTCCGGACAGTCCGGTGAAGTAATCTGAACCCTTAAGTATTTTCATCCAGATGCGGCGACGAAACCGATGTACACTCCTCCTGATACGCTGTTTTTTCCGATACACCTCCAGATAGAAATCGAGCAAACTGCGATGCTGATAATCCAGGTAGGAGCAGCTTTCATCGGTGTTCATCCAGCCGCAGTGAAACGGCTTGGTTGAAAACAGTTCAGTGGGTATTTCCCCGGGATTCAGTCCGAAAATACTGAACATCTGCAGAAGATACTCCCGATAGACCGTCCTGCACTTCTCTCCCCCTCCAATATTCAATACCTCCCCGGGTCTGAAGTATTGAAATGCCTGATGGACCGCCATGGCGGCATCCTTGGCGTGTACCGTCTCAATCCGGGTATCCAGAGGCATATGAAACATTAACGGATCGGCTTCCAGCTTAGCGGGGGAAACGATGTAGCTCATTCTTAGTATGTTCCAGGGCAAGCCGCTCTCTTTAAGACATTGTTCCACTGCGATTTTGTGGCGGGCATAATAGTCGCCTGGACTGGGCCTTAACGGATCCTGGGGGAAAATCTCGCCGCTGTTTCTCCGGTCTCCGTAGACGGCAATGCTTGAGGTGAACATAAATGGGGCGGCGGGGGCATTGAGCCTGGCCCAGCTAATAAGCTCTCTGCTTCCTTTCAGGTTTACCCGTTCAGACAGTCCGGGGTTCCGATCCGCTTGCGGAGGAATGAGGGCGGCAAGATGGAAAATTCCATCCGGTTTACAGGCCGCCGGGATATGTTTGCTCCAGCCGGGAATGGATATATCCAGCGGGATCCACATCCATTGTTTTCTACACCGGTGAGTACTATGGTACTCATACCCTCTTCGTGGAGATAACTTCCTGACCCTGCCTCTGAGAGAGGGGGGAACTCTGGCCCCGGGTCTTTCTATTATCAGCACCTGTTCCCCGCTCCCTGAAAGCAAAGCCATCAGTTCTGTTCCAAGGAGTCCAAAAGCACCGGTAACTATCAGCATGGCATCCCCCGCTTCACCCCCCCCCGCCGGCTTACAGCTGAATACCATCCAGTGCCGACGAGTAAATGGAAAAATCCCGTGATGGTTCAGCAGCACACATTTTCCGGGGACGGGTTGATTTTTATAAACCGAACATTCGTTCTTTTATAGTATATCACATCGAGGAGGAATTTTCACAAAAAATCCTCTGTACACTTACTGGACAAATATGCCGGCTTTTAGTATGTTAATCGCCCAAGCAACGGCGCCGTACCCAAGTGGCTAAGGGAGAGGTCTGCAAAACCTTTATGCATCGGTTCGAATCCGATCGGCGCCTGTGTACTCAAAAAGCCAGCAAGTGCTGGCTTTTCTCACATACCTGCAAGTCGGGCTTCCCTATGGAAGTCCGATCGGCGCCTATTATTGTCAAATAATATACTCAAAAAGCCAGCAAGTGCTGGCTTTTCTCACATACCTGCAAGTCGGGCTTCCCTATGGAAGTCCGATCGGCGCAGCTTTTCACCGTTGTACACCCGGATTTCACACCCGAAACCCCACCCCCTGCCTGGAGCGGAACTCTTCAGCAGCCTGCTGAAATTCGGGTGCTGGTGAGGGGCGGCCGTTTTTCAAGACTGTGGCGGTGATTTTCGCTTTGCAGATAATCGCTTCGTCCATAAGCCGGACGATTTCCTGATGAAATACATGACGAAGCCTTCCCTCATGGGACAGCTTCACGCCCACATAGAACAAGTCCCCGGAGCGCAGTGACTGAATGTAATCGATTTCCGATCTGGTAACCACCGGATCCATTCCTTCTTCGTGCATATCGTTGAAATTGATTCCGATGGCACGCAGATATTTATGTCTGCAATGCTCCAGATAATTCTGGTACACCGCATTATTCACGATTCCCTGTAAATCGAGCTCGTAGTCACGGACTTCCATCTCCATGACAAAATCATACTCTTTCATGGCATCCTCCCTGTTCTCCGCATCCATGTGGCAAAGTAATACCAGGCCAACGTCATCACCCCGTTAACCAGGAACTCCGGCACCTCCCCTCTGTCGAGCATGGCAATGGGAACCAGCTCCACATCCAGCACCTCATTGTGATCAAGCTCCCGATTTCCCGCAAATTCTATCTCCGGGGCGGCAAATACATGCATGGTGTTCCCCATAAAGGCGGCATTGGGATTAGATGAGCCGATTGACAGGATTTTCTTCGCTCTGTATCCGGTTTCCTCCAACAATTCCCTTCGTGCCGACTCTTCAGATGCTTCACCTGAATCAACCATTCCTCCGGGTAGCTCAAGGGCGATCTGTTCGTTTCCGTGACGGTACTGGCGAACCATCACCAGGCACTCCCTGTTCCGGGAATCCCGGGTAATTGCACAGACATTTACCCAATCAGGACAGTTCAGCCTGAGGAAATCTCCTTTTCGGCCGTCTTCCCGGGAATGATGAATGGAATCCACATTGAAAATACGGCTGGTGAACACCTGCCTGCTTTCTCCGCTTTTCCAGCAAAGATGTGAAATATCCCGACCTTTCCGGTACTCATGGACCTGGAAATGACTGTTCATGCGATCTCCCTGTGGTTATGATGGGATTATGGGAAACGTATCCGAGAAAAAAGTATATCAGCGATTGGAAAACATTATAAGGCACCTCCTTCAGGGTTTGTATGAACGGGAGGAGGCTGTGCGGCTCAGCCTTCTGGCAGCCTTATCCGGGAAAAGCATCTTTTATCTGGGACCGCCGGGAGTGGCAAAATCCCTTATTGCCAGGAAAATTGCTTCCGCATTTCATCAGGCGGAATTTTTTGAGTATTTAATGGGCAGATTTTCCACACCGGATGAAATATTCGGACCAGTATCCATCGCCCGACTGAAGCATGAAGACAGCTACAGCAGGAATATCGACGGATACCTTCCCGGAGCGGATATTGTATTTCTTGATGAAATATGGAAATCCAGTCCTCCGATTCAAAACACCCTCCTGGCTGCCCTTAATGAACGGACATTCCGTAACGGCGACGAGCTAATACAGATTCCCTTGAAGTGTTTCATAGCTGCCAGCAATGAGATCAAGGAAGATGATGAATCAAGGGCATTTTGGGACAGGTTTCTCATCCGACTGGAAATCTCCGCCATTCGTGATCCCGAAGCGTTCAAGATGTTGATCCAAACTCCGTCAGAACCGGAAATTGCTGAAGCAGAACAGGCCGTTACCCCCGAAGAATGGTCACAATGGTTGGAGTCCATCCGCAATATCCGGCTTAGCGATGATCTTCTGGGAATGCTCACCGAACTGAGAGAAACCATGAATAGCGAGGCTGCGGACGATCATAGCTTTCGTATTTCCGACAGACGATGGAAGCAAGTCGCCGAACTGCTTCAGACTTCAGCCTTTTTCCATGGCAGATCAGAAGCAAATATGGTGGATGCATTTATTATTCCCCACTGTATTTGGAACAATTCAGCCAACAGAGAGCGGGTGGAGGAAATCTTTTCAGCGGTGGTTATAAAAATGATGTTCAATTCCAGCGTGAATATTCGGACCCTGCAACATGAAGTGGAGACCCTTAAGCAAGCGCTGGATTCCAGGGCCTACGCACAAGAGGAAACCACCCGGCTTCAACCTCTGCGCTATGATGGGGAGTATTACCGCTTTATTCCTGACGGGGAAAGCGGAGAGCATGAGTACAGGATTTGGGCCGATGACCTTGAATACCTCGAAGAACGGGGCGAACTGGAGCTTTTCGTATACAGTAAGGGGAATTTTTACCGTACCGAGGTCCATCAGATGAGCTGGAGCGATAAAAATCACTGGAGGCTCAGCGGAAGCAACGGCAGCGGCGTTATTGAACACAGAGAGGAAACGAGCTCCACCCGTGTACCCCGGAAGCTCAGCAGCGAGGACCGGAATATTCTGGGCCAGGAGTACCGGAAACGGATCAGCCTCCTGGAGCAGGCAATATCCCGAATCGATGGGGAATTGGCATCCTACAAAGATCAGGGGAGCAGTCATCTTTTTGTCCCAAGCCATGATCTGAGTCCACTCATGAAGGGGGGCAGTGACAGGAAATATGATATTCAGCAGCTTCTAACGGAAGTTCTGGAAAGCGGGAGGCAGGAAGGACTGGACAGGGCACTTTCATGAACCACTCCTGCCCCTATTTTCATGACGAAGATCTCATCCCGGAAGATCTCAGGGAAATCCTCGAGCAACGGCTTACCATGACATTCACCGGAGAACCCGCCGAAGGGGCACCAACCCCCGGCGCGACCCCGGCCTCAACAGAGAACCAAAAACTTCGAGCGCTGTCCGAACTGGTTGACAGGGTGGGGGACCTTGCCGGTTCTGTCCGGGAACTTGTGGAAGATAAGCGGGAGCTTGGCCTCCGGCTCGCCCACGATACCATCCACAAAATCGGTCACGATTTTGCACACTCCAATGAACTCACAGCACTGGAAGCTCTGAAGCGGCTGGAAAGCCGACTGGATGCACTTCCTCCCCAGAGCCAGTATGAAAAAATCCGCTCCCGGGGACTGGAGAGCAGCCAGACCCGGAACCTGGTGGAGCTTTTGAACGACCTCAGCCCCCGCAAAGATGAAGAACCGGATAATAGCGCCACCATAACATCCAGAGAAGGCCGCCCGGCTTCAGATATCCTTCAACTGGAAGCGGTTCAGGAACGCCTTTTGAAGGAAATACGGGCCGATCTTGGCAGATACAAATACCGGGTATACCGTTCCCTTATCCGCAGCAAACTGCCGGGGCTTATGAGCGATCTACTGGAAGAAAGCCGCAAACTGAGGGATATATCCAGGAACATGGAGCATTTTTTCGGCATCAGCTCCGCCGGATGGGATCTGGACAACAGTGTTTGGCAAGAGGTCCCCTGGGATATCTTCGAAATGAGCAAACGCTTCCTGGAGGAGAATCCCAGTGTACGCAGACTTGCGGATATTTTGGGAAGGGGTCCCGGAAGCAAAAAGGGACAGAACACACATCGGAAAAATGTGGAAACCCTGATTGAACATCATCGCATGGAAGAAGAATTTCTGGGTAAACAGGAAATATTGGGGGTCGAGTTCGGCAGCGACCTGAACCGTCTCCTTCCCGGGGAATACGGTTTTCTTAATGAACCGGATATTGAACACAGGTTTTACAAAGAGCTGGTGGACGGAGAACTGATGGTTTCCCGATTCAGAAACCGTGAAAACCGGGACCGCAGCAACTTGAGCAAAGAAATCCGACAGGTGGAAGCCAGCGACCCCCTGGGTCCTGTGGTGGTCGCCCTGGATACCAGCGGCAGTATGACCGGCTGGCCGGAGCAGGTTGCCAAGGCATTGAGTCTGGCGCTGGTACGGATCTGCTGGCAACAGCAGCGCCGGCTCTACCTTATTCTATTCTCAACTGAAATCCGGGAAATTGATGTAAGCAATATGCAGGCGGCTCTTCCGCAGTTCAGCGCACTCTTTTCCATGGAATTCCGGGGAGGAACGGATCTCAGACCGGCACTGAAAGCCTCTATCAGGAAGATCCGGGACGAAGGCTATCGAAATGCCGACCTGCTCATTGTTTCAGACTTCAGGGTTCCGAAGATTATGATCAAACAGCATCCTGCCATGGAGGCTCTGCGGAAAGAAGGCAAAAACCGAATTCACGCACTCACCATCGGACAGTTCGCCGTTGAAGATCAGTACAATATTTTTGACAGCCGCTGGCATTACCGTATATCCAGCAGACAGATACCCCTGGGAATTACCGGTCTGGTGGAATTGTGAGTTGACATTCCGCCGGGATTCATCATCTTATGAAATATGGACAAGCTTGAAAAACTCACCGCTTCTCTTCTGGAAAGCTATAATGATATTGGAGGCCTGAATCATATTCACGGCCCGAATCTCCCCAGCAGGCTCAGCATCCAAAATATCATCGATGACCTTGAAGGACTGATATTTCCAGGATATAAATGCGAGGAACCTTTGGATACGGCCAACATCCGCTACTCAATTGGGGAACGGCTGAACAGGGTGATGAAAAATCTAACCAAAGAGATCACCAAGAGTCTGTGCTTTCAAAGAAGACTGAACGGCGATCCGTTCTGTATGAACGACCCGGAAAACGGTGAAATTGCTTCCTGCAGGAGCGATTCGGATACGCTCACCCTTCAAATTCTTGAACAACTTCCCTCTATCCGCAGAATTGTCCACACGGACGTTGAGGCTGCCCTCAAGGGAGACCCGGCAAGCCGATCCCATGAAGAGGTAATTCTCTCCTACCCCGGCGTGGAAGCCATCATGATTCACCGGGTGGCCCATGAGCTGTGGATCCGTAGTATCCCCCTTATTCCGCGGATGATGAGTGAACACATTCACGGAAAAACGGGCATAGATATTCATCCGGCCGCACAGATCGGCGAATCCTTCTTTATTGATCACGCTACAGGGGTGGTAATAGGTGAAACCACGGTAATTGGGAAAAATGTGAAAATCTATCAGGGAGTTACTATAGGCGCTCTCTCGGTGAAAAAAGAAGAGGCCAATACTAAACGGCACCCCACCATTGAAGATGATGTAACCATTTATTCAGGAGCCACTATTTTAGGGGGAAAGACGGTAATCGGCAGAAATTCAATTATCGGGGGAAATGTCTGGCTTACCCATTCGGTACCTGCGGGAAGCAGAATTTATATCCGGGATCCCGAGCATGTGATCCGTAATAAATATGAACATGTACAAGACTTTCAGATCTGAGTGGTTCACCGGCGCCGGGGATCAGCGCCGGTTATACTCAAGTGAAATGTAAGCATCGCTGAATTCTTCCATTGTGGTAATCCAGCCAAGAAATTTTTCCGCCTCATCCTCCACTTGAAAGGGACCGTAGCGGAGGCGGTAATAGAGGGTATCGGCACGGCTCACACTGCTCACCTTCCCCCCGAATCCGTGTTCGAGCAGGGCATGCCGTGCATCTTCGATGCTCTGAATGCTGGGGCTTGCAAACACCTGAATCCAATACTCTTGCACGGTCACAGGCTCCCGGGTGGAAGTCCCGCCGCCGGCCCGGCCACTGCTTTGGGAGTCCACAGCGGGTGTTTCATCTTCGCCCCGGTTTTCAGCATCATCCACGGGTTCCCCGCTCCCCCCCGGTGTCCCTGTCGGGGAATCCGCTGACGCGGTTCTCCGGGTGTCAGACGCTCCGGTTTGATCGGTGGACTGGGGCCGGGTTTCAGTGCCTGTGGCAGGTTCGGATTCAGAGGAGGGTACAGTGGACGGTTCCTTAGGGTCTTCATGCTCTTCCCCGGCCTCCCGGGTTTGGCCGTACACCTGGCGCTGGGTAAAAATCAGAGGTTCGCTCCGTTCCTGATCTTCATCTTTATCTGTCGTGCCAGGCTGGTTTTCTCCCCCGGTCTCTGTACGGGCATCCTCTTCACCTTCAGCATCACTGGGAATATCAGCTGAATCTTCGCCCCCCAGCCTCGCTCCCGCCGGCTCCGGCTGGGGATTAATATACAAAAAGGGCTGAGCATCCGGCCCGTCTGTTGCCGCAAGTCCGGTTTCCTCCTGACTGGGAGAAAAGAGAAACAGACCTGACGCCAATAGTCCGGCGGCCACCAGGGTTATTACCAGCATAATTATGTAGGTTTTGTTCTGTTCCATAACCTGTCCTGTACAATGCGTTCGATACGTCGAACTGCTCTCCCTTTTAGAAGGTTGTCCACCTTATACATATCGACAGATCGGGACGCAAGTTGAGGATGTAATTCCTTTTGGGCGGCAAATCGTCGGAATATCTCTTTCCAGTTCAATCCGTCCCGTTTGCGGGCACGGATCATCCGGAGTACCCGGGGAGCACTGACCCATATGACCCCGTCGCATAACGGATCCAGTTTCATTTTAAAGAGGATCGCCGCATTCAGAAGAATTCCAAGCGGCGGATTTTCAGATTGCCGGTATTCCCGGATCAGCTCACGGCTGCGGATCTTCATATCAGGATGTACAATGTGCTCCAGTTCTTCCAAACGCTTCGTATCGGAAAAAACCATTGAGCCCAGTTTTTTCCGGTCCACTGCGCTTCCGTCTGCACTGAGAATGCCGGCGCCGAATTTAGATGTTATTTCATCCTTTTTCCGGACAAGACTCTCATGCCCCAAACGGTCCACATCTATCTGCACCCAGCCCCGTTGGACAAGTTCTTCTGCAAGGGTGGATTTACCGGAACAATAGGGGCCGGTAATTCCAAGTACGGGACAGTCGGTTTGACTTCCTGCGCTGCTCAATGCATTTCCCCCCAACTGGCACCCCGCTCAATATTTACAGAAAGGGGAACCGACAGCTTTACGGCCCCGGGCATAATTGCCTGGAGTAACTGCTCAACATCGTCCAGCTCGTCCCTGGGAACCTCAAAGATCAGCTCGTCGTGTACCTGCAGCAAGAGACGGGATGCTAATCCCCGCTCCTTCAGTTCAGCATCAACTTTGAGCATGGCGGTCTTCACGATATCCGCTGCAGATCCCTGAATGGGGGTGTTCACCGCAATCCGCTGTGCACCCATCCGCTCATTCTTGTTCGAACTGGAGATGGTGGGGATGCTTCGGCGCCGTCCGGCCATGGTTTCCACATAGCCGAGCTGTTCGGTGCGCTCTACCAGGCTGTCAATGTAACTACGGATTCCCGAATATGTCTGAAAATAGGCGTCGATAAATTCCTGGGCTTCATTTCGTCCTATTCCCAGCTCACGAGAAAGACGAAACGCGCTCATCCCATACATCACCCCGAAATTAATAGATTTAGCAATCCGGCGCTGCATGGAGCTGACATCATCAACTTCTACCTGGAAAATCTGGCTCGCAGTGAGGGAGTGAACATCAATACCCTCATTATAGGCCTTGACCAGTCCGGGATCCCGGGAAAGATGGGCGAGCACCACCAGCTCAATCTGAGAATAGTCTGCGGAAATAAACATGCAGCCATCCCGGGGAACAAATGCCTCTCTGATCTTCCGCCCCTCGTCGTCCCGGATCGGAATATTCTGCAGATTTGGGTCGTGGCTGGATAATCGCCCGGTGGCGGTACCGTTCTGCTGAAACCTGCTATGAAGCCGGCCGCTTTCTTCGTTGATAAGCATAGGGAGACTGTCCACGTAGGTGGATTTCAGCTTTGAAAGTGTTCGGTGCCTCAGCACCAATTCGGGAACCCTGTCTTCTTTGGATAGCTGTTCAAGGACTGATGTATCGGTAGAGTATCCGGTTTTGGTTTTTTTTACCGGAGTAAGTTTCCGTTCCTGAAACAGCACTTCCTGAAGCTGCTTGGTACTGGCAATATTAAACTCATGCCCCACCAGTTCATAGATTTCACCGGTAATTTCCTCCAGCTGTTGTTCCAGCTCCTTGCTGTACTTCCCGAGGGCGGAAGTATCCAGCATGATCCCCCGCATCTCCATATTTCCCAGAACCGGAACCAACGGCATTTCCAGTTCATGAAAGAGTGCGGTCTGTTTTTCGCCGGGGCTCAGATCGGCCTTCTCCAGGTGAAGCCCCAGAATACGGGCAAGCCTCAGGGTAATATCCGCATCTTCGGCGGCATAATCCAGGGCTTCATCCAGGGGAATACGTGCGAAATCGATGCTGTTGGCCCGGGCCTTGGTCACTTTCTCCCCGGTGATTTCTTCATAGAGGGGTATGAGCTTTCTTGTTGCGTATCCAAGGTAGTGTTCAGCCAGAGCATCCATGCCATAGGAGTTCGCGGTGGTATCGATGAGCCAGGCGGCTATCATGGTGTCGAACCATGGATCCGCCATCACCACACCCCGAGCGGCCATAATGCAGTAATCGTATTTGATATTCTGTCCCACCAAACGGTACTCAGGATTTTCAAGAAGGGGTTTCACCATGGAGAGTGCCGTTTGTTCATCCAGATGGGAGGTATCACCGGGACTTCTCAGGGGAACATAACAGGCAGATCCGGGCGTGCAGCTGAGACTGAAGCCGCACAACCGGGCTTTCTGTGGATCGAGACTGTCGGTTTCGGTATCGAATGCGTAGGTTCCCGCGTCCATACAGCTTTTCACCCATCGGCGAAGCCCTTGCTCATCGGTAACAAGTTCATAATCGGCGTTCAAACCGGCAAACTCCTTTTCCAGTTCGCCGATACGATCGTTTAAGGACTCCTGTTTTGCCCTGGATTCCCGGTCCATGCCTTCCGCCTGATGTTTCAGCGGGCTTGAGGGAGAACTCCCCGGCATTCCGGCCCGAGCCGGGTCTCCTTTGGACTGTTTCCCCCGGGATTCTCCCTCTTCAAGGGTTCCTCCCCCGGGATCCATTTCCGGCCCGGCGATATCATCCATTCCGTAAAAAGGGGATTCTTTTCCCGGCGACTTGCCGTTTACTTTTTGAATCTCTTTGCTGAGATTCTGAATCTCGTACTTTTTTAAAAGTTCAGCGGCGGAACTCCCGTCCAGGCTCTCCAGGGTTAAATCGTTCAGCTCAAATTCAAAATCCAGGTCATCCTTGAGGATAACCAGCTTTTTACTGAGCATTGCCAATTCATGCCCTTCGCTGAGTTTTTTCGTCCAGTTGGCCGACTGGATATCTTCAAGATGATTATAGATGCCGTCCAGACTCTCATACTGCCCCAGAAGTTTCTCTGCCGTCTTCTGCCCGATTCCCTTCACACCGGGCACATTGTCTGCGCTATCCCCAAGCAGGGCAAGATAATCGATAATCTGATTCGGATGCACTCCCTTATCCTGAAACACACCCTGGGCATCCAGCTCTTCAAACCCGCCGGAACGGGAAGGTTTCAGAATATGCACATGCCGATCCACCAGCTGATACAGGTCCTTGTCCCCGGACACAATATAACAGGGGCGTTCTTCAGCTGAGCAGCTTCGAGCCAGACTGGCAATAATATCATCCGCCTCCATCCCGTTTCTCCGCACCGTGGGAATATGAAATTCTTTCAGGAGAGATTCGATCACCGGAAACTGAGCCTTTAAATCTTCAGGAGTCTTGTCCCGGGTTTTCTTGTACTCTTCATACATTTCGTCCCGGAAGGTGGGGGTACGGCTGTCCAGGGCCACCGCAAGATATTCCGGAGAATAATCTCTGAGAATGTTCAATAGAATCCGGGTAAACCCGTGGAGGGCGGAAATATTCATCCCGCCGCTGGTGGTCAGGGGATTTCTGATAAAGGCAAAATAGGATCGAAAAATCAGCGCATAGCCGTCAATAAGATACAGGGGAGTTTTCATACGTCAAGAATATGTTCTGGAGCATCTTATGTCCAGCACCAATCCTTGAGAAGCTCTAATCAAGCGCTCACTGCATCCCGGCCTGCCTGCCGCGCCTCAAGGAGTTTCTGCTCAACCTGGTAGAGAAGCTGACCAGTGTTCAGCTCACGCTGGGCGGGAACCACCCCGATACTGCAGGTAACCCGGCGTTCTATTCCCTGAAACGGATTCTCCGAGAAATACCTTCGAAGACGGTCCATAACCGGAAGCGCCTGATCCATATCCACTTCCGAAAGAATTACCATAAACGAGTCTCCACCATAGCGGGAAACCACATCGCTCTCTCTCAGAAGGTCGAGGATTTTCCAGGCATAGGACTCCAGCACTGAATCCCCAACCTGGGGACCGAACTGATCGTTAATTTCCCGGAAATGGTCCAGATCAATGACGGCAAGACAGAATTTATGACCGTAGCGTTTATGGCGCTGAACACTCCGCTCCAGTTCTTCTATGAAGAATCTTCGGTTATATACATCTGTAAGGGGGTCAATAATGCCTTGCTCTATTAATTCAAGCCGTGTATCGCTCAACTGCCGCTGAAGAGCGTTAATCCGCAGTCCCGCAGCTGCGGAACCGCCTGCAGCGAGAAAAAACGCGAGAACCTGAAGAGGCAGGAGAGGATACGCGGATGCAGCGAAAATGAGAGTGATTGTTCCGAAGCTCAACAGATGCAACACTGCGGTTATCCCGTCACTGAAGTGAACGGCGAGAAACACGGATAGCATGAGCGTCAGATAAAGACTCACCCCCGCCGCGCCGGGCTGCAGAAAACCTGCGGCGAATGTGACAGCGAACACCATGAGAAATCCGATGGAAAGCTGAACTCCGTATTCCATTCCAAGCTTCACCGGCAGACGCAGGTATATAAGGGGGTAGATCAGCCCAAGAACCCCGGCAATTATCAGCGAGATCGAGAGGAAAAGCCCGTTCCCGCCGGGGGAATACAGCATGAGTACGAGCCCGCCCAGGGTAAATACCATACCCGGAATCATCATATTCCGGCGGTTTCCATAGAGCAGATCTTTCACATTTTTCGTGATGTTCATTCTGTTTGCCTCTTACCCTATTTTCGGGGAAGCGCGGAGACATTGCAAGTACTCCGGTGCCGGTGGGCCATGAGAGATACAAGTACAAGAAGGGAGCAAAGGGGCAGGAAGGTACGACGGAAGGGGTAAACCGCTAAGATCGGCGTCAGGCTGAGAGGTCCACCATGCTGGGGGTTCGGTTTCCGGCATACACAGATTTTCGCCCCTTGGGAAGCCGCAGAGACTGGATTTTCTCTTTAAGTTCATCCCGCTGTTTTGCCAGCATTTCCCGGTTCAAGCGGTTCCGTTCCAGTACCTGAGATTGCAAATGTTGAAGGCTGCTCTGCAAACGGGTAATCTCCGGTTTTTTTCCGGGATACATGCGGCCGTACATTCCTTCCAAGGGTTTGATAACCTTCTGAACAGACAAAATTTCCCGAACGATCTGCTGTTCCATACTGGCTTGAAGTTCAAGGGCTTCGGCATCTCCTTCAACAATGGCATGTTCCTGCACTTCCAGAACGTTCAGATAATCCCGGAAACGGTCCCTCTGGATCTCCAGCATGCCCCGGAAGCGCTTCAGGAGATTCACCCTCTGTCGGATTTCATCCTCATCCATCTCCAGAACCGAATTGAGTGTATGTGTGCTGTCTGACATGGGATCTCCTTTTTTTGCCGCTACCGAACGCCTGGGATGGGGGCGTATCATTCTGTTGGTGCCGGGGAGAGCATCGGGTTACCCGGCTATATTGACGCCTGAACGGCCGTCGCTTCCCTCTACGTTGGTTTTTCCGGCTATCTGATTCCAGGCTTCACGGATTTCCGTCATCATATCCTTCACCTGGTTAAGGAGTCGGGTTTCCTTTTTCAAATTTGCCTCTATCAGCTGTTCGCTGAACCATTGATACACGGCAAACATCCGGGTGGCAAATTCTCCTCCCTGCTCCATATCAAGGGAAACCATGAGCTCGGTGATAATATCCCTGGCTTTCATGATGGCGTTGTTCACCTTATCCAGTTCCCTGGAGTTTTCATCCAAGAGTTTCACCGCGTAGCCAATCTGCTTGATTGCTTCATCGTAAAGCATAACGATGATCTGACCCTGACCGGCAGTCTTGACCTTCGTTTCCTTGTACGCGTTGGTCTGGTAATTAGTCATCGGCATCTATATTCACCCCTCTCATGTATGAATACTATCGGTCTATTTCGCATGATCCATAAGCGTGGAAACCGGTACCATACTATATCCACGTTCTAGTAAATTATTGATGAGGATATCCAGATTATTAAACAAATAATCCTCCCTTCCTCCATGGGCTCTATCGTCCCCGGGTTCGCCAACTGTCATAGAGACAATTGATCCGGGTTTTTTCTGTTCTATGATGCGTTCAACGAGTTGTGCAGATGGGAAGTAGAGTCGCGAAATCCCATTATCATCACGGGTGGGCACCCAGTCAAGACTGTCCACATCTCTTCCGATATATGTATAGCTCATCTGTTGCCCGGCATCTATTATCTCTGGACTAACGTAATAATAGGGGGCATGCCAAAGCAAACTCAGTTCATCGCCGGTCATTTCAAAATATGCATCTTCGTTTTTTGCCAGCCCCTGTCGGATAAAATCCCTGGTGATCTGAAAGCGTGAATCGGACATATTAAAATACATGTTGAAAAGGGAGCCTACTTCATGATCGCTTCTGGCTATCTCTCGAACCGCTCCTGGGTGCCGTCGCATAAAATCACCATTGAGAAAGAACGTAGCCCGGATCCCGTACTCATCCAAGGTGGCAAGAATATCCGAAAGCCCGGTCACCGAATCTATGGCATTGAACACAAGAGACACTTCACGTCTGCGAATTCGGGAACCGTGCCTGAAGGTGGTAAAGCTCACCTCCTCTTCACGGCTGGGAAAGGGCTCGTATGACCTCACCGGCGGATCAAACAGGCTGACCGTACCCGGCGAATTGCTGGTTCGCGCCATCCGGCGCACCATAATCATATTCCGGTAGCTTCCTGAACTGAGGGACTCCAGGTACACCCTGAAATCTTCGGTAGCCACCTCCGGTTCGTCTTTCTGAAAACTGTCGCGACTGAACCAGCGGCGGGTTTCATGATCGTATGCCTGAATGGTTTCCCCTGCCCGCACCAGGATTTCTCCGTTGGATGAACTGTAGCCGATCTCCTCCACCCGGGAAAAGGCGATAAAATTCGATTCACCGCTTTTCAGATTGCGGCGCTCAATAATATCCCGCCCGGCAACAATTACTTCATTGTTGTTCACATAGATAAGATGGTGGGGCAGTGTATGTTGAATGTCATCCTCTTCGGTCCATTCGGCATAATCACGGATCTCAATTCCGTTGTCATGGAGGAGCGCTATTTGCTGCTCGTCAGGACTCATAACCATGGCGTTTACATCGGATGCTTCCATACGCTGAAAACTGTAGATATCGCTGGATCGGCTTAAATCCAGACGGTAAAGACTGGTGCTTCTTTTCCCCTCATACAGCGCTTCAAGCAGAATGGTTACAATTCCATCGCTTGACCAAAGCACCTGTTCAACCCCCGCATTTCGGGGCATATACAGATACGGAAGCTCCAGGGGGCTGGAGCTTGCATCGTAATCATCGGTTTCCAGAAAATACAGGTAGAGATTTCTCCCCCCTTTATCCAGCAGCACCTGACTTCCGTCGGGGGATATCCAGAAGGAATCGAAGTTGGAATCGAAACGGAAGGGAATTTTCCCCACAATTCTACCGATCTTTAAAAATTCCTGATACAGGGAGCGGGTGAAAAACTCCACTCCAAGAATCTGATACACAAGTGTACCGCTGATATAATACAGTTCATTTTCATTACCCCAGCTCACATTGGCCATTCTTCCGGGACCAATACTGCGGAAATTTTCGCTGAGCAGTCTTCCGCTTTCAAATTGATCAATGCTGAAATAATACAGCTCTCCCGATTTCTGGTAGATAAAAAAATCCGATTCGGGACTCCATTTCACCGGCAGCCGGTCAAGATTGAGTTCAACGTCACGGCTTATCACTGTCCGGGAATTGTCTGCCAGAAGTGTGAGCACCAAATTACCGAAAGCAGGGCTTGTGGATTCGAAATGAATGAGATATCTGCCGTCAGGACTCACATCCACGGGATGGATTTTCCCCGTAAGGATGTCCGTTCCCCCTACGAAGCTCTCATATGTATCCATGGGGGTAATATCTTCCAAATTTGCATCGGAGCGAAACAGTCCGAAACGGTTGTGAATCTGAAGCTGCCCGGAACTTGCCAAATAATCGATACGCTCGGGATAAAAGCTGAGCTGCTGCATCTCCCACGGACCCGTGTCACCGGTGACTTGTGCGGTAAATGCCGTGGTATAGCTTCTGTATTCAGGAGCATCCACCTCTGCGGTAAAAAGGGTTCTATTGGAACCGTTGATTGTCAGGCGGGAAAAGTTCACTTCTCCCCAGAGGGTCATACATGCGCCTGCAAGCAACAGTGTTAGAATTATTCGAGATTTCAAAACACCTACCCCACTCTTCTATTTTCTTTCTCATTATCGGCGCAGGTTGGTTGTGAATTAACTGGAAATTTCCTTACCGGCGAGGAATTCGTCGAGCTCGTTCTCAAGCTCATCGAGTTTCTTGAGAGATTTTTCCAAACGTATTAGGTTGTATCTGTTTCTACGTTGTTCCATTTCCGAAAGACTTTCGTCTACGATTTCTTCCAGATCCAGAACTGTAGCTTCCTCATTACCAGTCATCTTCTTAAGTATAACGGTTGTGCCGATTTGTTGCGAATCATTCCAAAGGAAAATTTGCAAATTTCCCGGCAGACCGTTTGGTTCCGGCAGGTTGTGAACCGGAGCCGCTCCCCCGGGGAGGGGTCAGGAGACCATCTCCCACCCCTATGGAGCAGCTCAGTCGACCCTTAGAGCAATTCTGCCGCCAACTCAGCAAGAGTGCTGCGTTCAGACCGCTCCAGGGTAATATGTCCGGAGAGCTCCTGGGATTTAAACGCCTCAACCAGATAGCTCAAACCGTTGGAGCTTGAGTCCAGATAGGGACTGTCAATTTGATACGGATCTCCGGTGAGCACCACCTTACTGCCCTCTCCCGCTCTGCTCACAATAGTCTTAATCTCATGGGGAGACAAATTCTGTGCTTCATCGATGATTATATATTGGGACGGCAGACTCCTTCCCCTGATATATGAGAGGGCTTCCAGCTCTATAACCTTGCTGTTCATCAGATGATCCAGGCTTTTAATGTTTTGACGTTTATACACCGAGAGAATGTATTCCAGATTGTCAAAGAGCGGCTGCATCCAGTGGCTGAGTTTTTCATCCTTGGCTCCGGGAAGATACCCGATGTCTTTTCCCATGGGTATTACCGGACGGCTTACCAGTACACGGCTGTACAGTTTTTCCTCCAGGGTGAGCTTTAAGCCTGCGGCAATGGCCAGGAGAGTTTTTCCGGTCCCCGCCTTTCCCACCATGCTCACCAGCTGCACTTCAGGATCAAGGAGCAGATCAAGAGCCATCCGTTGTTCATGATTCAGGGGACGCACCCCCGCAACTGCGGGCATCTTGTAATCCACCAGCTTCAACACCCCTCTTGAAGAAATAAACCGGGAAATCACCTCATCCGCCGCTTCCGCAGACCCTGAGGAATTTTTCATGAGAAAGAAAAAGTTCGGGGGAAGCTGTTCGTGCCAGGGGATCTCTCCGCCCTGCTCCAGACTTCTGAGGGTATCCATGCTGCTTTCTATCTGACCATACCCGGTATACAGCTTCTTCACATTGACTTTCTGTTTTTCATAATCAACTGCACGAATGCCCAATGCAGTAGCCTTGACCCGAGCATTAATATCCTTGGAAACAAAAAAGACATGACGTCCTTCCTGTTTGAGCTCGTAGGCTGCAAGAATAATCTTATTATCCATTTTATCCTGAAGAATCCCCGAACCCACATTTTCTGTGTGCGTGAGTTTCACCCGGAGGATACTGCCGTTTTCCAGCTTCACTCCCTCGGAGAGATCTCCGTGGCGGCTCGCTTCATCCAGAAACCGGATTGCGTGCCGGGCATTGCGCCCCCGTTCATCACTGTAGGTTTTCAGCTTATCCAACTCTTCAAGCACCCAGAGGGGTACAACAATTTCGTTGTCCTTGAAGCTCAGGATGGCATCGGGACGGTGAATAAAAACATTGGTGTCGATTACAAAGCTTTTGGTGTCATTGTGCTTATCGGGCATATTGCCTCCGGGTATCTGCCTGCCGTTATTGCTGTGTTGTGCACAGCCTTGAGCCGGGGATCCGTATCCAACTCTAACTTCAGTATATGAACTTGTCTCTTCAATCTCCAGCGCTTAGATTATGAAGAAGGAAAAGAAAAAACCAACGGGACAAAAAATGAGAGAATTAATTCAGGCGATCCAACATGCCGCCGCAGCAGCGGAACGGCAGATCCTCACAATCCGGCGTCATCTTCATGCCCAGCCCGAACTTTCCAACCGGGAGTTTGAGACTGCGGATTATATCCGCAGCCAGCTGGATGCCATGGGGATCCATTACCGGAAAGCTAAGACCGGAACCATCGCCGAAATCCGGGGGACCAAACCCGCAGACAGAGAGTCCCCGGCGCGGAATTTAGCGCTGCGGGCGGATATTGATGCCCTGCCTATTACCGAGGCCAACCCCATCCCGTTCAAAAGCACCAAGGAAGGGGTCATGCATGCCTGCGGTCACGACGCCCACAGCGCCGTACTGCTGGGTGCCGCATCTATCCTTCAGTCGCTCCAACATGAATTTTCCGGGGTTCTCACCCTGATATTCCAGCCGGCGGAAGAAAAGAGTCCCGGAGGAGCCAAGGATATGATCGCCGCCGGTGCCCTGAAAGATATGCACTCCATTCTTGGAGAACATGTAAACCCGGGCCTTCCTGCCGGGACGGTGGGGTTCAGACCCGGTTTGATGATGGCCAGTGCTGATGAAATTTACATGACTATCCATGGAAGAGGGGGCCATGCCGCCGCCCCCGACAGCGTGGTGGACCCTGTCCTGATCGCCAGCCATATCATTGTGGCCCTTCAACAGGTTGTCAGCAGAATGGCCAACCCCGCCACCCCGTCGGTGCTCAGCTTCGGGAAAGTGGATGCTCCGGGGGCAATGAATGTAATTCCTGCATCGGTGCGTCTGGAAGGGACCTTCAGAACCGTCAACGAAGAATGGCGGGAACGTGCTCTGAATGAGATCCGGAACATTTCAGAATCCCTTGCCTCCGGAATGGGAGGGAGCTGTGAACTGGAAATAGTTCCCGGTTATCCTGTGCTGGAGAACGATCAGGCCCTTACCCTCAGAAACATGGAAAGAGCCAAAGAATACCTGGGTGAAGAACATGTGGTGGAGCTTCCCCTGGTTATGTGGGCCGAGGACTTTGCGTATTACAACAGGGAAATACCCGGATGCTTTTATAATCTGGGTATCGGCAACAGCGAAAAGGGCTGGACTGCGCCTCTGCACAGTCCCAATATGATGGTGGATGAATCCGCGCTGGCCACCGGCGCAGGCCTGATGGCATATCTTGCATTAGGCGAATTGAACCTGCCGTGATTTTCAGGTAGTCTGATATGATGTTTAACAGCGCAGGCAGCCCTCTTATAATTCAGGGAGATCAAAGTATACTTCTGGACCTCCACGATTCTCGGGCAGAAGAGGCCAGAAAAGATATCGCCTCTTTTGCGGAATTGGAAAAATCTCCGGAACATATTCACACCTACCGTCTCACTCCCCTCTCCCTGTGGAATGCCGCAGCCGCCGGCTACAGCAGTGACAGCGTATTGAAGATACTGGATTCCTACAGCCGATACCCCATGCCGTCGGGTCTGGGCACCAAGATTTCGGAAATCATGGACCGATACGGTACTATCACCCTCCGGGAATCCCAGGAGGATGCAGGGGGAGACCGGAAACTTCTCATACTTCAGGTACACGACCCCTATATTTACAAAATCATTGAGAACACGAAAAGCGTGGAAAAACTGCTCCTCCCCCGGAGGGTGGAAAACGACCAATCTTTTTACCTTCATCCCATGCAGAGAGGGAACATTAAGCAGGAGCTTATTCAGCTCGGATACCCGGTAGATGACCTCATTCCCCTGAAAGAGGGTGAGCCTCTGGATGTGGAAAAACTGGAGCGCACTTCATCGGGGCGAGAGTTTCTGATCCGGGATTATCAGCTCCAGGCAGCAGATTCCTTTGTGGGGAACATGGAGGGGGGCACGGGCTACGGCACGGTGGTTCTCCCCTGCGGAGGGGGAAAGACCATTGTGGGAATCGAGGTGATGTCCCGCCTGAAGACTCAAACCCTCATCCTTGCTCCCAATGTATCCGCAGTTCACCAGTGGAAGCGTGAACTGCTGGATAAGACCAGCCTCAGTGAAGAGGACATAGGGGAGTACAGCGGCCAGCGGAAAGAAATCCGGAAAGTAACCATCGCAACCTATCAGATTCTCGTGTGGCGGCCGGAAATTGACGGTGACTTTCCCCATTTTGATCTGGTAACCAGAAGCAGCTGGGGACTGATCATCTATGATGAAGTTCATCTATTACCCGCCCCCATCTTCCGGGTAACCGCAGAAATCCAGGCGGTACGCAGACTGGGACTCACAGCAACACTGGTGAGAGAAGACGGAAAGGAAACGGAAGTATTCTCCCTTGTAGGCCCCAAACGCTTCGATGTTCCCTGGAAAGATTTGGAAAGCAGGGGATGGATCTCCGAAGCGATTTGCAAGGAGATACGGGTGGAGCTGCCGGAAAAGGATCAGTTGAAATACGCCACCGCAGATAAGCGGAAGAAGTACCGCATTGCCAGTGAAAATGACCGCAAATACGATATTCTTGATTATCTCATTCACCACCATCCACAGGATCAAATCCTCATCATCGGCCAGTACCTGGAACAGCTGGAAGAGGTACGAAAGCGGATAGATGCCCCGATTATCACCGGGAAAACACCCAACAGCCGAAGAGACGAACTCTACCAGGAATTCCGCGACGGTAAGATCCGGGTACTGATCGTGTCCAAGGTGGCGAATTTTGCCATTGACCTGCCGGATGCCTCGGTTGCAATACAGATCTCAGGCAGTTTCGGCTCCCGCCAGGAAGAAGCCCAGCGTCTGGGGAGAATTCTCCGGCCCAAAGAGCAGTCAGCGTATTTCTACAGCATCATTTCACGGTATACTGTAGAGGAGGAATTCGGCATGAACCGCCAAAAATTCCTTGCCGAGCAGGGATATTCATATCTTCTAGAGGTGTGGGACGCCTGATACGGGAAAACTCAGGCGTATACGGACAACATATGGCAAAGCATGAACAAATTTGGAAGCAGTTTCTTTTCACTCTCAGCGATGAGGTTTTTTTCAACGTTATCAGAAATTACCTCGGCCCCTTTCCTACTCCGTACAACAAGCACGATCTTATTGAACGCCTGGTGCTGTTTCTTCAGAATCCTGAAAATCGGAATAAAATTATCAACTCCATCAGCTCAGATGAAATGGAGCTCATTTCAGCGGTAAACATGCTGAACAGCGACGATGTCAACTCTATCATCTCATTCTTCGGCAATAAAATACATCCGGGGCAGCTGTACAGCCGACTCTTGAACCTGAAAGACAGGCTTATAATTTTTCGGCACCCCGACCAGGGGGAACTGCTTCTTAACCCCTATTTGATTGAAGGTCTGAAAAAACGGGGGCTCGGCGGACAAAATCTCTTTCCATCCACGCCTGCCCGCCTTAACTATCGGGTTCTGCCATGGCTGAACGACACCCTCATTCATGCGGTTTTGCCCCTTATCCTTGAAAACCCCTCCATGCTGAAGGCCGACGGCAGCTTCAAAAAGGCCGTCTATACCCGCTTTGAACATATGATTCCCGCACTATTTCCGGAAGATCCACAGGAAGCCTACAGTCGTTTCGAGCGATTCTTCCTCAGCCTTTCAATTCTGGGCTTCATTCGCAAACAGAAACAGGAAGTCCGGGGGGAAATTCACCGCTGGAAAGAATGGAGCGAACTCACCATAAGCGAGCGCCACGTCTATTATTGGGCGGCATACATCATGAGTCTGCAGAAACAGGAGCACAGCCTGCTGGATCCTGGTGATGAATCCCTCTTTCTTATTCAGCAAGAGCTGAAAACCGCCGGTGAGTTTCTGTTTCGGAGTATCTGCAAGTTCACTCCGGGCAGGGCGTACAGCAGGGAGACGGCAACCAGGATTATCCATCTGGAACTTGACGGCAGCAGTTTGCCATATTCCCCCAGACTGATGATTCGTCTCATGGAGGATCTGGACTTACTCATACCCGATCAGAGCGAAGTCACGGTAAACCCTGTTTTAGAAGAGCTTTTCGCTTCCGGCGACGAGACAGAACAGGGGCCGGGTGTGGTGATCCAAAGCGACTACCACATCACCATGCAGCCCAAGGGATCATTTGCCCACAGAAGCGCCGTTGCCGCAGCAAGCCGGCTCACCCAGTATGATATGGTTTCCCGCTTTGAGCTTTCCAAGGAAAGTCTATTCCGTGCCATGAGCGCAGGATACTCCGGTGAGGAAATTCATGAAGCTCTGGAAAATCTCAGCGGTCACCATCTGCCCCAGAACGTCATCTTCAGCCTGGAAAGCTGGGTTGGAGAATATCTGTCCATTCAAATCCGCCCCGGGTATCTGATTCAAAGCAGCGAATCCAGTTCCGCAATTATTCAGCACCTGTGTGAATCCCGTGGGGATGTAGTCAATCTGGGAGGAGGCAACTTCCTGTTTCCCATGCAGAACCTGGATTGGGTCGACCTTCTGGAAGAGAATGGAATCCGTGTTGCCCAGCTCCTGGATCGAATTGAAACCGGGGAAGGTCCGCTTTTTCCTTCACCGGAACCCCTGAACCTGCATGACGGGCTCCAGCCGGGAAGGCACAAAGCCTCATCTTACGCCCCATCGGCGGAAGGGACCAAAGTATCTTCCACCACTGTCAGCCAAAACACTGAAACATCAGCCGGCGATCCGTCAGAAAGCAGAAATGAGAAAAAAGAAGTTCTGAGAAAGTATGTCATGAGCCTGGGACTCAGCGAGGATGCGGAGAAAGAATTGATCCTCCGTGTGGATAACAATCTTATTTTTCATGAAAAGCAGATTGACCCGAAGATTATCCGACCGGATATCACCGAAGCCCGGGGACTGAATTATAATTCCAAATTACGCCTCATAGAGATGGCACTTGGCGATCACGACCTCCTGGAGTTTTTCAGTTCGGGTGACGAAATTCCCATGCTCATCCGCCCCGGAAGAATTATTAAAAAGCCCGGAAGGGGCAGCGATCTGCTGGAAGGAAAGCTGGTACCGTCGGAGCAGGATACGGTAATACCGGTCAGCAAGGCCAAATTGATCCGCCGGTTGAAAGGAAGTCTCTTCAACCGGCTGTAAAATATCCCCTTGAGAATATCCTGCTGGACAATATCCCTTGGAGAGAACCCTGCATATCCCTATAGAAAACCTCTAACAGAAAACACCGAGAAGCTAAAAGATCAGCGGTCTACCCAGGAGACTTCTCATACCCGTCAATCACATGAGAAAAGGCATCAGCCTGAAGATCAGCCTGCAGCCGGAACATTTCCCATCCGTTCATGGTTTTACAGCCTGCCAGATCCGCCCGTCTCATGAGGTCGGTCACCGGCGGGGTGTAGATGATGTCATAAAGAACCTCATCCCCGGAAAATTCATAAAAGGAGAGGGGGTCTCCTCCATGACCCTGGGCCATACCTACACTGGTGGTTTGAACTATGATTCTGCGGTATGCCCTGAGAAGGTCTTCAGATTCCGGTCCCAATGATCCACTGCGCAGCTGCCCGGGAAAATCGATGGAAAAATGCTGTGCAAGATCAGCGGCCCGGCCCGGACTGCGATTAAGAATGAGCACCTGGCAGCCCTCTCTTAGAAGAGCGTACACTGCCGCCTTGGCTGCCCCCCCGGCACCAATCACCGCAGCCTGCACTTCGCCCCGGGAATCACGAATTTCCCGAAGCAGCGGGAGAACGGGCTGAATGAAGCCGTCTACGTCAGTATTCATGCCCCTCCACTTCCCGGACTCATAAAGTATTGTGTTGCAGGCTCCAACTGCTGACACAGCCGAATCCTCAATCTGGAGAATTTCACGTACGGACTCTTTATGCGGCACGGTGACAGAAGCACCCAGGAGGTTCGCATGGACCGCAAATTCGGGCAGCCTGGAAGTATCGTCACAAAGTAAAGGAATGTAGAGCGCATCCCGCCCATCCCGGCGGAACTTCCGGTTATGGGTCTCCGGGCTTCGACTGTGGGACACCGGATTCCCGATAATGGCAAACAGGGGAGTATCTTCAGTAATGTTCCCATACCGATAGTTCCCACTGATTTCCCGGCAGTCCATCTGCCCGGGGGCAACCCCTTTTCCGGCTGAACAAAAGCTGAGATAACTGCCGATCCTCTCCGGCACTATTCTGCTGGGAACACCGAACCCGCCCATACCCAGTAGAATAAAACGTTTCCCAGGATACCGGCGGGCAAATTCCCGTCCCTCCTGAAAAATCCGGCTGAGATCATGCAACCCCGCCGGCATCACCGCAAGCTTGGGAATATCTCCCCGGGCTGCACACTCTTCCAAAAGCCCGCACATATTTTCCGGCGTTTCCGAAAAGTAATGGAGGGAACGGATGCAGGTCATATTCATGCCGCGTATTTTAGCTGCAAGCTCAGAATGGTCGTTCTGGGCTTCCAGGTCAACAGCCAATACAGGTACGAGGCGGATCCAGACGTCAGGAGCGTTCTCCGCCACAGCTTCAAGAAGATCAGTAATAATCCTGCGTTGCTCATCCACAGTTCCGGAAAAACGACCTCCGTCCTCAACTCTTCGAAGGGTAATTATTACTGAAGGATCGTTTTGCAGCAGCTCCAGAAGCTCCGCATCCCCACCCAGATAACATAAAAATTCCCGGGCATCTTCAAGAGGATTATCCAGCAGATCGATTCTCAGCTCAAGAGCCTGATACTGCCCTCGGTATTTCTGTGAAACACTGATGTTTGCCCCTGCATCCGGTCCGGAAAGGGTCAGGCATATACGCGACATGGCTTTTCCTGTTTATGCGGGATTCGCCCGGCTGTGGTGAAGCCGGTTAAAAATCACTCCGATAAATATACACATCCTTCAGGATATTATCATCGAACACAAATCTTGCCCTGAGAGGATAGCCTGGGTCAACCAGGTCAAAATAGAGACTATTATTTCCAATATACCTGGGAGGACCGAGAATGGAACTCACTTCTTCCAGGTTCATTCCCATTCGTACTCCGGCAATGGGAGATGCAAAACGGTTATCAAAGCGGATCTGCCAAACCCTGTCCTCGTACCAGTAGAGATAGCTGTAATCATCGTAAAAAAACACAACATCATCCATCCAGGGCTCTTCTCCCCGGAGGGGAAACATTCGCAGGGGTATGCCCCGGCTCTCAAGAACCTGTGGAAGCATCTTTCCCACCTCGGACGCCCGGGGGATCTCCAGAGGGCCTGCCAGAAACCGTCCCTCTTCATCCAGAAGGGCCTCAATCTCGCGGATCTGGAGGAGCTCCTGCCGGCTCAGCCCAGGCAGATTTGCATCTCCATCTTCGGCATTCTGAGAATGGATACTCTGGGGAGCGAAACAGAGAAGAAGAAGCAGCGGAAAAACATGTATCATGCGAGTTATTGATCCGGGACATTCCGCAGATTCCTCATTTGCCCTGAAAATACTCCCTGTGGCTGATAATTTTTTCAAATTCACCAGCCGTAACAGGGGGTGAGTAATAATATCCCTGGATATACTGAACACCCTGGGAAAACAGATATTCCTTTTGTTCTTTACTTTCCACGCCTTCAGCAAGCAGTTCCATTCCTAAGCTGTCCCCGAGATTAATGATGCTTCGAACAACCTCCTGATTCCGGCTGTTATTCAACACATCATCCACGAAAGACTTATCGAGTTTCAGGGTATTTATCGGCAGATTCATAAGATAATTCAGGGAAGAGTATCCCGTACCGAAATCATCTATGGCAATTCGAATTCCGTGTTCCTGTAGATTTTTAATTATTTCCGTGGATTCTTCGGGATCCGCCATAATGGCACCCTCGGTAATTTCAAGTTTTAGATATCTTCCCTCCAGCCCGATGGCCTTCATCATTCTGATAATCTCATCCGACAATCCTTTGTGGGTGAACTGAACAGGTGAAAGGTTCACCGATACATAGATATCTTCCACCTCATGTTTCATCCAACCCTTCAGATCCTGAAGGGCCTGGTAGAGTATCCAGCGGCCGAGCATTTTGATATCTCCGGTCTGCTCGGATATCCGAATAAATTTCTCCGGTGAAATAAATCCGAACTCCGGATGGTTCCACCTCACCAGACTCTCACAGCCTACAACCCTGTTGTCCCCGTTTACAAAGGGTTGGTAGCGCAGTTCAAGCCCTCCAAAGCTTTCCTCTTTTTCCTTTCTCAAGTCTCTCTGGATAAGAAGATTGGTCCTTTGGGTCTCTCCAATTTCAGCATCGTACTGAATTAGGCTCTGTTTTCCTCGCACAGCCCGCTGGAGGGCAAACTCAAGGTTTGAATTCAGATCATTGAGAGTCTTCCCGTGATCCGGGTACCTCACCATTCCCATATGACAGTCAAATTGAAGCTCTCCGCTACCAGTCTGATGACGGGCACTGATTACCGGAAGGAATCGGGTAAGGAGCCTATCCTTGAGAAACTCCTCTTTTTCAAGAGCCGGTACATACAGAATCAAATCCTCCAGGCGCTCTCCCTGATAAAGGGTTTCCCCTTTCAACAACAGGTCCTGCAGTTTCATTACGGTTTTGAACATCAGGGGCTTTCGAATATTGTAGGAACTGTACTGCTGATCCGTATGATCCTTAATCATGAAGTGCACCAGGGCAAAGCTATTCACCCGTGGATCAAGGCCTTCCAGGAGAATGTTCATATCTTTGAGATATTCCCGGTAGAGGGGAAGCATGGTATCCGGATGGATGGATGACAGATGAATTAGCCTGCGGTTTTCCTCCCGCTCGCCCTTGAGCTCATTCTTCAACTTTTGTTCACGTTCAGCCTGTCTACGGTATGCCTTCACCAATTGTGCCAGCTCGGTCCTCAGAGTGTTGGAGTCAGTATTCTTTTCTTCTAAATAGGCCTGAATTTCCCGTAATTCCATGCTTAGATTCTCCGGCTGACGATGCTGAACTGCGTTGTCATAATCATAGTGTAAAGGATATTTACAGGAAAATCATGGGTTTGAAAGGACGAAAACCTTCTTGCACCATCATAAAGAAAAAAAAACGGCGGGGCATGTGCCCCGCCGAGAATACAAGGAGGAATACTGGTCTTTATTTCTGATAAATCGGACGGGGAGTATAGTGGGTGTGCAGAAATTTGTGAGCCTTTTCACTGCCCGGTTTATCAAGAAAATCACTGTAAATTTTCTGGATATATGGATTTTGATGGCTCATACGGATCTTCTGCTTGGTATCATCCGCATACAACCCGTCAATCCGCTTTTGCCGTATTTCGTCGGTGGCACCGTAAGGCTGACCGCCGCCCGCAATACAACCGCCCCGGCATGCCATTACTTCAATAAAATGGTAGGGAATTTCGCCGCCTTCAGCCTGGGCCTTTTTCACCCTTCTGAGAACTTCTTCAATATTTCCCATCTGATGGGCCACGGCAACCCGTACCTTGGTTCCCTTAATATCAATCTCAGCTTCTTTAATACCTTCGATACCCCGCACTGCCTGAAAGTCCACCTGCTCAAGGTCCTCGCCGGTCACCATATGGTAGGCACTACGCAGGGCTGCTTCCATTACTCCGCCTGAAGCACCGAAAATGGTTCCCGCTCCGGTGTACATTCCTAAAGGATTGTCGGCTTCTTCTTCGGGCAAACTGTTAAAATCGATTCCCGCCTGCTTGATCATCCGGCTGAATTCCCGTGTGGTAAGCACATAATCACAGTCCTGAATTCCCGTTGAGAACATATGATCGTCCCGGGTGATCTCATATTTTTTAGAGGTGCAGGGCATAATGCTCACCACGGTGATATCTTCAGGCTTAATTCCCTTCTGATCCGCATAGTAACTCTTGATCATGGATGCCATCATCATCTGGGGACTCTTGGCGGTGGAAAAGTGGGGAATCATTTCGGAATAGTATTTTTCCAGATAATCCACCCAGCTTGGGCAGCATGTGGTGATCAGCGGGAGGGTCTCACCTTTGGTGAAACGGGATACAAACTCTGTTGCTTCCTCCATAATGGTCAGGTCCGCGGCAAAGTTAGTGTCGAATATGGCATCGAAGCCCATTTTCCGCAAAGCAGTGTACATCTGGCCTGTCATGATGGTTCCCGGTTCATTTCCGAACGCCTCTCCGATTGCGACGCGCACTGCGGGTGCCACCTGAACCACCACATGTTTATCGGTACTCCGCAGTTCATTCCATACGTTTCCGCATTGGCTGTTTTCGTAGATGGCTCCTACGGGACAATGGGCTGAGCACTGACCGCACTTAATACAGGGGGTTTCGCTCAGTTGAATATCTCCCGCTCCCGCAATACGGGTTTCATCCCCTCGTCCGATAAACTCCAGGGCCCATACATTCTGCATATCCTGGCAGACCTTGGCGCAACGACCGCAGAGCACACATTTTTCCGAATCCAGAATAATGGAAGGCGTGGAATCGTCAACCGGCAGTTCCCGGAGATTCTTTTCGAAGGGTTGTTCCCGGATCCCGAATTCCTGGGCAAGACGCTGGAGTTCGCAATTCTGGTTCCGGGGACAGTACAGGCAGTCATCGGGATGGTTGGAAAGGATCATCTCTACAACGCTTTTCCGGACTTCTACAATTTCCGCATCGTGGGTGAGATAGTTCGCCCCTTCATGAACCGGAGTTGCACAGGCACGAACCATCTTCGGAGAACCTTCGGTTTTCACCACACAGATTCCACATGCGGCCCATGGTTCCAAATCCTGATGGTAACACAGGGTGGGAACCTTGATCTGATTCTGTTTTGCAGCTTCGAGAATGGTGGTTCCATCTTCGACCTGCACATCAATTCCATTTATTTTCACATTTACCATGGTTGTTTATCCTCCCGCTTATTTCACCAGAACGGCCTGGAACTTACATGCGTTGTAACATTCCCCGCACTTGATACATCCCGACTGATCGATGACATAGGGCTGACGCTTTTCACCGCTGATCACATTCACCGGACACTTCCGGGCACAGAGGCCGCAGCCGATACATTTTTCCGGATCTATTTCATAATGAACCAGGTCCTTACAAACCCCAGAAGGACAGTTTTCGTCCTTGATATGGGCCAGATACTCATCCTCGAAATATTTCATGGAAGAAAGAACGGGATTAGGGGCTGTCTGCCCAAGTCCGCAGAGGCTCGCCCGCCGCATGGCGTGTCCAATCTGTTTGATGGTTTCCAGCTCTTCCATGCTTGACTGGCCCTTGGTGATCCTGTCCAGAATGTTATAGAGCTTGCGTCCGCCGATCCGGCAGGGAGCACACTTACCGCAGGATTCTTCCACGGTGAAGCCAAGATAAAATTTGGCCACATCCACAATGCAATCGTCCTCATCCATGACGATCATTCCCCCGGAACCCATAATGGAACCCAGTTCCATGAGATGCTCATAATCGATAGGTACATCGATGTAATCGGATGTGATTACACCACCGGAAGGTCCACCGGTTTGAACCGCTTTGAATGCTTTTCCTTTGGGAATGCCGCCTCCGATGTTATAAACAATATCCTTCAGCGGAGTTCCCATGGGAACTTCAACCAGTCCGGAGTTGTTGATTTTCCCGGTGAGGGCGAAAACTTTGGTTCCGGTGGATTTTTCCGTTCCGATTCCCGCAAACCATTCTCCGCCACGGTTGATGATTACCGGAATATTGGCCCAGGTTTCAACATTGTTAATGACTGTGGGCTGATTCCAAAGTCCCTTTACCGCCGGAAAGGGAGGTCGGGGAACGGGCATCCCCCGGTTTCCCTCGATGGAAGCAAGAAGGGCCGTTTCCTCACCGCAGACGAAGGCTCCGGCACCCAGACGCACTTCAATGTCGAAGCTGAAGTCTGTACCCAGAATATTTTCTCCCAGCAACCCCATTTCCCGGGCCTGGGCTATTGCAATTTCCAGGCGGTTGATGGCCAGGGGATACTCGGCGCGTATGTAAATGAAACCCTTGTCTGCACCTACGGTGTACCCGGCAATGGCCATGGCCTCAAGAACCGAATGAGGGTCTCCCTCCAGCACCGAGCGGTCCATGTACGCACCGGGGTCGCCTTCATCGGCGTTACACACAATATATTTCTGATCGGCGTCCACATCCTTGGTGCCCGACCACTTTTTCCAGGTGGGGAATCCGGCTCCGCCCCGCCCCCTGATTTTTGAAGCCTTCAGTTCTTCAATCACATCCTGGGGTTTCATTTCGGAAAGCACCTTATCCAGTGCTGCGTATCCTTCCCGGGCAATATATTCTGCGATATTTTCCGGATTGATAAATCCGCAGTTGCGGAGCACGATCCGTACCTGCTTCTGATAGAAGCTGATATTCTCAATACTCTTGGTATGCTGCCCCTCTTCTTTGTAGAGCAGACGTTCAACCTGCCGACCCTTTACAACATGCTCTTCGATGATGTCTTTGGCATCCTCAGGCTTCACTTCAACATAGAAGCTTTCGTCGGGGAGCACCTTGCAAATAGGACCCTTTTCGCAAAATCCGAAACATCCGGTTTTCACGATCTGGACATCTTTATCCACTTTATGTTCTTGGGCACTCTGTTTCAGATTTTGGTAAATATCATCCGCTTTGCTGGACTCACAGCCGGTTCCGCCGCAGACAAGAATGTACTGGTTAAACGCCATCAGTTTGCCCCCTTATCTGCATCTTTGCCGAGAATATCCACCGAAGGCCGATCGAATACATGTTCGTTTACCAACTGCTTGTCGAGAATGTGCTGTTGAATAATCTGACGGGCGACTTCAGGGTTGACTTTGCCGTAGATGGTGTCGGGCATGTGGGGCATTTTCACCTCCACAACCGGCTCGGCATGATCCAATCCCAGACTCCCCGCTTGGCGGAGACTCACCTGGGTCAGGGAATGTCGCTGAAGTTCATCGGTAAAGGCTTTCAGGGTATCCTTGGCTCCAGCGGCTATCCCGCTGGTTCCCATACCCACGATAATTTGGATGGTTTTATTGGCGGTGTCCCGCATATCCATTTCCTGCTTCTTCTCATTGCGAAGCTTGCGAAGGTCCTCAAGGGTCATTTTCGCCATGGAAATCCTCCTGTGATTCCAAAAATTGATTCAGGAGCGACAGGGATTCGGGATCATCAAATCCTCCCAGCACATCGTGCAGTTCGGAACGGTACACCCGGTATTGTAAGTCTCCCCTACTCCGGTTCAGTTCAAGTTCAAATGACCCCGGGTAACTGAACAGGGCCATCAGGCTTCCGCTGAGATCTCCCAGGGGCGGACAATCTATATGCCCCGGATTGAATCTGCAGTGGACCCGGGTTCCCTCCCCGGGCTCAGACCGGAGACTGAACGTCCCTCCGGTCATATCAAGCAGCTGTTTCAGAAACGCCAGCCCCAGCCCCATCCGTCTTCCGGGATGTTTTTTCCCGTCGGTACAAAACGGATCAAGCACCCGCTGCATGAGGGCCTCATCCATGCCCGGGCCGTTATCCCGGACAGTGAGCTCAAGAACGTCATTATCATCATCCTCATGAATATCCACTATGATGTATTCCGATCCCGCTTCAATTGCATTGTGGACCAGATCCATCAGATAATCGGTCAGATGATAATGCATTGGGCTTTCCCGGCCGCCTATGCGTCGGTTTCGCCGCGATGTTTGGCGATAATGTCTGCAAGATCCTCGGTTTCGACCTTTCCGTAAACCTCGTTGTTCACGGTTACCACCGGAGCAAGGCCGCAGCATCCGACACAGCGTACTGCTTCAAGAGAGAATTCCCCGTCATCGGTGGTGGTATTAATTCCCACCCCCAGGAGGTTTTCAAATTCCTGAATAATATCCTTGCCACCCTTGAGGTAGCAGGCCGTACCCATGCAGACAGAGATAATATTTTTTCCCGGTTTCTCAAGCTTGAAGTAATGGTAGAATGTAATTACTCCGTAGATTTTTGCCAGGGGTACATCCAGCTCTTTGGCCAGATCTTTGGCAATCTTCCGGGGAATATATCCGAATTCCTGCTGGGTTTTATGCAGGATCATGATGAGGTTTCCGGGCTTTTCCTTCCATTCGTCAACGAATTCCTGAAGAGCCGGAGTTATTTCGAGAGTTTCAGCCGTAGCAGCCATGGAACCTCCTCGTCCGTGTGGTTTCAATCCGCAATGAGAAATGCTCTCCCGGAAAAAAGCTTCTGCCGGTACTTGCAGAATTCATCCGGGGGGTTTCTCATATAGAGGATAGCCCCTTCTCTCCGGAACCGGAGCTCCAGGAAGAAGGGTTGCGGGAACCTATCTCTCATGCTTTCTGGTACGATCAAGAGTGTACAACCAAGTGATTTGTTGTGCAATATCTTTCTATATTAAAAACGGGCATATTAATAGAAAGTCACAATATTTTTAATTGATGTTTCCTTCACATCTATATATAATTGTTTTAATTTATTGTGATTTATATAACATTATACAAAAAAAGAGTGAGCATATGCCTGAAAAACTGAGTAAGGGAATGATACTGCGAATGGTTCGATATCTGCGGGTTTTGCGCAAGCTGAAAACCCTGGGTATCGTGAATGTCTTCTCCAACAACCTGGGAGATGCCCTTGGCGTCACACCTGCGGTGGTTCGGAAAGATTTCAGTCAAATAAACATCACCGGAAATAAACGGGGCGGATATAACATAGACGTACTCATGCAGAAGCTTGAGGATCAGCTAGGCAAGAGGGAAAGCAAACGGGTCATCGTGGCGGGCTGCGGACGGATCGGCCAGGCTCTCATGGCCTACCGGGAATTTCCGAAGGAAGGAATCAATATTATTGCAGGATTCGACATTTCTGAGGAGAAAATCGATCGGGAAGCCCATATCCCCATTTTCCCCATGGCTGAGATGGAGAACTTTGTAAAGGAAAACGAAATTGAGGTGGCAATAATATCCGTTCCCGAATCGGCGGCCAATGATGTATTTGATCAGATGCTCCAGGCGGGAATCAGAGGCGTGCTCAACTTCACCCCGGTGGAGCTGAAATGCCAGGGAAAATGCGACCGGCCCAACTGCCCGAAAAACTGCACGGTTCATACTGTGAATATCGGTCTGGAACTGGAAAATCTGTTTTACCTAATAAACATGAATGATGTGGACACGATTCAGGACGACACATGAAATATCATCACATTCTGGAACTGCTTGAAGCAGAGCATTATTTCAGATGCACTACATATAACGAAGCGGACATCGACAGTTTTGTTGCCAGCGATCTAATGAGCGATGTACTCACCGTGGACTCGGAGAATTTCGTTCTCATTACCAGCCTTACCTCGGATCAGGTTGCCAGAACCGCAGATATAGTGGGGGCCCGGGCGGTACTTCTGGTCAACGGGAAACAACCCCAAAAAAGGCTCGTGGATTTTGCCGAGGAATTCAACATCAGTCTGATCAGCACCCCGTACCCCATGTTTAAAGTCTGCTATATTCTTGGAACCGAATTAAGCCGGGAAGGGCGGCAGATATGAACCGATTCCCGCTGGACACAGATGAGAGTCCATCCCTAATCATAGAGATGATGTTCGACCTCAAGGTCCGTGATGTAATGAATACTCATCTGATCACAGCCGGGAAGGACACCGGACTCAGCCATATTCAGCTTCTGATGAAGGAGAACGGGATTACCGGAGTGCCCATTGTGGACGGGCGCAGGCTGATGGGAATTGTCAGCATGGATGACATTATGCAGGCTTTGGGTGAAGGGTACATTAACGATCCCGCAGCACAACGGATGAGCAGAAATCTCATAGTTCTGGAAGATGATATGCCTCTGAGTTTTGCCATCTCATACATGGAAAAGTACCGCTACGGCCGCTTTCCCGTACTCAGCAAAGAGCGGGAACTTGTGGGAATTATTACCAGCAGGGATATAATCGTGCATCTTCTGCTGAAAATGAACAGCGAACTGGAACGGATCGAGGAGCAGCGGAGACTTCATCCCAAGTCTTCTTTGTACAGCCTCCCCACCACCAGCACCGGCACCGGCACCGGAACCGGCACGAAACCCGATTCACAAAATCAACATGAAACCGCCGGCGGCGGACAGATCATCGGTGATTCCCGGGGAGATCCCGGAGTCGCCATGGAATGGCAGACCCGGAAATTCGATTTTGAAGAAGCCGGTAAGGCCAGTACCGAAATTAAGAAGTTCCTGCGCAACCGCTTCCCCGAGCTTTCACGGAAACTGATTCGAAGAATAGCGGTGGCCAGTTATGAACTTGAGATGAACCAGGTTGTACATTCAGAAGGGGGAAGCCTTCGCTTTACCATGTCCCCGAACCGGATTCTCATACGCGCAGAAGATCGTGGCCCGGGAATCCTGGATATTGAACAAGCGCTCACCGAAGGTTACTCAACCGCTACGGAATGGATACGCAGTCTTGGATTTGGAGCCGGAATGGGGCTACCCAATGCACGGCGTGTATCCGATGAATTCGATATTCAATCCTGCCCCGAAGGCACGATTGTACATGCAGGCTTCAGGCTGGAGGATTCACCCCCGGCGGACGGGCCTCTGCAGGAGGAGGAAACATGAATCTGCCGCTCACCAGGCTTACAGAGCTTCTAAATTGTGAAAGCATCCAGCAGGAAGCGGATCTGCAGGAACTCAACGGAGCCTATTGTTCTGATCTTTTGTCCGATGTAATGGCCAACGCCCAGGAAGGTCAGGCGCTCATTACCATCCAGTCCCATAAAAACACCGTTGCAGTCGCCGCCCTCTACGGTGCTCCCTGCATCATCATCTGCAACAGCCGCCCAGTACCTGATGACATGATCCAGGCTGCACAAGAGGAAGGAATTGCCATATTCCGAAGCAGCGAAGATCAGTTCACCGTGTCCGGAAAGCTGTACCGAACATTTTTCCCGGTCTGACCGGCTGCAGCAGGCTATCGTCATGACCCGGGAAGAAAGCCGACTATTCAAAGCAGATATTCATCTTCACTCCTGTCTGAGCCCCTGCGGCAGCCTGTACAGTTCTCCCTCAGCCATTGCCAGGGAAGCGGTAAAGAAAGGATTGGACCTCATCGCCCTCACCGATCACAATTCTGCAGCCAATTGCCCTGCATTCCATGAGGCATGCATCAGGGAAGGCATTACAGGCATGTACGGGATGGAGATCACCACATCAGAGGAACTCCACTGTCTGGCAATTTTTGAGCATCTTTCTCAGGCACTTGAAATGGATCGCCTGGTTTCCTCCCGAATTCAGCAAATTCCACTGAATCCTGAGCGCATGGGCGACCAGGTGATCGTGGATATGGATGAAAATATCCTGGGAACCGTTGATTACCTGCTCATTAGCGCAACAGATATCTCCCTGGCAGAGCTAGTACAGGACGTGCGTAACAGAGGAGGGCTGGTCATTCCCGCCCACGTGGATCGGGCGAATTTCAGTCTTACAAGCCAGCTGGGCTTTATCCCCCATGACCGCTACCACGGTCTGGAATGGTACCGTGAAAATAATCCCTTGATCCCGGCCTACCCCCAGTACCCCCCCCTTTTCAACTCCGATGCCCATATGATCGAGGATATCGGAAGACGGTACACAGAGTTCACGGCTGTCTCGGCGAATTACCGGAACTTCCTTGACTGGCTCGAAACGTATCAGGAGAGATCTTCCTGAGCTGAAATTTCTTCCAGGGGAAACTCCAATAAAAATACCGACCACCCCTCCCGGTACATATAGCTCAACTCCCCCCCCAGCTGCCCGCTGAGGGATTTCAGCAGACTTGTTCCCAGCGAGTCGGTGCTTTCCCGTTCCAGAACCCCGGGATCCATTCCCCTTCCGTTATCCGAATAGCGAAAGGCGCAGGTATTTCCGCTGAATTCCACAGCAATGGTAATACGGGGATTTTTCTGGTTATCCGGGAATGCATGTTTCTGGCTGTTGATCACAAGCTCATTCAGAATTATGCCCAGGGGCAGCACCTGATCAATATGCACCATCCGACTGGGACATTGAAGGCGGCATTGAATTCGAGTTTCAGCAGTCTGGGTGGTGAGGATTTCTTTCAAATCTTCCAGATACTCCGCCAAATCCATGGCCAGAATCTCCTTGTTTTTATAGAGCTTGGTGTGGATAAGAGCAATTGCTTGAATCCTGTTCATGCTGGAAATATAGAGCTCCCTCAACGGAGACGAATCCATCTCTTCAAGCTCAAGACCCATAATGCTGTAGGCAATGGCCAGACTGTTCCTCACTCGGTGATGTACTTCCCCTATAAGTTTTTCCTGTTGGGTGTTTGCAAACATGAGCTCTCTGGATTGGGTGATAGTCTGGGTGATATCAATAATGGAAACCAGCACTCTTCCATAATTTTTTTCGTAACCCGGGAGTACGCTCCATTGAAGAACCACATTGAGCAGCTCACCATGAAAATTCCGTATACGGGTCCCGGTCATAAAAAACAGCTTGCCGTCGCGTACCGCAATGATTTCCTGGGCAAGCGCATGGGTAAACTCATGGGTGCTGGTTTCCGGCAGCCGCCGCACCAGCTCTTCCTTGTTCTCAGCTCCCAGCAGCTGGAGGGTTGCCCGATTCGTAGAAAGAACCGAAATCATGGAGAAGTATCTCCATGCGTTGTCTATAATATTCTCCATATTTTGGAGGTGAAACGTTCGGGGATTTCTGCGAATGTACTCTGCAAGAACTGAAAAATCTTCCTCCCAGAGAGAAACAGGTGCATGCTCCAGCAATTGGCGGTAGTTTTCCTCACGTTTAGTCAGAGTTTCCATGAGAGAACTGTTCACCTCGGGAATTCGCATAAAAACATACAGGAGCCCGTATCCGAACAAATTCACCGGTATAAGAATTATCAACGAACGGAAAACCTGGATCGTCCCCTGAGAAAAATCAAGAAAATAACTCCCATTGAGCAACATATGATACATAGAGGATGCAGCAGCAGCCCAAAGATGCCGTTGCCATGCTCCATGGCCCTTACGATGAAACACGGGCCATATTATGAAAGGAAGAAGAAGCAATCCTCCAAGTCCGGCAACTCTCACATCCACCAGGGGCAGGGGAAAAAAGAGTACCGCAGACACGGAACTGACAATACCTGTAGTAAGACCGCCGAAAACAGATGCGGCTGCAATAAGGTTTACCGCCCCGCTTAACACCGGTTCCTGTCCCAGGGAGATGCTGTACAGTCCTGAGAGGGCCGTACACAACGCATAAAGAAACAACTGAACTCCCCTTATAACCATGGAGGAGAGATGCGGGGCGGTTATGAGTTCTCTGCGACCCTTTACGCGGAGAATATACCAGCTTCCGAAACCGAGAATTGCCGCCAGAATAAGATTGTATCCGCCGAAGTACATCACTTGCTGAAGATCAGGAAAATCCCATGTATTCATTCCACCTCTCCAGTATTTCCTTGATTGAGTTCTGCGCCAGAGGTTTCTGATACACCCCCAAAACCCGTACATCCCCGGGTATGAGTTGTGACGGCAGCTCATATGCACTGACAAAAACCAGCGAAGCAGAAGATGTATCAAGGATGATCCGGGCCAGCTCTGTTCCGCTCATAGGCCCCTCAATACGAACATCTAAAAAAACAAGCTCGGGCTCGCTGGAAACAAGCAATTGCTCCGCCTCCCGGCTGTCTCCGGTTTCCGCAACCACAGACACCCCATGCTTTTCCAACTGTTTTTTCATATACATCCGGATGAGAATTTCATCCTCAACCAATAAAACCCGGGGCAAGGTCATACACCCTCCCTGAGAGGAAAAAAGAGATCGTAACGGTGAACACCATGTTCTATGCGTTCTGAAAGACGCCCCCGAAGCTGAAGAATGAGACTTTCTATAATTATGAGCTCCACTGCGGATGGGACGGGCTCAGGTCGGGAGTCTTCATTCCGTATCGAGGGGCAAAACGTATCGCTGAACTCACAGTGAATCTCATGAAAATAGCTGCGGATCGTTAACACCCCGCCCCCCTTCCCCACTGCGTCATTCACATGGGTGAGAGTCAACCGGGAAAAGATCAGTTCACCCAGGAGAAGCCCCAGGGGAAGCAGCTGCTCTACGGAGAGTTGAATATCCGGTATCTGGAGATCCACGCTCGTTGAATACGGAGAGCAGATCATCTGGATAAGCTCCTGAAGATATGTACGCACCCGAACGATCAGAACCTCATTATCCATATACAGACGGGTGTGCAGAAGAGCTATAGTTTGAATACGGTTCTGCACCCGGGTTATCCTCAGCCTCTCATCGTCGGAAGAAAAGTTTTCGGTCTTCATTGCAAGAATACTGTATGCAATAGAAAGACTATTACGTACCCGATGATGTATCTCCTTGATGAGTACTTTCCGTTTTTGCATACTTTCTTCGATACGCTGACCCTGACGGATCAGTTCTGTAGTGTCGATAAATGACACGATCACCCGGCGGTAATTACCGGCAAATTCCGGCAACACGTTCCACTGGATTTTTACAAACTGACGTTCCCCTTCCAGGTTTTGGATCTGTGAATGGGTGGTGCTGCTCATCCTATTTTCACTCAGAGCCACAATCTCGGGAATAAACGAGTTTGCAGTTTCCGGAAGAAAGGTTTCATCAAGACGATTCAACAGTTCTTCCTTGCTTTCCGCAGCAGCCAGACTTACGGCACGTTGATTCATATTTACAATGCGGATATGGGAAAAATATTCTGATACATTGGAGATAATCTTCTCCAGCTGACCTTCTTCCAGTCCCGGGCCGAAACTCTGAATGTAGTTGTATGCCCGGGAGTAATCCTCTTCCCACAACGGTATGGGTGCATATTCAAACAGGTGCTGAAATTCCAATTCTCTGCTTCGCTGTTGTTTCAGCAGCGTGCGGGATGAATCGGAAATCCCCATAAATCCTCCATAAAGAAACATCAACGGGAAAAGGAGCAGCGAATGAAGGATCAGAGTACTGAATACTTCAAGATCAAAGGCAGCTTGAATCAGGAGATAGCGGAGAGCGGTCATTACCGCGCCGGCGGCAGAAAGCATCAGCAGGGCAGACAGGGGAATTATCTCCGAACCGCTGCGCATCCGCTCCCTGATCAATGCTGCCAGTCCCCGGGGTTTAATCGGTATGCGTCGGGCCCCATAGCGCCCGGCAAGATAGATCAGAACAATAAACAGAGGCAGAATCAGGGAAAATGAGAAGACTCCACTTGAGAGAAAGAACCTGATGAAGGAAAAAACCACAGCCAGAAAAACTGCAGAACGGAGTCCTGCGAAGTAGGCTGCCAACAGCACCAGTGCTTCAGCGGCATCTGCCCTGAAACCGGAGGCGATTTGGGGGGCAATCGGAATTGACAAAAAGGCAACCACAAGAAATAGCGGGGTTTTCAGCTTTTGCATCAACCAAAAGGCTTCACCGGAGCTATGGTGTTGAATCACGGCGTATCCTAAAGCCAGCACTGAGAATATTGCAGCACTGCTGCCGAGAAAAGAAATAGCTTCCCCGCTAAATGGCGTTGTCATAGTGAATACGCTAATTGAAGCGCCGGGAAAAAGCAAACACGCGACACTATAGCTCCAGGGTAAACACCTGATATGCACGGTACATTCGGGCACCCATCCGTTTGGCAAGATCGGGAGTATAGGGGTTTTTCTCTGAGGTCAGAGATAAATCCACCCGGGAATAGCCCCGTGAGATGGCCAGCTGGAACATTTGACTGAACAACCCCACGCTCACCCCCTTGGCCCAGTACTCCGGGGGAATGAGAACCGACTTAATGGTGAGGCATTCGGGCTGACGACGCATCTGGAAAAGCAGCTGCAGGAACTGCCATGGATATCTTAAGCCCCCGGTCTTTACAAGGAATTCGTTCATATTTGGAAGCCCTGGCAACCAACCCACCGGTTCCCAGTCTCCGATCAGAGGCTGATTTTCCGGATTTCGGCTCAGGGCGCTTCCCCGGGGAATTTCGGCAAACATGATCAGCTCCGGATCTGCAAAACTTTTAAATTCCTTCAGAGTCTTTGCAAGATCCGCCTTATTCCAGGGTTTAAAATCCGGGATATGAGCCAGGCTCTTATTGATAAGATAATATACCCGCTCCACTTCGTTATCGAAGTCGGAAAAATTCGCTCCCCGGATCCTCAAATCGCTCCTGTTCAGAAGCCGGTCCCCCAGGCGAAAGAGTTTCCTCATATCTCCATTGGGGGTACTCAGATCCAGCTCAAAGGCCAGATTCCGGCCCCGGTCTTCGCGGAATTTCCAGCGCCGCATATGATGCAGGTAGTAGTCCTTGGTATAGGCACAGAGCATGGTGGGCAAGCGGTCCTCACCTTCAACCACCAGCCCGTAATTGTTTTCATAGTCCAGATTGAACGGTCCGATGAGCCGGTCCAGCCCCCGATCCAGGGCCCAGCTACGTACATGGGATATCAATTCATCGAAAAGGAGGGGATCATTCTCATACTCAAAGAAGCCGAATACGCAATCCTTTAGACCGGTGACCCGGTTTTTATAATGATCTTCGGCCGCGCATACCGTTGCTCTGATTCTTCCATCTTCCGAGGCGATAAAACACTCGGCCTCTCCATGGAAAAAAAATTCTCCTTTTGACGGATCCAAAGTGTGCATCTGCTCATGAAAACGGGGTGGAACCCAATTGGGATCTTCAGCATAGAGCTTGTGGGGAAAAAGCAGAAAACGCTTGCGCTCTTTCCGGCTGGTCAAATCAATCCTGCGGATTTCCAGCATTTTCAATCCTCTTCAGACTCATTACTTCGAACCGGTTCCGCAAGGGGCTTTGGCAGTCCGGCCGGCGGATCGGCGGCAATCCTGATTGTTTCACGCCGCACCGGATACTTATAGGCGGAAAAAATCGCAACCCCCAGAAGCAATGTGGGCAGGGGCCCCATCATGAAACCCAGGGCGTTATCCGCGGACTGAATCTGTATTGCTGCATTTGCTTCGTACCCCGACTGACCGAGAATAAACAGCACCATGAAAACCGTACCTTTACTGGCAAGCTTTCTTGCGAAACTCACCACAGAGTAGTACAGACCCTCCTGGCTCATTCCTTCAGGGTCTCCGGCATCAATACTGTCAGGAATCATCGACCAGGAAAAAACATGAACCGCTCCCACCCCAACACCTGCAAGGGCGGCTACGGTGACGATCAGAGGAAGAGGGGTTGCAGGACGGAACAGCACCAATACTATCTGCATGAGCAGCCAAAACGATGTACCGAAAATAAAGCTTTTCCGCTTATCACTCTTCCGGGACAGCAGATCCCAAAATGGAAGGGAGATGAGGGCACTGACGAATACCGCAGCCATAATCACATCAGAGTTCTGGGGCATCTGCAGACGGTATTTAATAAAGTAAATCAGCAAGGCCTGTACAACCTCAATGGCAAGCCAGCTGAACAGAAAAAGCCCCAGTGCCCAGAGAAATGCCCGGTTCTTTTTGACGATTTTAAAGGAGGCAAACACATTCAGATGGATGGCATGTTCCTTCCGCCTACGGGGATTTTCCCGGATGAAGCTTCCGATGAGCACAAAGGGGACAATGGTGATAAGCCCGGTTACGATCCCGATGATCCACACCTTCATTCCGTTGTCCGGGATAAACTCTCCCACAATCATAATGGGAATGGTGAATGCCAGCAGAGACCCGATAATTGAGAAGATCATCCGGTTGGAGGTAAGACTGTTGCGTTCATCATAATCGGCGCTCAGTTCCGGGGTAAGCGCCAAAAAGGGCATGTTCACCAGGGTTGACGCCGACTGGAACAAAATGAGCACGATGGGATAAAAGAGGTTGTTGAAGCCCTGCCCCGCCCATTCGGGGCGCCACCAGATCAGGGCATAGAGCAAACCATAGGGAATAGCCCCGAAAAGAATATATGGACGCCTGCGCCCCATGGCCGTCTTGGTTCTGTCCGACAGTACACCCATGAGGGGATCGGTGAACGCATCCCACACCCCTCCCAGAAGAATAATAATAGCTGCGAAGCTGGCATGAATTCCCACCACATCGGTGAGATAGATGGCCAGATATGCGCCGATTGAAGTATTGGCCAAACTGAAGCTCAGATCACCTGATCCGTATAACCAGCGCTTTGACCGCGAGATCTCGTTCACATAACATCCCTATTTTTGAGGATTTCTCTGGGTTTCGACCCATTCTGAGGACCGACGATCCCCAGATCTTCCATTTCTTCAATTAGTCTTGCAGCTCTATTATAACCTATACTCAATCGTCGTTGTAAATAGCTTGCCGACGCTTTATTGGCAGTACATACAATATCTATGGCCTTTTGCATCAACGGATCATCCAATTCTCCCTGAATCACTTCAGATTCGTCCTCTTCGAAGAAGATTTCATCATCTATGTAATCCGGACTCCCCATCTCTTTAACATGGGAGACGATGGTCTCCACCTCATCTTCCGACAGAAATGCCCCCTGCATACGCTGGGGAAAGGGGTCCCAGGCTGATGTAAACAGCATATCTCCCTTGCCCAGAAGTTTCTCGGCTCCACCGCTATCTATGATGATACGGCTGTCCACCTTGCTGGCAACCATAAAGGCGATGCGGCTGGGAATGTTCGCTTTAATGAGGCCGGTAATGACATCTGTTGAGGGACGCTGTGTGGCAAGCACCAGATGTATGCCCACTGCACGGCTCATAGCAGCCAGGCGGGCAAGGGTGGACTCAAGTTCCTTTCCGCTTGTGGCCATAAGGTCGGCGAACTCATCCACCACTACCACAATATAGGGCAGCTTGGTGGTGGCAATCTTCTTGTCCACAATTTTCTTGTTGTAGCTCTTTACATCCCGTACCGCCATGGCGTCCAGCAGGCTGTAGCGCCGCTCCATCTCGTAAAGGCACCACTGAAGCGCCTGAAAGGCTCTTTTCGGATCGGTGATCACCGGTGTAAGCAGATGGGGAATATCATTGTAGAACTTCAGCTCAACAATTTTTGGGTCGATAAGCATCATCTTTACCTCGTCGGGATCCCGGCGGTACAGAATTGAAGAGATAATGCTGTTCACACACACAGATTTACCGGCTCCGGTTGCCCCGGCAATCAGCAGATGGGGCATTTTTGTCAGATCCACAATCTGGGCATCCCCGGTAATATCCTTACCAAGGGCGACGGGAATACCATGATTGCCTTCCATGAACTCGTCTTCCTTCAGAATCTCAGAGAATGTAACAAGATGCCGACGTTTATTGGGAACTTCAATTCCCACTGCATGCTTGCCCGGGATAGGCGCAACGATCCGTACGCTGGATGCGGCCAGACTCAGAGCGATATTGTCAGCAAGGTTCACTATTCTGTTCAGCTTCACCCCGGGTGCGGGAAGGATCTCGAACATGGTGATCACCGGACCCTTCCGGATACCGGTTACCTCCGCCTCAATTCCAAATTCCTGGAGAGTGTTCCGCAGCACCTCACCCTGGTCGCTGGTTGCCTCATCCACCACCCAGTAGGACTCGGAACTCTGACTTCTCAGAACACCATCAATGGGAATTTCATAGGGAGCGTTCTTCCGGGAAAAGTTCAGCTCGAGCTCGGCTTCGGCATGGGGAAGCAGATCCTCATTTACCGGCAGATCATCGTCGTCCGGGGTATCTTCACCTTCTTCATCAGCCGGCTCTTCCGTCTCGAATATCCGGGAATCATTGTTCACCATCCTTGGAGGATCTGTCACCTCAGTTGTGGCGGAGACTTCTGCTGCTGCCATTGCCTGTGACGCCCCGGGTTCACCCGATGGCGATTCACCGGGCTCTGTCATCGCCGGCTCTGTCCTCTGCGGCTGTGTCCTCTGCGCCCCCGATTCCATCCTGGGCTCCCCCGAACCGGCTGCCCCCACACTTCTGGAGCCAAGAGTCAGATGGATTACTTCATAGTCGGGTTCATGGTCGAGCTCATAATCGTCATAGTCGGGTTCATTATCGAAAGATTCATTACTAACTACTTCATAATCGACAGATTCTTTCTCGTATAGTTCATTGGGTTCAGTTTCATCATCATTCTGGAATTCTGTTGATGTTCCGAAGCCCGTTTCCACCTGGGTGTCCTCCGCTTCCCGCCAGAGGGACTGATCATAGGAGTAATCCGAATCGGTATCAGCGGGATACTCACCCGGGTCATCCAGCTGTTCTCCTGCCGGTTGGTACCGGCTCATTTCTGTTCTCAGAAATTCCCGGGCAGCGGTTACAGCGCTTCCCGGGGAGGTTTTCACCGCGACCCTGGAAGAACCCCTATCCGAACCAAAAAGCGGGTTTTCCCCGCCGGGCTCAGGGAGGAGTGACTGGGGCAGCTCTTCTAAATCCTCAATATCTTCCTCACGTTTCTCGGAGGCAGCGGCCAGCTCGGGGAGCAATGCAAGGCGGAGAGTGAGCAGAGTCAATGCTGCACTGAGAATTCCGGAGATATAGAGAGAAGCCTGAACTCCGAGACTCCCGGTCATTGCCGAAGCCAGCATGGTATCGGCGAACCCCGGATCAATGAGAAACCGAAGAAATGCTGCGAAGCTGATCACCGGCAGCACAGCGAAGCTGGACACATAGAGGGAACGTGGGCTGTCCTGTCCCAGAGAAATGAGTACTCCGTTATAGATCAGATATACGCCGGGATAAAAACCCATGAGAGAAAACCATGAATAAAGAAAATCACCGGGCAGAGCCAACAACCGGATAATAAACCCCGCCTGCAATAGGGGAAACACAGCCCCGGCTGTGGATATGAGCAGATATACCCCGAGAACCGTGAGTATACCGCCAAGAACCCTGGATTCAAAAACACCTCGCATATACACCTCCCTCCCTGACTCAGAATATCGGAAGAAAGGCGGTCTGTCTGAAGCATTGGAAAAATCGGGGAGCAATACGGCCCGGAACCCTGAGAAGGCCGGAGCCCTCAGAAGCCGGAACCCTGAGAAGGCCGGAGCCCTCAGAAGCCCGAATCGCCGGATATTCAGAGAAATATTAATCCTGCAATACCAAGTGGAATGAGATACAGACTGAAGTAATACAGCTTGCCGCTGCGAACCAGTTTCATAAGGAGAATGAGGGAGGCAAGCCCGCTGAAAAACGCTGCCAGAATACCCAACATCAGGGGAATACCCCCGATACTGCTTTGCAGGTCGCCGAGTTCGGGAATTTTCAGCAGTGCTGCTCCAAGTATTGCCGGGATTGCCAGCAGAAAACTGAATTCCCCGGCTTCTTCCCGGTTCAGACCGGCGAATACCCCGGCAGAAATGGTAATACCCGAACGGCTGATTCCCGCAAATACACCCATCCCCTGGGCAACTCCGGTAATAATGCTTTCCCGGACCCCCAGCTCCCCGTACCCTTTGTTTCCCGGTTTTACCAGAGAACTGAAAATAAGAATTGCCGCGGTAACGATGAAAAGCAGTGAAACCAGCTTGATGTTAACAACAGGCTGAACGAATTGATCAATTCCAATACCCAGCACCGCGGTTATGAACGTTGCAATAAGCAGCATGAGGATGAGCTTGAGGTGCACCCGGTCATTTTCATCCGCTTTCCCGCCAGCCAGGTGAATCAGACTGAGTATCAATTTCCAAATCCGCTTTCGGAACACGATGATCACCGCAGCCAGGGTTGCCACATGCAGAAGTACATCAAAAAGAATAGAAACATCTTCGAACCCCCATATCCGTTTCAGCACAGCCAGATGACCTGAGCTGGAAACGGGCAAAAATTCGGTGAGTCCCTGAATGAGGCCGAAAGCGGCAGCCTGAATAGCAGTCATATAGTCTCCATTTGTAATTGATGTTTTCCCACAGACCCGGGGCTTCCAGGGCTTCCGTGGTTCCGGGGTTTCCGATGTTTCCGGGGCTTCCCAAGGTCCCGGGGAATCAGCGCTGGGGCCGGATCCGGGTAAACATTATGTTTTCCAGTAAATCCTGTTGCGGCTGTTCATACAATACCCGGTAGATCATCCAGCTTTCAATCACCCTGCGGGTATAGTTTCGGGTTTCTTCAAAAGGGATAAACGGTTGAAGAAGATATCCGGGCAAGAGATCAACGGGCAGATCTGCAATCCATCGGTCGACCCGTCCCTGGCCGGCATTATATGCAGCAAGGGTTTCCCAGATTGTGGAGAAACGGGTCTGGAGATATGCCAGGTAGTAGGCGGACATGCTGATATTATCCCGAGGACGGAAGAGTTCATAATTTTCCAGGCCCATTCTTCGGGCAATATCTTCCCCGGTTTCGGGAATGATCTGCCCCAGTCCCAGCGCACCGGCGTGACTGCCCGCCAGTTGATTAAAGCGGCTCTCTTCCCGAATCAACGCCTGCAGCAGGAGCGGATCCACTGCGTTTTGCCTGCCGGAAACCTCCACTTCAGAGGGAAAGCTCAGGGGAAAAAGAAGCTTCAACAGCTCATCTTCTCCTCCTGCCGCGGCGATCCAGGGTTGAAGACCGTGGGCGTACATCACGCTGCGATTGAGAGCGGTCTCCAGAACCAGCATGCCCTGGTACCACTTACCTCCGCTGTACGCGGTTCGCACACTGCTCAGCAGCTGCTGATGATCGGGGACGAATCCCGGATCAGCGGCAGACAGGTACGCTGCAGCCTGGGGGTACATTCCGAAGCGGAGAAATCCGCCGAGATGCTCGAGATTTCGGCGTAGCTCCCGGTCCTCCAATTCACCGGTCACTATCTGACTCACATCATATGGTACGCTTCTGGTGTGGGGAAAAAGAAGTCTCATAAACTCCCCGGACCGGATGCCGCTTTCCAGTCCGACGGACTCCCCGGCCCCTGGTGCCGGTGGAGCAAACGAGGCAATGAGTCCACTGTACAGAGGCAGGGGAGAATCATTGGCCATATCTGAGAGACGAGCAACCGCCGCCTGAGGGGGGATAGTGTATACGCCCCGTGCAGCGGCATACTCAAGAACTGCAAGAGCAGGAATGCCGTACCGGAGCTGCAGGTCCCGGGGAAGGATATTCACCAGTGAATTCACCCGGTCCCACCTGCCCTCCTGAAGCAGTCTGCTGATATATTCGTCACCGATATCAAAAAAGTATTCGCCGTGACGCACCCAGCTCCAGGGGCGGACCAGATCATCCACGGTCACATCGCTGCGTTGCTGAAGGCTGTCTATCCAGCGCCACAGCATCCGTTCTCTCAGCAGGGAAAGGCGGATAACCGGGTCTGCGCCCCGGTATGCGGCCCCGGTTTCCTCCCGGAGCGAGACGGCTGCAGCATGAATTTCTTTTGCGTGAAAAAACAAGGGTTCAAGGATTGAGGATGCTTCGGCTGCCTGTCCGAGTTCTAAAAGGATCCGGGCCCGGTATTCCCCGTACACCAATCCCATCTCATGAACCGCAAAACCCTCGGTGAGGGGAGATCCGGAGCGGTAAGAAAGCCGTTCTGTAAATTCCTCAAGCACATTGAGAGCAGATCTCAGAGCTTCCCCGGTGTCAGGATTTCGCCGGGCGGCGGAAGAACGGGCGAGATCCAAGGCGGCGGAAAAATAATCGGCCGTCACCCCTTCATCCGGTCTCTCCATACCATAGTTGAGCACCCGTTCCCCCCCATCCTCAAGAAGGGGAGTCAATATCTCCAGTACCTCACGGGATTCCCCCCTGAGAGCAAGGGTCTTGGCCCTCAGCCAAGGTTCTATGGAGGGGGGGACTCCCCGGCGGGGAAAACGCTTTTCAAGAATATCCAGTACCCGGCCATGACCCAGGCGGGCGTCGGAAATAAACAGATAGGGTGTGAGAAGCTCTTCCAGCTCTTCATAGTCGGCGGTGAAGGCTGCCAATATGCTGCGGTAGTAGAGAAAGCTGTGGGAGGTTCCCCCGGCCTGGTGGGGCAATGCATTCAGTTCATCCATGGCCTGGTCGGGACGGTTGAGTTGGATAAGACTCTCGTAGCGGTGGGTGTAGATCCATCCGTACTCCTGGGGAGATGGAGGTTTCCGGCGGAGTAAACCGTCGCTTATCCGCACAATCTCTGTATATTCCGAATTTTGAAGGAGCAATTCGAACAGGGAACGGAGTGCGGGAAACCCATACAGCTCCTCCCCGTTTTCCCATTCCAGGAGGTAGAGCATGCGAGCGGCATCTTCCTTCCCGGAGTCCTGAAATAGCTGCCCCAAATACCAACCTGCTCCGGGACTGCTGGAAGCCGCAGAACGCAAATCATCGGGGTCGAGGCTGAGATTATCCAGCATCCCGGGCCCCTGGCTGTGGAGCTGACGGGAAAATTCCACCGCATCCATTCCCCAAAGTGTGGAGGAAGAGCTGCATGATAAAAGAAGGAAGGAAAACAGCATCACTGAAAAAACCAGAACCAGCTTTTGCCGTATACGGGTCATACCCCGGCAAGTGGTGATTAATCGGCAGCTTGGAACCAGCTTTTCCCGCATACGGGTCATACCCCCGTTTGAAGTCACATGGCTGTATGAACAGGTATTTTTACATGTTTGGTTCACAGTTTGCCGTCTGTCCTTAGGGCGGAATCCTGCCCGCCAGACTGAACGGTTCTCACCACTGCCCCGTTCACATGATCGGTATAGGCTTCAAGGGGTGGAACCGGCTCACCTTTCATCAGACTGAAAATCAGAAAACTCAATCCGATGAGAGCCGCGGTGAATATGAGAACAAGGGCGGCCAGTACTCCGGGGCGGATTCCCTTCCTGGTTTCAACAAAATGATTTTCATTGTCGAACCCCTCTTCATCTTCCCCGTAAGAATTTCCCGAATCCTGCTCATTATCAAAACTCTGTTCAGAACCTTCATCGAAATATTCACCGAAGCCGTCATCCTGTTCAGACGTGTCCAGAACTCCTCCCCGAACAGCGGCCTCCCGATGAAGCGCTTCCATATCTTCCTTATCACCGATAAAGTCGCCGGGTTCCGGAAGAGAAAGTTCATCATCTGGATGAAAATCCTGATTGCTGAATATATTCTCCTCATCCGGAATACTGTTCAACATTATTTCCCGGGTAGTGCCGCCCTTTTCATCACGGGCAGATATATTCAGCTTCCCGTCATCCTGGGCGTCGATGGAGATGGATATCTCCTGTTCATTAACTGAATCCGCCGGTGCAAGCTGATTGAGATCCAATCTGCCGATGGGCCGGGGATCGGAAAACGACTGATCTTCCGCATGATAAAAAAGCACATGCACCGAATTCTGGTGTTCATGCGCCGGTGTGAGAATAAAACGCTTCCGAGCATGGCTTGATTCATCCAGCACCGGATAATATGTGCCGTCCGCAAGTCGGATACCTATCATATCTGCCCCCTGGTAGACAGTACATATTGTATGTTTGTTGCCTTTTCTTGACAAGTATTGCTTCTCTACAGAATAATGAACACATGAACCTGTTTCCCCTGCTCATTGCCGGAATTGCCGTGCTTCTTCTCAGTCTTGTTGCCGTGGTGATTTTTACCCGCACCGGTGGTGACAGGGAAGAAAAACCCGCCAAAAAGAAGAAGTCCAAGAATCGGGACCAACAAATACGCGAAGCCAACAAGCGCCTGGCGTCTAACCCCAAAGACCATGAAGCGCTCTCCACCATCGCGGATATTTATTTTAACGATCAGCAATGGGAGAAGGCTCACCGGTCCTATGCAATGCTGATTGAGATGGCAAGCAGTCATCCGGATATAGATGAGAAAACGGTAAACCTGCGCTATGCCTTGTCGGCGTATCATCTGGGAATGACTGAAGAAGCCTACAAGGGACTACTGTTGGCAAGAACCTTCGATTCAGAACTCTTTGAAATCAACTACCATCTGGGTGTCATTGAATATAAACGGAAAAACTATGAGAAGTCCGCGGGCTACCTGAATAATGCGGTTAAAACCAACCCGGAACACCTGGACAGCAATAAATATCTGGGGCTCTCCCTGTTCCGCCTGAAACGGCTCAACGATTCGGTCTCAAAGCTGAGAACTGTGGTTACCGAAAGGCCTGATGAGAAGGAATCGCTGTATTTTCTCGCACAAGGCTATTACGAGCTGGGTCAGAGCGAGAAATCGGTGAAAATATTCGAGCAATTGCGCCCCGACCCGGTTTTCGGCCCCCATGCGGCGATCATGGCCGGAAGCATCCACCTGAAACAGGAACAGCTTGAAAAGGCTCAAATGGATTTTGAAATCGGTCTGAGGCATGAAAAAATCAAGCCTGAACTTCGAATGGAGCTGAAATACCGTCTGGCAGCAGCGCTCATGAAGCAGCAACTGGTGGGTGATGCCCTGGCTCATCTACAGGATATTTACAAGGCGAACCCAGATTACAAGGATGTGGCCGCTCAGATTAAGCGCAGCAGTGAACTTTCACAGAACGAACATCTCCAGACATATCTCATGGCCAACGATGCGGATTTCGTCGCCCTCTGCCGAAGACTTTCGGCCATGTACTTCAAAAATGCGAATACTAAAATCACGGATATTCAGGTACGTAAGGGTGAGTACGCGGATATTCTGGCTGAAGTGGAAACAAGTACATGGGCGGATATCGTTCTCTTCCGATTTGTCCGAACCACCGGCGTGGTGGGAGAATTTGTCCTGAGGGACCTTCATTCCCGGATTAAAGAAACCAAAGCCGGTCGGGGATTCTGTATTTGTGCAGGAAGTTTCTCGGAAACCGCACAGAGTTTTGTGGAAGCCCGGTTTATCGACCTGGTGAATAAACCAGGTCTGTTAAAATCCATGCAGCGCCTTTCCCGCAAGACACGGATGTAAGAACTTAAACTGCCCGGGCAATCAGCATATGCCGTTCACCGTCCAGCTCCGGAACCTGCAAGTGGCTTACACCAAGATCCCCCCTCCGTGAAAGCAGCTGTTGAAGTCTTGCCCGCAAATCATCATTGCCGGTGGATAATCCTGTTAGATCATGCAGTGCAGCGGACAGCTGGGACCCCAGATCCTTCTCCAGACTTTCCCGCCTTCCCTTGTATGCAAGAATCACCCCATCTTCAGACAGTAATGAGCGCTGAAACTTCAACTCCGCGGAATCTAGCGGAGAGTACGCCCGGGAGGTTATGATCTGGAAACCGGGTGCAAGCTCAGCACTGTTGATCTGATGTATGCGCACACTGTCTTTCAGCCCCAAAAGCGCCACCGCATTTTTGAGGAAGCCGCATCTGCGCTGCTGCTTTTCCACAAGATGAACAGAGAGTTGAGCAGAAGCATTTCCGGAATGAAGAAAGTGCTTGGCCCATAGGGCAATAATCAGGCCGGGTAAGCCTGATCCGCTGCCCAGATCTGCCAGATTCACAGTACCGGTTATACCCGCTTTCTGATGCGTAAAAATATATTCTAGGCTATATGCAAGAATGTGCAGTCCCGCCGCAGAATCAAGAACGTGTCGGGATACAATTTCCCGTTCATCTCCCTCAATCAATCCGAGACGGGGATTCCAGAGAAGAATTTCATCGATGTAGCGGATCAGATCTTCGCTGAACCCCAAAAATTCCGGTGAGTCGGGATCGGAAGTCCTGCCTTCCGGGTAAGTAAGCCGGCACGCCTGAAGCCCTCGCCTGAGGAGCTGACGGTTATCATCTTTCATGAGTCGATCTTGCTGCTGTTCAGCAGGTCCTGGCTCAGAGCTTTTTGTTCCGAGCTTTGTCCCGGCCTCCGGGCCACCGCAACCATGAGTATTGCAATATCGGAGTTTCTCACCCCGCTGATTCTGCCGGCCTGCCCGATGGAGAGGGGTTTCACTTCCCGGAATTTCTCCCGGGCCTCATTGGACAGGCCCATAACTCCGCCGTAATCGAAATCCCCGGGGATCTTCAGTTGTTCCATCTTGTTGAACCGAAGAATCTGTTCTTCCTGTCGTGCCACGTACCCCTCATACTTAATATCTATTTCCACTTGACGGATCCAGTCCACCGGCCTGTTTTCCAGTAGTTTGGGATCGATTTTCACCAGATCTTCTATGGAAGTGGAAGGGTTCTTCAGCATCTGCATGAATGTTTTTCCCGGCAGTCTGTTCACATGCTGGCGATTGTCACCCAGAACCTCCATTGCCGTATCCAGCTCCTTCTCGGAGAGTCGTCTTCCAGCCAACAGCTGTTTAATCTCTTCCAACCCCTTCTGTTTTTCCAGAAAACTCTCCCAGCGTGAGCGCTCATGAAGACCGATATCCCAACCGATTTTATACAGCCGCATATCGGATGAATCATGTCTGAGGCTGATGCGGTGCTCTGCCCGGGAGGTGAACATCCGATACGGTTCCTTGGTCCCCAGAGTCACCAGGTCATCTATAAGCACTCCGATATATGCCTCTGCCCGGGATAAAATCAGCTGCTCCCGTCCCTGGATGCTCAGCGAGGCATTGATACCCGCAATCAGCCCCTGGGCCGCCGCCTCTTCATACCCGCTGGTGCCGTTGGTTTGACCGGCAATATAGAGACCGGTGCAAAGCTTGGCCTCCAGGGTGGGAAATAATTGACTGGGATCGATATAATCATATTCAACCGCATACCCCGGCCTCATAATCACTGCATTTTCCAGGCCAGGGATGCTGTGGATAAACTTCTCCTGAACATCCTCAGGAAGAGATGATGAAATACCATTGAGATACATCTCCTTGGTTTCCATGCCTTCAGGTTCCACAAAGATCTGATGCCTGTTTCGCTGGGGGAATTTCACCACCTTGTCTTCAATGGAGGGACAGTAGCGGGGACCGATTCCTTCAATGGCACCGGAAAAGAGGGGGGAACGGTGCATGTTCTCATTGATAATACGGTGAGTTTCATCGCTGGTAAACGTGATGTAGCAGGGTTCATTGGGGCGTCCCACATCATCCCCTGAAAAGGAGAAGGAGAGCATTTCATCGTCTCCGAACTGAACGTCCATCTTATCCAAATCCAGACTGTCTTTGTGCACCCTGGCCGGAGTTCCGGTTTTCATCCGCCCCATCCGGAAACCCAGATCCTTCAGGGGGTTTTCCAGACCCCGGGCATTGGGCTCCCCGATACGTCCCGACTCCATATTGAATTCACCAATATAGATTTTCCCATTCAGAAATGTTCCGGTTGTGAGCACCACTTTTTTGGCTGTAAACCGCCGTCCCCGCTCGGTCACCACCCCGCGAATCTCCGGATTGTCACCCTCGTATATGAGATCCACAACCGTATCCATGAAAATATCCAGATTGTCCTGCATCTCGAGGGTTTTCTTGGCTTCCACCTGGTAACGTATCTTGTCCGCCTGGGCCCGGGGGGCTTGAACGGACGGACCTTTCCGGCGGTTAAGCACCCGGTACTGGATCATGGTTTTATCGATAAGACGCCCCATTTCTCCCCCAAGGGCATCGATCTCCCGGACCATATTTCCCTTGGCAAGGCCGCCCACCGCTGGATTGCAGGACAGTTTACCTATGGTGTCAAGATTCTGGGTGATCATGAGGGTCTGAAACCCCAGGCGAGCGGGCACCAGACTGGCTTCAATTCCTGCATGACCTCCGCCTACTACTATTACATCAAAATCCATGTATTACCTCTTCAATGAAACTCTGTCAGGAGTATCATTTGTAATGATCCTGACTTTAAGGAATAACCAAGCCACAGAGATAGCTTATTTTCCCACACAAAAGCCGGAGAAAACCCTGTCCAGGATGTCCTCCGAACTCACCTCTCCGGTAATTTGCCCAAGGGCCTGTATGGACCTCTGGAGATCCATGGCAATAATATCCAGGGGCTGGTCAGCTTCCATGCTGTTCATGGCCAGCTCAAGCCCCTCAAGGGATTCCTCTATCAGCTGCTTCTGCCGCAGAGAATCGATTACCAGATCGCCGTCACCGGCAAGCCGCTCACCCTGCAGCAACGAATCCAATATGGCCTGCTGCACCTGCTCAAACCCTTCTGAACTGATCATTGAGAGGGGATAAAATCCCTCCGGCGCAGGGGCGCATTGGGGAAGATCGGTTTTTGTCCAGATTTTCACACAGGGAAGTTTCAGTTCACCGATTCTCTCCAACTGCTCATCATCATAAGCTTGAGCGGATTTGTCGGAATTAGAACCGTCAACAAGATACAGGATGAGGCTGGAATTTTCAATCACCTGACCGCTTCTGCGGATACCTTCTTTTTCAATAATTTCATCCACATCCCGGAGACCGGCGGTATCGTAGAGGGAAAGAGGAATACCGTCCAACACTACCGGTGCCTGAATGTAATCCCTGGTGGTTCCGTGAATATGGGACACAATGGAGCGGTCCTCTTTCAAAAATAGGTTAAACATGCTGGATTTACCCGCATTGGTTTGTCCCGCCAATGCGACTTTGGCCCCCTCCTGGTACAGTCTGCCGCTGCGGTAGCTGCTTACCAGACGCCTGAGTCCTTTTGCAGCATCCCCTAGCGTATCCCGGGGAATGAGCGAATGAACATACCCGCTGTCGTCATCCTCCTCCGGCAGTTCATCATCCGGATAATCCAGTTGCACACTGACTGCAGCCATAATATCAACCAGCTGGCTCTTCACCCGGTCTATCTCCTCAAACACTCTTCCCGAAAGACGGTTAAGGGCAAGACTCTGGGCCTTTCGGCTCTGGGATGTGACGATTTCGTGAACCGCCTCCGCCCGGGTAAGGTCCATTTTCCCGTGTATAAATGCCCTGAGACTAAACTCTCCCGGTTCAGCCTGACGGAATCCTAAAGTAAATAGAAGTTCCATGATTTTCTGGATGCCGGGAATACTACCGTGACAGTAAATTTCCGCACTCTCCTCCCCGGTGTAACTCCTGGGTGCCCGAAATACGCCAACAGTTACCTCATCCACCCTCCGGGAGAAATCGTACTGAAGCCAGCCGTAAACAATAGAATGGCCGTCGGCCTCAAGCAGTGCATCCGGACGGGAGAACCCTCTGCTCAGAGCCTGGAGGGTTCCGTCACCGCTTGTTCGTATTACCGCAAGGGCACTTTCTCCCAAAGGGGTTGCCAAGGCGGCAATCCGGTCGTCCTGCATGATCCCGTGTATATTCATGTCATGTAAGATAGCAAGGCTGGGCTGATATGTCAGCCGTATCCAGCCCTATCTTCTCCGTTCTGATCTTGTGCATGTGATTCACCACGGATTACAATGGGGTATGGGTCAATTAGAAATTGAAAAGCAGTATATGCTGGATCTTTTGAAAGAGAAAAACCGCCGGGAAAAACAGCTGAATGGCATGAAGAATGAAATACAAACGTGGAGAGATCGTCTCGCCCTGGCAAAACAGCATGAGCGCCCTGACCTGATCTCCGCAGCGGAGGAAAAGCTGGCTGAACTGGAGGCACGCTTACCCGGACTGGAAAACTCCTTTTATGCAATGGATCGGGAAATTAAGGATGCGAAACACCGGCTTAAAGATGCACAGATAGACGATGAGCGGGGTCTGAACCGGGCGGAAACCGACGCCCTGGTGGCCGGCCTTGAAAGCGCCGCAGGTTTCAGCCCCGGGGACCCCAATAATCCGGAATCACGCATGGACTCCGAATCCCGCAGAATGGATGCAGAGCTGAAAGATGCGGAACTGGACGATGAGCTTGAACAGTTACGGAAAAAGTTGAAGTAGTTCCCCGTTCACCCAACTCTTGTTCACCCAACTCCCGTTCTTCTCATTACCGTTCAGTTTCCGCGCTGTGGGTGAATCATTCCCATGTTCAGCGTAGACTATTGAGCATTCTGGCGGCAAGGTCGCTGCCCAGATTGGCAAATGCGCTTGATATGGCCCGGGAGCTGCTGGCACCCCGGCTGTTTTTCGTGGACTCAAGAGTGGCAATAATGCGGTTATTGCTCAGATCCACAGCGGTCACACTTCCCTGAACCCGGACGATAAACCCGTCCCGTTCATCCACCTCAACAATCCGGGCGCTCCCGAAAATCACCCGTTGTACATCCGGATCAACGCTGTTTCTTACCCGGGAAAGGAACTCGTCCCGTGAACCGCCCAGTTCAAGGGCCTCTGCGAAGTCTTCGTCCATGGACCGTAAATCGCTTACGCTGAAGCCGGCGCTGCTGAGCTCCTGAATGAACCCGTCATGCACCGAACTGCTGGCTATATCGTTCCCCGCAATATCAAATTCCTGAATAAATACCGCGGTGGGTATCTCCGAAGCCCGGGAGACCACTTCATATTCAAAGCGTACCCGAATATCCGCCGCAATATCTTCCATCGCAGTGAACTGGGGACTGTCGTCCAGTCCAGCCTGGCGCAGATTTTCCAATACCGGATCCGCATCAAGGTAGAAACTGATAAACTGACGCCCGATAATTCCGGGATTACTGATCTGGTAACTGAGAATTCCCGATTCGTCACTGCTCACCGTCTCCCGGACCTGGCGCCCCCGGTTATTCACCGATTCACGGTAGGAAACCACAAAGGGCATTGGGCCTCCGCCTCTCCCGCGGTCATCCAGGACCTGAATTCTGAATGGGCGCTGCTGGGCCTCTCCCAGGATCAGAGTGTCGGGACCGTCCAGGAGACTCAGTTCCATGTTACCAAGCACTCTCTGGGCATTCTGGAGGTTCCGCTCCAGTTTTACTTCGCTGTTGCGAATTTCACTGCTTGAAGCTGCAACCGCCGCGTCCGCATAATAGCGGAACGATTCAAAAAGCCGACCGGCTGACTCTGCCTGCTCGCCCTTTCGCTCGGGGACGGCAACCGCATCCCGGCGCTCCTCAAGAAGAGCCTCACGGCGTCTGCGTTCGCTTACCAGTTCGCTCCGATCATAGGAGGCCAATACGTAGACGGTAACCCCGCTGTCGGTCTGAATTACATATCGGTCCACAATTCTGAGCCCGCTTATCCGGCCTTCAGCCTGTTGCTGAACCGACTGAACAACCTCCGCTTCATAGCTTTCCATGGTTCCACGGGCCTGGGCGTCGCTGATCATGGAAATATCCACGCCCAGTACGCGATTGATTTCACCCAGCAGATTCAGAGCCGCGGCCTCCTCGGCATCCGCAAGATTTCCGCTGTCGCTCCCTGCACTCACCACAAAATATTCATTGTTCTCGTCCGACTGCGGCGGTGAAATAACCCACTGGGGTAGATCCCTGGTAAGGCCACTGCCCCCGGCGCAGGCGGCGAGACTGAGCATCAGTGCGCTGAGAATGATGAAAGAAATTGACCTGGAAATATTCATGTAGCACCTCGAAAAAAGATAGCCCGCGGCGTGGGGCTGAATGGGCCTCCGCCGCGGACAACAAATAAATACGTAAAGCTATGGCTGTATCAGAAAAAATATCGGGTCGGAATTAAAGGCCTTCCTCGAAAATCTCTCTCACCCGTTCCTTTGCAGTCTGCTCTTCTTCCGTATCCGCTGACTGTCCGGAAATTGCTTCCTGGATAAGCCGGTCAACTTCATCCTGTTCAATGGTAAACAGGCTGTAGTATACATATTCTTGCTCATCGGTTTCGTTATCCACCCGGAGAATCCAGAAATCGTCATACTTGCGGTACCCGCTGATTCTGGCATCGGCCAGTACCTTCACGGTATTTTCAAAGTAGGTTTCAACAAAATCGTTATCCCCTACTTCAGCACCGGCAAATTTCTGCTGAACCCTGATATTAATCTCCCGGGCTATGGCTGCGCCGGCATCCAGGTTATCGGCAAGGGTCTTAATACCGTTGAGATCCTGCCCGATTCTTTCAAAGCGATACAGGTAGCGTTCTTCAAACCGATCCTGCTGCTCCAGAGCTCCAATGGCAGTATAGGTCCAATCGGGGATGGGGCCTCCCAGCTGTGTGTTCTTGTGTTCAATAACCGTATAGGGTGATCGAACCTCTTCCAGCTCCTCAGCCTGTTCTGTGGGCTGAGGCCTGCTTGCACAGGATACCAGCACGGCGGCCAATATCACGGCGATAATACAAAGGTTGATACGGGATTTCATTAATTTCCTCCTAAGGCAATAAGCCTGTATCAAACGTCATGGATTTGCCTCTGGTCAACACCAGAGAAAGGTATTCCATACCGGGTGTGCGGTCTGCAACCCGGTATATAAGGTCTTCAACTTCATCTTTGCGTCCGTAATAATATATCGCATATCTCGTTTCTTCCCCGGTCTGGGATAAAGTTTCAAGATCTTCAACTTCGCCCCGAAGCTCTCTGCGGAAGCTGCTCATCAGCCGGGAGTCCGAACTGTTAATAAACGTCACGTTATAGCGGATACCGTCACTGATCTCTTCATTCATCCGCACCCTGCTCTGTTCGGCCATATAGGGCATGGCCTGGTATACGGAGCTTTGCAGAGCATTGGATAACGCATCCTCTGTTCCCGTAGCACTGTAGGTTTCCGGACTGGTATAGGGTATTGAACCTAGCAATGCTCCCGTGGAAGTCTCATACATTTTCATGGTGATAATTGCCTTTCCGTAATGGGATCCGGATTGGCTGCGGGCAGTGAGGGATGCATCAATCTCAACATAGACGTCTGCGTCCAGCCTCTGGGCAATCCATTGCAGCAGAGAAATGCTTCCTCCGGTCTGCTCTTCATACAACAACTCAGCGTCGGCTTTTAGGTCCTCTATTTGTTCAGAATCCACAACCCGGTAACCATTGTTTGCCAGCCACGCATTCGCCTGGGTAACGGCTGTTTTCATGAGAAACGGATCAGTATCTCCCTCATCACTGAAATACACCATATAGGTCATATCTTCCAAAAACCGGCGGACAAACTGCCGCTCTTCGACGGAGGCTCCATCTTCAGAAGATGCATCGCTCCCGGCAGTCTCATCGGAATCGGTTTTCGTATCCGTAGTATTGTTGCGTGAAACTTCATCCCCACCAGAATCATTATCTGCAGTTGACGATCTGTCGGGATTGGAAGTTATACCATGGGTATCTAAAACACTCCGTACCGCGTCCATCCGCACCCTAATGCGGATTTCATAGAGCATATCCATGGCGTCTATGCTCCCCATGTTCTCCTTTCGCAGGGTTTCCATGCTCTCCGGATATACAAAGCGGTTCGGATTGGAGCTGGAATACAGTACCTCATTCAGCAATGAAGATTGGGCCTGTTCAGCGGGTCCGCCGATCATTTGAATAACCGCGTTTCGCACCGCATCCATTTTTGCTTTGTTCATTGCCGATAGCAGGCTTTCATCCCGGCCCTGACCGGGGAACACATCGCTCCCCCCCTGCACCGCTGTTCCTGTTCCGGCACATGAGCTCAGCAATATGATCATTGTGAGTAGCACGGCTGCCGTTCTGTATATGTTTTTCATAACCATCCTCTCGAACTATTACGTGGTTGTAATTGCGCCTTCATATCAGCGAATCCGGACTCCCGCTCCAAGACTGATTCCGGAAATCGGATTGGATTGAAACCCGAATTGGAGTTCATAGCCCCCTTCCAGGTACAGTTCCACATTGTCGCCTGCACTGGGCATCAAATAGGAAAGTCCCGAAACCAGGCCGGTCTTTAGCGCTTTCAATGCGAAATCCTCACCTTCTTCGAAGGGAATCTGTCCCACTATTCCTAAATACGCGTGGGGTGTAAGACGGAGGCGGCGAAGGAATAAATTGTATTCCGCACCCACATTGAGACTTATGGGAAGTCCTACCAATTCTCCGGCGGTGCTGGTGTCCGAAAGAACAATCTCCAGCCCCGCCACCGGACGGAAGGCATAAAATCCCCGGCTTGGGGCGGCACGGGCGCCGAAGGATATGCTGGAGATGCTTTGGCTCCCCAAATCAAAAATACCTGCAACATAGCCGGTCACATCAAACCCGATTCTGGGAATCTCCTTGATCTGATCCCCGGCTACGATCCGTTCCTTTTCATACATCACCGAAGCAATGGAAAATTCCTGATTCACCTCCCGGATCCGCAGAAGCCCCACCCGTTCATCAAAAACTTTGCCGCCAAGGTCGCGGATTCTGGTAACCTCATATTCATCACCCACCCGTATACCCATATTTCTTCCGAATTCAAGAATGATTCTGCCGGCTCTGCGCTCAAGAATTGCGGATTTAAGCCTGAACTGTTCAATGGAGCGGATTTCAAATTCCAATTGGTCGGAAATATCCTCCACAGCCAGACGCATAGCTTCCTGCTTGTCATCTGAATACCCGGTGGATTCCACTGAAAATTCCCCAATGCTGCTGTAATCTTCAACATTGAAGATGCTGAAAGATGTTACTATAGTTGCCTCATAGAGGCTTACATCGCCGATATCAATATTATAGTAGGTGACCTCGGGGACAACCATGATGAACGAATTGATAATCCGGTTCAAATCGGATTCGGTAAAGGCTTCCTGCCCAAGACGTACCGCCTCAGGAATTTCGACGCCCTGCTGGCGATAATCCTGGATTGCAGAGATAAAATCCTGCACATTGGCCGTGCTCACCCGCTGGGGCATTGTAATAATGTTAAAGCGCCCGAGGTTCTGGAAAACCTGTCTGATTCCTGCATCCACGGCCCCGATGCTATTGCGGAAGATCCGGTCAGTCTCCATATTTCCGCTGCTGTTCAACTCCAGCTCAAGGGATGTTTTACCGATCTGAGCCTTGATACTCAGCGAATCGCCCTGCCTCTCCACCGGAGCTCCGTAATAATTCACACGGAAAATTGACAGGTCCTGTTTCTCCGATATTTCTTGAGAGTAGACTCCCATTGCCAAAATGCAAAAGACGGCACACAGTGCGATCAACTTTTTCATGCGGATTCCTGTTTGAAATTAATATACATATAAATGGAATAGTAGCGGCGGCGATGCGCGTTTTCAACATATGGAGCTACAGTTTTTTGAAAAAGTGAATGCGCTGGTAAACTTCCGGTTTAGAAGCCCTCAAAAACCCGATCCACCAGCTCATCGGCGGTGTTGGTGGCTTGGACAGAATCAAGTCTGATCTGAAGTTGTGCCGCACTTTGTCGGTTAATATACAACCGGTAGATTCCACCGGAATTCACTGGAATATTCAACGCGTTTTCTTCTACTCCGGGAATTACAAGGGAGAGAAGATCATCTTTTTGTGAGAGGGTAAAATCGAAAGAATTTTTCGGGGCCGGAATGTTCATCATGGGAACCCCTTCAACCCGTATTTCTCCATTCCCGCTCAAGCTGAATACCGATGATGCGGATTCCCGATCATCGGCAGACGGGAGCTGCAGCAGTTCCAGATCGGTTGCCAGGAGGGAGTCGTCATCATGAAATTCCGCAGATACATTTACCAGATATTCATCGAGGGCAAACCCCGGAAGCTCAACCCAGGCAGCGGGAGGCAGCACCAGATAGCCATCCTGTACATAAGCCTGATCGGAGTAGCTGATCGCGTTATTCACGGATGATGCAAATTCGAATCCTTCGGCGAACAATATAAAGTTGCCGTACTTTTTCCTGAGTATCATCTGAAAGAGACTCTCAAGGTCCGAACTCTCGGCAAGGGGAGTTAATTCGAGCAGTGAAGCTCCAGGTCCAATGCGCCCCTCTTTCTGAGAACCGGGTATTGTACCGCCGTTTTCAACATCACCGGCAGGCTCCGATATCTCTATGTCAAAATCTTCAAAATACAGCAATTCACCGTACAACAGTTTATCAGCCGAAGAGACCAGCAGTGTGAGATGACGGTCGCTTTCCAGAATATCGATATTCAATGCGGTTGAGCGGGAACTGACCGCCCGTTCTATTCGAACAACGGTCTTAAGGTATTCCCCTTTGGAATTCTGCAGAGTTTGAGAGCTTTCCTGTGATGTTTCGGTATCGGTAGATGATGGAAAATAATGAATATTTAATAGAAGATCTTCTCCCTCTGAAATTGCTTCAAGCCCCAGCCTTCCGTCAGACAGGCTGAAGAGCGGCGATTCTGAATCTGAGGAATCTTCTTCGCTGCCGTCCGTTTCTTCCCCGGTCCGGGCCACAGTGGGGTCCTCACCGCGGGTGGAGGAAGAAAAAGTCAATTGTATCCCCGAGGCAACCCGGGCATTGGTATAGAAAAAAGGAGATGAACCGGAAGGAAGTGAGTTTTCTTCGGTTATCCGGCGTACACCCTGGGGACTTTCATTATTACTCGGTTGGATTACCAGCATTTCCAAAGTCTGGTGAATGGTCGACCGGCTATCCTCACTGATTCTGCTGTCAAACCAGGGATACAGATCAAGTCTCAGGTCATATACTCCGCCATCTTCCGGTGCGGTGAGCTCAAACTCTATGCTGGATGTTCTTGAACCGGATGTTTCAGACAGGCCCTCATATACCACATTTCCGTCCAGGCGGAATTGCAGATAGGGTGACAGCGAAGCAGCAGACCCGATTTCCACCAGAACTTTTACCGTTTCACCTGGTGCGGCAGAATGGGGGCTGACAGTAACCTGACGAATTTCGGTGGTGTCTCCCCCGTAGAAAAACCAGCTTTCTTCCTCATGGAGAAATTCACCTTCAAGAAAGAATTCAAGAATGAGACCGTACACCCTGCCTTCGGACAGCTCAAGACCGGACAATTCCAGATCGGGGAGCGCAGGAAAATCCGGGGTGCCCCGGGAGAATTCCTCCTCGTGGATGACCGTTCCCAGCTCGTCTTCAATTCTCAGGCGGATAAGATCCGGCTCTTCACTGCTCCTGTCGGTGTTGACCGATATGGGAATGCGGCCACCCGCCTTCACAAACGATGCAGGCTGTATGGTATCCACAGAAATACTGCTCTCCCCGGAGCCGGTCATAAAGAAAGAACCGGTATCACATCCGGCAAAAACCAGTATTGAGAGGAGAATAGTGATGGAAAACGGCTGCAGCTTTTTCATATGTTTTTCCAACTATAATATAGCACGGATACAGCAAAAAGCCAAAGAGCCCAACAATTCGTTGAATCCAGAAAACGGCTTCAGGGAGATGTGGTGTTCAGCGGAGTAATTTCGCCGTTTTCATATTTATATGCATTGAGGCCATAACTGCAATCCCCGTTATCATCGATAACGTATTGCAAAAGCTCTCCCTGAAACAGTCGGGTGTCCAGAATGTAGCGTTTCAAATCAGCCGGATCAATTGAATCTGCCCGATTCACCGCTTCACCGAGAATCTTCATGGTATCGTAGCTTACAAGTGCCTGATATGTGGGTTCTTCCCCGAACCGCTCAGTGTATCTGAGGGAGAAATTCATGTATGCAGGATTCTCCGAGAGAGGACTTCCTTCGGGGAGAAAAAACCGGCTGCCGTTTATCGACTCACCTCCGTTTTCCACCAATTCAGGAGACACAGACCAGGGGGAGAGGAGCCGCAAATATTTTTCTTCATCCAGATGTTGGAGCAACACTGCCGCATCCAGAGGACTCATAATAAAAACAATTACATCCGAATTTGTCTCCCTGACTTTTCCGGCAATTGTACGATACACACGCTGGGTATCAGCTGGCATGCCGACTCTGTAGAACTCAGCCTGGTCAATTGGGCCAAAGCCTTCTTGAAACCCCTTAATCAGGGAATCTGAATAATCCCTGTTGTTGTCATCTGTTATGAAGCAAATCCTGGAACCGTTGACCTCTGCTGCGTGGGTTCCGAGACGGAACCCGTACTGCCTTGAGGTTAGGGCGGTACGAATAAAATTATCATCAATTCCATAAACAGTATCGGAGGATACACTTGGAGATATGAACAGACCATCTCTTCCAGAAACCGCTCCCTGCGCGGCCAGCCATGATCTGCTGGTTACAGCCGCAAAGATCAGAGAGATATTCTGATCGAAAAAATCATTGATAATTTCAGGCATGTGCTTCCAGTTGCTCTCATTGTCTCTCACCACCAGATTGAAGTCCACTACACCTGATTCCCTCATTTCTTCAACAGCAAGGAGTGCACCATTCCGTGATGTGATTAATAGGGGAGAATATATGCCGGTAATACTGCCTACGTACCCAACATCCACCGACTGTATTCCGTTGCATGATGTCAGAAAAAACACAAACAGCGATGCAATCAGCGATAAAACTTGGCAGCTCCGAATTTTAGCCACGATCATATCCTTAAAAAATTGTTAATCCGCTTTCAGTCTATTAGTATGGTGATAGAGATGCAAACTGGAAAAAGGCAATTCAGCAGACATATGAGCTCACTCTTCTTCGGCTTCGTCGTTTTTATTATGGTAGGTTCAACCACCGCCTCGGTGATAACCCATCAAAACTACCGGAAAAATATTACCAGCCAAATACAGAACATGATGTCTGTTTTATCTCAGAGTGTGGATAATTTTTTTCATGAACCGGAGCAGCACTTAATTAAAGTGCGGGATCATATCGAGGAGTATCATGCGACCCCTGAAGTCGAGGATGAGAATTGTTTCATTCTGGATGTGGTTCATCTCATTGACGGATTCGATTCATTTTACCTGCTTGATGAAAACGGCATCGTATTAAACACATGGCCGTATGATCCAGATATTAAAAACATCGACCTTTCAAACCAAAACTTTTTTTCTCGTGCTTCCAGGCATGGAGACGTCCATTGGTCCAATTCCTTTATAAATATCCGCAACGGATATCCCACAATTGCTCTTTCCATCCAAAGCAACTTGGGGCTTGTGGCGGCCTATTATAATCTTCAAGAACTCAGCGATTTTGTTTCTGTTGATTTTTCAAACCCCGATTCATTTGTGGCTATTCTTGAACGGAACGGAAGCATCGTTGCACATAATAATTCACGTATTGCCATACAATCCGAAAACCTCAGAAATTTAGACAGCGTGAAAAGAGCAATTAATGGTGAGTTCGGTCTTTTTATTGAACCATACAATGGCTCGAAGTGGCTTATCAGCATTCAGGAGGCAGCCCACAGCGGGTTTCTTATAACAGTTTTCCGTCCGTACGACGCAATATACGGCCAAATCAGAACATTGGAATATGTGCACCTATCGAGCCTGATTTTTGCATTGGTATTGCTAAGCGCCATTATGTACAGATACATGAATCGGGCATTTAAAAATTTGCATGATTTAATGAATGCAATTCAGCTTGCAAGCGACGGATATTACCAGGAGGCTGCTTCATCCCAGTATGTGGAATTTGAACTGCTCTCGAAAAATTTCGGAAACATGGTTCAGAAGGTAGCAGAAAGAGAAGAACAGCTGAAACAGTCAATAGGAGAGAAAGACACACTTCTCAGGGAACTCTACCACAGAACAAAAAATAATATGCAGGTCATTCTCGGCCTGATGAAACTCTATGCTAATGATCATCATACTTACAGCACCCAGGAGATTCTGGATCGCATAGCATCCAAAATTTATGCCATTGCACTGGTCCACCAAAAGCTATACCAATCAGCAGATTTGTCAAATATTCGGCTTCAAGAATACATAGAGGAACTCAGTGATATTTTAATCCGGACATTCGCTCCGGGTTCTCCACACATTTCCCATACTGTTAATTGCGGAGAGATCCGACTTCTTATCGACTATGCAGTGCCATGCGGGATTATTCTCAATGAGCTCATAACCAATTCGATGAAATACGCTTTTGATTTCACCCCAGATTCGGATGCAGGAGAACAGCCGGAGATCCGTATTGATGCACAAATTACCCAGAACGCAAACATATTAATCAGATATTCAGACAATGGAAGGGGACTTAATAAGACCGAAGCCAAAGCTGGAGAAAATACACTCGGCCTTGAACTTGTGAAAAGTATCGCCGAATTTCAGCTCAATGGAAATTTTACCATAGAAGATGGTCCGGGGTACCGCTGTTCAATTAGATTTCCAATAACCGCATACAGCTCAAGGATATAGCACTTCGGGAATTTATCCGTTCTATACAGCTTCATTGATATAGCGGATAATTTTTTTCATATGAATCGGCTTCTCACAGACCGCTAACGTATTCATACTATGAATTCTGGGAAGCATGCCGGAGAGGTCGTACCCGCTGATAAATATAAACTGGGCTGGGTATTCGATGCTCAGTTTTTCTGCTGTTTCAAGACCGTCCAGGCTCCCGGAAAGGCGTATATCCATGATAATAATCCCCGGCTTGTTTTCGGCGGCAATCTCGATGGCCTTCCTTCCTGAAGACGCTACACCGCACACAGGTATACCCGCCTTTTTTAATTCAAGTTGTATCAGCATGGCATTAATCGCTTCATCTTCTACAATTAACACGCTGGTGTGATTAACTGGCATGATTCATATCCTTTCCCGTAAGGTACAACAGTACTATATATATAAAATATAACCCGGAACACAATTAATCCATGCACTCTTCGGGGCGGTATAAGAAACTCCTGCATTGCCGGTTTCATATTGCAGGCAGTCTTCTGGAACGATACACTGAACGGTATGACACAGACCAGGGCAATCATCAATCTTTCAAATTTCCGGCATAATATTTCACTCCTGCAGGCCCAGGCGGGCTCCAGACCCCTCTGCCTGGCAGTTAAGGCCAACGCATACGGACACGGCGCCCCACGGATTGCCCGGGAGGCGGAGAGCTGCGGTATCCGGCATTTGGGAGTTGCGAGGATTTCCGAAGCAGTGGAGCTGCGGAAATCGGGCATCAGCTCACGGATTTTCCTGTTCAGCATCGCCGATTGCGGTGAGGAGGAGGTGCTATTCAGGGAAAACATCGAACCATTTGTAAGTGACCTGGAATATTTCCGCCTCCTGTGTGACTTCAGGGAGCGGCTGCTCAACCAAGGTGATTCTGGAGATGAGGTTCCGGTTTTACCCCTCCATATTAAAACCGATACCGGAATGGGAAGGCTGGGATGCCCCCCGGAGGATGTGCCGGAACTGGCCCGGGCGATTGCAGAACACCCGGGATTCCGTCTCGCCGGTTTGGCCACCCACTTCCCCTTAAGCGACAATCCTGAAGACCGTCTTGCAGCAAAGCAGGCGGAAATTCTGAAAGAAACTGCAGAGCGTCTGGACACTATGGGTATGCCTGTGGAATTTGTTCACGGCGCTAATTCGGGAGGAATTCTGTTTCACAACAATGACGGCAGCAATATGATGAGACCGGGAATCGCAGCATATGGATACGTCCCGGACTCGGCTTTTGCCCATGAGCTTTTGCGTCGAAATATGGAACTGAAACCGGTCATGGAACTGCGGGCTCCGGTAAGCTTCGTAAAGAGCGTCCCCCCGGGCACATCCATCTCCTACGGACACACATGGACAAGTCGGCGGGAGAGCTGGATTGCCACCGTGAATGCAGGCTATGCGGACGGGTATCCGCGGATTGTCTCCAACAATGCCACCATTCTGATTGACGGGCGGGAACTTCCCCAGGTCGGCAGAATCTGCATGGATCAGTGTATGGCGGACTGCGGTCCCGGCACCCCGGTGAAGCGTTACAGTGATGCGGTGCTCTTCGGATATACCCCTGGAGCGGAAACCGCCTCAACCCTGGCCGACAAAGCGGGCACCATCGCATACGAAATTACCTGCGGAATCACTTCCCGGGTGCGGCGGGTCTATGTTGAATAGCAGATTAAATAGCAGCGGCTGCGGATACCCCGCCGCACTGATGTTCCGCCAGTTCTATATCTGCTATTCATCTAATCTTCATCTGCAGTTGCGGAGGTGACGGATGCCCCGCCCCCCGGTTGCGCTGCTGCAGTTTCCCCTTTCTTAAATATCTTGTTCCGGCTTCACGCCGACCATCGCTGAATAATATTCAGCACTACCTTGGATGCCCGGACCATTGCCCGCAGCCCCACCCATTCAAAACGGCTGTGAAAATTCAGCCCTCCGGCGAATATATTAGGGGTTGGAAATCCCATTTCGGACAAACGGGCACCGTCAGTACCTCCCCGGATGCTTTTCTGCACCGGTTCCATGCCGGTATCGCGGATGGCCTCCTCCAGGGTTTCCAAAACCCAGGGAGAATCTTCAAGAAACTGCTTTAAATTGAGATAGCGCTGGGTTGTCTCAATTTTCACCTTACTGCCGGGGAATTTCATTTCCACAGTTTTAGCTAGCTGTTCAAGATAGGCGATCCGCCTCCGGATCTCATCCATACTGAAATCCCTGATGAAAATTCCCAGTTTTGCAGACTCCATGGTGCCGCTGATTTCCCTGAGGGCGTAGAAACCGAAATCTCCGTCGGTGGCCTCTGGAGTTTCCTGGCCGGGAAGCATGGCTGCAAAATGGGATGCCATGGCAATGGCATTCACCATTTCACCCCTGGCATAGCCGGGGTGAATCATGACTCCGGTAAACTCAAGATCAATTGCAAAGGCGTTGAAGCACTGGGCGTTGTAACTGCCTTCCGTATCCCCGTCCAGCGTGAAGCCGAACCGGGAACGGACCGTATTCCCGGGAAACTGCACCGTGCCCTTCCCGATCTCTTCGTCCGGTGTGAAAACCACCTCAACATCGCCGTGGCTTATATCCGGATGCTCCATGAGATACTCAAGGGCGGTCATGATTTCCGCAATTCCGGCTTTATCATCGGCACCCAAAAGGGTATTCCCGTCTGTGGTAATTACCGTATCCCCCAGGTAGTCTCCCAATAAGGGATTCTCCCGGGGATCCAGCTGATACTCATCGTTCAGGCGTATTACTCCGCCGTCGTAGTTCCGGTGAATCTGAGGATTTACATTCTCGCCGGAGAAATCCGGGGCGGTATCAAGATGGGCCAGAAACATTACCGGAGCAGCCTCCGTTTTGATATTTGCGGGCAGGCGTCCCACCAGGTTGCAATATTGGGTAAGCTCAACCTCTCTGACTCCCAGCTCCTTCAGCTCTTTTTCCAAAAGCCGGGCCAGATCCCATTGACGCTCAGTGCTGGGCGTACCCTCTCCGTGTGGATCGCTGGTGGTGTATACCTTGGCGTAACGCACAAAGCGTTCCAACAAGCGCTCTTCAAACCATTCTCTATCCAGGTCTATGTTCTGCAGCATGATATTTTCTCCTCGAATTCCTCTGTATCCGGGCAATCTTCTTGCATATACACATGTTTGTGTTTGCCCGGAGCTTCAGAATCGCATATATTACTGGTATGCAACACATACCAGAATATCCGGAATTTTCAAATATTCATAAGGATTTTAAAAAAGAACTGTACCCCAGGCTCAATAATGAAGCCGGAGGGGTTTCAGAGTTCACGTTCACCGGTCTGTACCTCTTTCGGAATCATTACGAATATGAACTAAGCTGGCTTCCCGATGAAAAGCTGCTGATAAAGGGGAAAAAGGACGGAAAAACCTTTTACAGTCTCCCCATGGGCTTTCCCGATGACATGAAACTGCGGCGACAACTGCTCACGGAAGCCGATTATATGAAGAACCTGAACGAGGAACGGGCTGATGAAGCCCGGATTTGGCTTGAAGGGATGGGCTATAGCGTATGCGAAGACAGGGATAATTTTGACTACCTCTATCTCAGGGAAGATCTTGCCACCCTGAAAGGGAAGAAATATCATAAGAAGCGGAATCAGATTAATGCCTTCCTTAATAATTACTCCTATGAAGAGCGTCCGCTGTGCAACGACAATGTGGACGATGCCTTTGCGGTGCTGGAAAAATGGCGGGAAGGCCGTGACGAGGACGGAGACTATACGGCAAGCAAAGAAGCGCTTGAGCTGAAAGACTTCCTGGAATTAAACGGCTACATGATCTATGTTGACGGAAAACCCGCCGCATACACAATGGGCGAAGGAATATCCAAGAAAAGTACCTATGTTATTCATATTGAAAAAGCGCTGGGTGAATACAAAGGGATTTATCAGTTTATTAACAGGGCATACGCCGCCGTCCTCCCCAAATGCTATAAGTATATCAACCGGGAACAGGATCTTGGAAATGAAGGGCTCAGGCAGGCAAAAATGACCTACCGTCCTGCCGGGTTTATTAAGAAATACCGGGTATGTACAATGGGAGAGGTGGAAATGCCCTTCCATACCCTGAACCGACAGGATGTGCCCGAATATGCAGGAAAGCAATAGCAATCTCATACAGGAGATCTGCGCTAAATCCCCGGAACTGGAAACCCATGATGTAGAACGGCTGGTTCATGCATTGCCGGGCGACGGAATTCGAAGGTTTCCCCGAAGAGATTTACCACGGATTATTCGGGGTATGCGCAGTCTTCAGACAGACCATCCGGTTCACTTCATCGTTGACAGAAAGGACACCATGGAGGGAAGAGAAATTTCCCTTTACGTCATCGGTTTCGACCACGATTTGCTGTTCAGCATCCTGGTTGGAGTACTGGCCGCCGCCGGAATGAATATCAGGGAAGGCACCATCGCCACCAGCAGAAATATCGGCGGCAGACGGATTATTATCGATCACTTCTCCGGCAACATCCAGGGAGATGGGGGGATGCACGGCTGGGTCGCCCGGGTGGAAGAACACATTAGGGAATTTTACCAGCTATTGGAGTCCCCCGCCCCTCCGGGGGCAAATCCGGTACAGCCCGCATCAATTCAGCAGAGGGTGATTGAGCTGGTCAGTCAACGGATCCAAAACTCCGTTCCGGGAAACGGAACCCTTTTAAATCCCATTCATCTAAAGATTATTCAGAAGGAACACTCCACGGTAATTGAGGTAAAATCTTCGGATACGCCTTTTTTTCTCTACAGTCTGAGCACGGTCCTCAACCTGCACCGGCTGCGAATCGAGCATGTACACATAGAAACCCGCAACGGACGGCTGGTGGACATCATAGAATTCACCGACCGCAAGGGAAAACCCATCAAAAGCGAGCGGGTGCTGAACCGAATCAAGCTTTCAATTCTTATTTCCAAGCAATTCACCTACTTCCTGGATAAGGCACCTGACCCGGCAAAAGCGCTGGAACGTTTTGACAGTCTCATTCAGGACGTTCAGCAGCTGGATGCAGCAGAGGACTTCCGGGAGCTATTGGCTTCCAGCGGTTTTCACGGTGAACTGGCACGGCTTCTGGGAACCAGTGACTTTCTGTGGGAAGATTTTATCAGGATTCAACGGGACAGTATCGTACCCATGCTTAAGAATCTTGATAAACGTCACCTGCTCAGCACAGCGGAGGAGGAGCTTGAAAAACGGCTCAGTGACAGACTGGATGAAGCCCGGGGTCCTGATGCAAATTCCCCGGACATCTCCTCCATGACCGCAGCCCTGAATGAGTTTAAAAACCGGGAAAGCTTCCTCATCGACATGGATCACATCACCATCAGGGATCTGGACTTCTTTTTTCTTTCACGAAGACTGAGCGCTCTTGCGGAAGCTGTGGTCCGGGCCGCCTGCAGACTGGCTTGGCTTGAAATGACCGGCCGCTACGGAATTCCACGGAGCGCCGGGGGCCTGGAGGCGGAATGGGCGGTGTTCGGCCTGGGAAAACTGGGAGGCAAGGCCCTGGGGTACGCAAGCGACCTGGAGCTGTTGTTTGTGTTCTCCGATAACGGCCACAGTGACGGGGAAAAGTCCATTGCAAACCGGGATTTTTTCGAGAAGATGTTTAAGCGGGCCGGCGGCATGATCAGCGCGAAAAAAGAGGGCATATTCCAGGTGGATCTTCGTCTGCGCCCCCATGGGGAAGACGGTCCCGTAGCTGTAAAGCTGGACAAGTTCAGCGAGTACTTCCGGGCGGGGGGCAAAGCCCACAGCGCAGAGCGTCTCGCCCTGGTGCGGATGCGGCACCTGGGAGGGAGTCCCGACCTGGGCCGGGAATGTCTGAGCATCAGAAATCACATTCTCTACGAAAGCGATGCGATTATTGTACCAGAGCTCCGGGATCTGCGTCAGCTCCAGCTCAGGGAAAAACTCAGGGAAGGGAGAATCAACGCCAAGTTCAGCCCCGGCGGCCTTGTGGATCTTGAATATAATGTTCAAATTCTTCAGGTAATTCACGGCAGAAAACATGAGTCTCTCAGGGGACCGGGAATTCATGACGCGTTGAAATCCCTTCATAATCTGGGCACCATCGATGATGCGGAGACAGAAGCCATGATCCAAGCCTACCGTTTCCACCGGAATCTGATTAACGGGCTGCGGATGCTCAGGGGAAATGCCGAAGACCTGTTTCTCCCCCCCCATCACGACCGTGAATACCGCCACCTGGCCCGGAGAATCGGGTACAAAACCCGGGAGGGCCTGAGCGAAGCGGATCAGCTGACCATAGACTTTGAAACCCACAGTGCCCGTGTGCGCCAGTTCGTCGAGCGTCATCTTGGGCGGGAGGCCATTCCCGGAAGGCGGAAACTCACAATTGTAGATATCGTAATCAGTGACGGCCTGGATCCGGAAGAGATGGATGAGTTTTTCCGTATATCTGGCTTCCAGAACGGCCAAAAAGCCATGGTGAATATCCAGAATATCGCTCAGCGAGATGTAAGCGGCGAACACTTCATACGACTGGCAATCCTTGCCTGGGAGAGAATCTCCAGAAGTGCAGACCCGGATATGGCCCTGAATAACTGGGAGCAGTTCACCGCCAGGCTGAAGAGCCAGGAACGTCATTTCACCCAGCTGCTCAGTCAACCCAAGCGGATGGATATTCTTTTCAGCCTGCTTGCCAGCTCCCAGTTTCTGGCAGACACCCTGATTCAGAACCCCGGTTTCTTCTTCTGGGCCACCGACCCCGAAGTTGTGAGCCGGCCCAGGAATCAGATAGAGATGGAGGAAGACCTGAGCAGGGAAGCCCTCGCCGCATCCGATCATCATGACTGGCTGAACCGGCTGCGGAGGCAGCGGAAAAAGGAAATTCTCCGCATCGGGGTACGTGATATCGCCCTTGGGGTAAAGATTGAAGAAATTATGGGGGAGATATCCTTTCTGGCCCGCAGTTGTTGCGAAATTGCCTTGAGAGAAGCGGCGTTCCGGGAAATTCACCCCCCAGGGGGCAGAGGTGACCCACGGCTGAAAGAGATGCTCTCCTCGTTATCGGTACTCGCCTTCGGGAAACTGGGGGGATGGGAATTGAATTACAGCTCGGATATTGACCTTCTCTGTGTATACCTGCCGGATGATTCCCGTGAACGGGATGAAGAGCTGAAATTGTACACCGGCATATTCAAATCAATGGTGAAGAGCCTGAACGATTTCACCCGGGAAGGACAGGCCTACCGGGTCGATATGCGGCTGAGACCATATGGTGCCTCAGGACCGCTGGTCTCTTCAATGCCGGCCATCCTTGAATATTACCGGAAGCATGCAGATCCCTGGGAATTTCAGGCTCTCATCAAACTCAAACCTGTGGCGGGAAGCCTGGCTCTGGGTGAACGTCTGCTCTCCGAGTTGAAACCGGAATTTGACCGGGTATGGGATGAACAGGACCCCAGAAGCAATATCGATTCAATGCGAAAAAAAAGCATCGCTCATCATGTGGGGGGCAGCGGCTCGAATCCCGCTGAGAACGGAGATGACCTGCTCCCGGGATTTGACGTAAAAAACGACCACGGGGGAATCAGGGATATTGAGTTTTTCATACAGGGAATGCAGATGCTTCACAGCGGGGAATATCCGGTAATACTTACCGGCAACAGTCTGAGAGGTCTTCAGCTGCTTGAGCGCACAGAACTTATTTCAGGAAACGTCAGTGATACTCTCGCGGAATATTACACGTTTTTCCGAAGAGTCGAACATTATCTTCAGCTGAGCAACAACAAACAGGCCCACAGTCTGTCTGAACAGACACAGGAACTGACAAAACTGGCACTCTGCCTGAAACCTTCATGGAAGCCTGAACGCTTTTTTCGCTACTTCAAAACCGCCATCGGAGAGGTTCATTCCACGTATTCAGGATTTATCCGGGGAGAATGACGCTGCCCGGCTCAAAAAGCTCCGTATTCGCTCCCTTACCCCCTGAACATCCCCTGATTCGAACGCTGAGCGGTTAAATACAGAGCTTGCACCGCAGGCAGTCACGTTTGATAACTCTAAATAGCTGGAAAGATTTTCCAGGTTGATACCGCCTGTGGGGACGAAACCCACTTCAGGATGAGTTGCCTTCATGGCCCTGATCATGCCGGGACCGCCGGAAACAGAGGCTGGAAAAAATTTCAGTACGCTGAGCCCGTACTCAAGAGCCTCCTCCGCTTCCCGGACCGTAGAAATTCCCGGAATATAGGGGGGCGGCTGTTCTCCCCCGCTTCGCATACCGTCCCACATCCTGATAACACCGGGAACCACACTGGGGGAAACCAGAAAGTCCACTCCCGCATCCACCGCAGCTTGAAGCTGCTGAGGCTGTCTCAGCGTACCGGCGCCCAGAATTATACCCGGGAAACGGGCCCGGACAGCACGGATCACCTCAGGGGCCCGGGGATTGCGAAACGTGAGCTCCATGACAGGAAGCCCCTCCTCCAACAGCAGCTGGGCGAACCGGAGAGCGTCGTCGGCTTCCGAGAGATTCAGTACCGGTATAATCCGATGTTCGGCAATTTTTTTGAAAAGACTCATAGCTGAATTATAGAGGCAAGACGGAGAATATGGGAACATATTTTCCGCCCAGGGCTGTTATAGTCAATGAACCAAGGCAGGAGCGCAGAGTGAATATCAATATTGAACAGTACTATGGAAAATACGCCCCTATGGTGTACCGGCGCTGCCTCAGCATCGTAAAAAACGAAGAGGCCGCCCAGGATATTATGCAGGATGTATTTGTAAACCTCCTGCGCTTTCAGAAACGGCTGGAGCATAAGGGCCCGTCCAGCCTTCTCTACACTATGGCAACCAATCTGAGCCTGAACTACCTCAGGTCTCAGAAACTTCGGCAGCATCCGGCCGTGGAGGATCAGGACCCCGGATGGATAGATCCCAGCGGAGAAACGGTTTTGGCTCGTCATTTCCTGGAGCGGCTCTTCGCAATTGATGATGATAAAACCAGAATCATTGCGTGGCTCCATTATGTAGATAAATACACCCTGGAAGAAACTGCTTCCCAGGTGGGGATGTCCGTTTCAGGTATCCGCAAACGCCTGAGGAAACTGCAGATCCGGGGCAAGGCCCTGAAGGAGGCTTGAAAACATGAAACACAGTTCTACACAGGTACAGGATTTATATTTGGAGCAGGCCGCCGTGGATGAACTCGGCGAAGAAACCCGGCAGGAGCTGGCTGCCCGCCCGGGGTTTTCTCCCCATGCCTTCGCTGAGGCGGTGGAGCGTCTGAAAGAATCCAACAAGCACTTTCTTCAGCAGCACGACAGCCAGGCAGAGCTTGGGGAAATCCGACGCAGGGCCTTTGCAGCATCCGTTGAATCTCACAGAATTGCTTCAGGAGTTCTGGATATTCGTGAAAACTCGCAAGCAGAGCAGCCGGAAGAAAAAACCCGTACCTTCAACCCTTTCACCGGCCTGCGCTGGGGTGCGGCGCTTGCGGCAGCCCTGCCGGTTGTGCTGGTTTTGGGTCTGGTTTTCCGCTTCGCCCTCCCCATGGATGGGGGCAGCCAGGCGGCTGACGGCATCCGGACCAAGGGTCTCGAGCCGCGGATCTTCATTTACAGGGATCTGGGAGATGGGGAGGCGGAACTTCTGGAAGACGGAGACCGTACATTCCAGGGAGATAACCTTCAGATCAGCTATCTCGCCACCGGGAAAAACTATGGATCAATCATCTCGGTTGATTCCCGGGACGTAATAACCCTTCATTTTCCGGAAAATTCTGATATTCTTCCCCGATTACAACCCTATGATGAGGTATATCTACCATATGGATACAGACTAGATGACGCCCCTCAATTTGAAAGATTTTTCTTTGTGAGCTCCGAGGAGGCATTCGATGTGGGTGACCTGTTGGCATCCATCGCACCCCAGTTAAAATCTGCACGGTGGACGCGGAGTGGAGAAATTGATTTTCCCGATGAATTCAGCGTACACCGCATCGACCTGGTTAAGCCCGCAGGCAGATAATACAAGAGGAGAACCTTATGACCGTTCATATCATGGAGAATGGAAAATCTCCCCGCAGCGTCATGAAAGCTCCCGGAATGAATGAAAAGAGAGATGTTATGAAAACAGCTATAGAGCACGGAGTACGATTGAAAAACTTCAACAAAGCGGTTCTCATCGGTCTGATCGGCCTCCTCTGGCTGACCGCAGTACCGGCATTCACCCAGCAGAGTGATACCGGCCCATCCGACGGACCTATCCGCCGTTTCGGACTTTTTGTGGGAACCAATGACGGCGGCAGCAGCCGTCAGGAACTTCGCTGGGCTGTGAGCGACGCACTCAAGCTATCCCGAGTACTTTCTGAAGTGGGGGGGATCCTTCCTGGAGACGGTGTGGTGCTGGAGAATCCCGGGAAGCGAAATGTGGAACAGACCTTCAACCGTCTGGGCCGGATTATCGATGAAAACCGGGAAAACTCACGCCGGGTGGAATTCGTATTCTATTATTCAGGCCACTCGGACGAGACCGGGCTGCTTTTAGGTGATGAACACTTCGCGTACCAGGAACTTCGCGAGAATATTAAAAGTGTGGATGCGGATGTGAGCATTGCCATCCTGGACTCCTGTGCATCCGGGGCCTTCACACGCACCAAAGGCGGTGTCCGTACCCAGCCCTTTCTCCTGGATGACAGTTCCAGCATGAGCGGTCATGCGTTTATCACCTCAAGCTCCGCAGATGAGCTGGCTCAGGAATCGGATAGAATCGAGGCCTCGTTTTTCACCCACTACATGATCTCCGCTCTGCGGGGTGCAGCCGATCATTCCGGTGACCGAAAAGTAACTCTCAATGAGGCTTATGAGTATGCATTTAACGAAACCCTTTCGGTGACCAGCAGCAGCCTCTCGGGACCTCAGCATCCCAGTTACAACATAAATCTCAGCGGATCCGGCGATCTTGTACTCACCGATCTCAGCAATCCGGTCAGCTCCGTAGTGCTGGATGAGGCAATAGCCGGAAGAGTGTATGTGAAGAACGGCCGAAGGAATATCGTAGCAGAGATTAATAAGCCCGGGGGCAAAATTCTTGAAATCGCCCTGGATCCGGGAATCTATCATCTTGAATTGAGCGACAGCAGCGGATCTGCCTGGAACTACTCGTTCAACCTCTCCTACAGAAGCCAGAAATTTTTAGTGGCCGGCGATTTTTTCCCCATTGATCAGGAGCAAAACCGCAGCAGGGGAGGCAGCCCGTCCCAACCCTTTATGGATGAAGAGAGCGTAATTACCGATACATCCACCGATACATCCACAGATACATCCACAGATTCCAGCGGGCAGAGCTCCCAGGAAGATGACTTTTTCGCCGTTGAGGATGACTTCTTCACCGAAGAAGACGATTTTTTCAGCGATGAAGATGATTTCTTCTCGGAAACCGAAGGAGTCGATACTGAGCCTGAACAAGATACCGGGGGAAACCCTGCAGATCAGGATTCAGACCCGAAATTGAAAACCGGCAGCAAGAGCACCGGTGAAATTGTAAAAAATCCGGGCACAGAAGCTGCCTCACCCGGGGAGGTTGTGCTGAACTACCACCCGTTCTATGTCAGTGCGGTTCCCGGAATCTCATATCCCGTTGCGGAAGGCAGATCGGTTCAAACCACCTTCGCCTACAGCCCCCTGATACTGGAACTGGGCGGTCTGTCAGGGTTTGCCTCCGCAGGAATCTTTACCGATCTCTATGAAAACAGCAGCGGTGTGGTCAGTTCGGGGATTGGGAATGTAAGCCACCGGAACTTTACCGGTGTACAATCAGCCGGCATTTTCAACAGCGCCGAAGGAAGCATCACCGGCGTCCAGGCATCCGGGATATTCAATACCAGCATGGAACGTTCCCATGCGGCCCAGTTTGCCGGGGTGTTTAATGTGGCAGATGAACCCCTGAGCGGCGCCCAGCTTGCCGGGGTTTTCAATACTGCGGATCATCAAATGAACGGCGTCCAGGCAGCGGGGGTGTTTAACTCTACCGGTCTGATGAACGGCGTACAGATTGCCGGCGTTTTTAATGCCAGCAGCCAAATCAATGGTGTTCAGATGTCCACGGTCAATGTAACCGAAGACGGAGCAGGTGCCCAAATCGGTGTATTAAACATAGCCCGGGGCAAGATGCATGGGGTACAGCTGGGGGTAATCAATATCTCCAATGACCTGTACGGTATACCCATTGGGCTGTTCAGCTGGGTAAAAAAAGGTATTCATGATGTGGGCTGGTGGGTGGAAAATGACAGCCATCACTTTATCGGAATTGCCAACGGAAGCAGGAACTTCTATACCACCCTCTACGGCGGAATCCTTCCGGTGAACGGCGTGGATCAGCTGGAAGACCTCACCATGGGTTTCGGCTGGGGAACCCGGCTTCAGTTCCGGCCCCTCTATGCGGACCTTGAAGTATCCCTTCGGCGGGGCAGCACGGGAGACAATGCCAACCAGCGGCTGGCGAGCATCTTCGATCCGGAAAACCGCTACACCTACCCCTCGGCGAAGGCCGTAGTGGGAGTACAATTTTTGGGAATGGGGTTCTATCTGGGGGTAAATGCTGATCTGGAGCTGGAACCGGGACTCACCGGTGGATACAGCCAGTATAACGGTCCCGGAGGCGGATCATATGACATTCCCGGCTTCGGCACCGTACACAACCGCTTTACCTTGGGATTCAGGTTATAGCCTGCAGGTGATGGGTGCTGTTCCCAAGGAATGCACCCCGTGTGAATATCCCCGAAAAATCTGGAGAAAGCCGGCAGCTCCCGCGGGAGCGCCGGTTTTTTTTCGCACCCGACTCACTGTGCCGGAGCCTCCGTGGAAACATAGGGAGTCTCACCATAATTCGGATGTTTGGCCGATACCCGGTAGTAATAGTATTCGCCGGTACTCACGGAATCGTCACTGTAGCTGTTAGCGGTCACTTCCGCCAGTAGACTGAAACTTCCCATCGGGCCGGTTTCACTTCTACGGATTACATAGCTTAGATCTTCAAGATCCTGAGCAGCCCAACTCAGGGTAATTTCACCTGATGTGTCAATATCGGGAATTACCTCCCATGGGGGCATAAACGCAGGAATTTGAATTTCATAGTACTCGGACCATTGGCCTGCTTCATCCAGGAGTTCCGAATATCCCCGGACACTGTAGCCATATCTTCTTCCGGGCACAAATTTATCCGGACCGATTTGTGTCCCGTAATCGGTAAAGCTGGTATCGTTGTACACTGTTCTTTCAAAAAACCAGACCATATTGTTGTCCCGATCGATTAGCTGGACATCGTAATAGCCCGCCCGTTTAGCTTCGGTCCAGGTTATGGTTATCTGGTCAAAGCCCCCGGTATTGGTGGTGGTGTCAAGATAATACTCCAGTTCATGTGTGGTAATCTCCGGTTTGGTAACGATGTCCTTAAAAATAATACTGCAGGCAGATAGGGACAGTAGCAGAGCGGTCGAAAGCAGTACAATGACAAGTAGATTTCCTGGTTTCCGGTTCATGGCAGTCTCCTCAGGGTACTGACCACCGGTGAAGACAGCTCTGGTGAACTCCCCTGATGCCGGTACCTGCAGTCAGGTTTGGAGAACATTCATCCCGTTTCGGTCATAACCCGTGTTAATTATATCCTGTGAGATGATCAGTCTCAAACACTTTTCGAGATGAACAAAGAATCTCTGATAGGAATTTACGGGAACCGGGAGTTTTAGAGGTCAAAAGAAGATTTTTCCAGAAAAAGGTGCCGGCAGATATCCGCCGGCACCCGAGAGGAGAATGGCGGCCGGGATGACATCCCGGCCCGATGAAGAATCTTACACGTCGTAATACAGTTCAAATTCAACCGGTGTGGGCTGAAGCTTCTGGATTTCCACTTCTTCCTGGAGGCGATAATCGGTGTAGGCCTTAATAAAATCCTCATCGAACACGTCTCCGGCGGTAAGCCAGTCTTTATCGGCGAGCATTTCCTTAATTGCCTCTTCCTGAGTAGCACAGGTGGAGGGAATAGCGTCCGCTTCTTCCGCGGGCAGATCGTAGATATTTTTATCCAGGGCGGAGCCGGGATCAATTTTATTTTTGATACCGTCAATCATCGCCATGGTCATGGCTGCAAATGCAAGATAGGGCGAACCTGAGGCATCGCCGCAGCGGAACTCGAAGCGCCGGGCCTTATCGCCGGTTACATAGGGAATCCGTACCGCAGCTGAACGGTTGGTTGCTGAATACGCCAGCTTTACCGGCGCTTCGTAGCCGGGAACCAGCCGTCGGTAACTGTTACCGGTGGGGTTGGTGAACGCCTGGATGGAGCGGCCGTGCTTCAGAAGCCCCCCGATGGCGTACAGCGCGGTTTCGCTGAGGTTCGCATATCCGTCGCCGGCGAAGGTATTCTTGCCGTCCTTCCAGATGGAAGCGTGCACATGCATTCCTGAGCCGTTGTCGCCGAACATAGGTTTGGGCATGAAGGTTGCAGTCTTGCCGTACTGGTATGCGGTATTCTTCACGGCATATTTATACTTGTGTACCATGTCCCCGGCTTTGATGATGTCGCCGAACTTCACGCCGATTTCACCTTGGGCGGTTGCCACTTCATGGTGGTGCAGGAACACAGTAATACCCATATCTTCCATATGATTCACAATGTCGCTTCTCAAATCCATGAGGGTATCCTGGGGTGTTGCAGGGAAATACCCCATTTTGTGACGCACCTTATGTCCCAGGTTCACACCCTCATTACCGGAAGTCCAGGGGCCTTCACCGGTTTCCACTTCGAAGAAACTCACATTGGAAGAGTTATCAATCCGCACCGAATCAAAAATGAAGAACTCGGGTTCGGGACCAAAGAACACGTCATCACCAATACCCAGGCTCTTCATGTATTCAACGGCCCGATGGGCAATGTTTCGGGGAGCACGTTCGTATCGCTCACCGGTGCGGGGTTCGTAGATATCGCCAAAGAGTACAAGAGTTTTGCGCTCACGAAAGGGGTCTACGAACGCGGAGTCCAGGTCCGGCTTAAACACCATGTCGGACTTATCGATGCTCTTCCATGCACGAATGCTGGAACCGTCAAAAGGAATACCTTCGGTGAGCTGGTCCTCATCCATATTCTTCGCAACGAAGGTGGTGTGCTGAAGCATACCGAACATATCACCGAACTGGAGATCCAGATATTCGATGCCTTCCTTTTGAATCATGTCAAGAATTGCTTTGACTGACATAAAAACTCCTTTTGTGTAGCCTTTGGCTTTGTTTATTACAATTTTGTAGTAAATATAGCCAAGGCCTTCGTGAATGTAAAGAGCATTCTTCAGAGATTCATAAAAAAATACAAAAAAATGGCATAAATATTCCCGAAATTCCGGTTTTTTATACACAGCCCGCCCCGACGGGGAGAAGCACTGGTAAAAACCCCGGGTTTTGAATATTCTGATTCCCAAAGTAATCCCCTCCGGGATTTCTACGAGGAGATAAAATGTCTGAAATTCAATTCCAAAATTTCGATGAAACCAAAGCATTCGACGCCCTCCGGAAGCTGCAGGCCCCTTCGCTTTCGGCCGTTCTCGATGGTGAACGGGTAAAATCTTGTGTCTCAAGCTATGAGCTGGGCGAGCAGGAAACATTGAGTTATAACTATGCTGCCAAACAGGTGGATGACCAGATTCTGTCAGTACTGCAGGAGCTGAGCGATCAACAGCAGCTAATAGAAAAATTCAAGTCGACAGCCTCCGGAGAATATATGAACAGAGGTGAGAACCGCAGGGTTCTCCACCACCTTACCCGGGGCCAGCTTGCAGGCGAGGTGACCCATAACGGCAGGAATCAGGGAGCCTTTTACCGGGATCAAACCACCCGGATAGCCAAATTTGCCCAAAACGTTCACGATGGAATTATCACCGCAGAGAACGGCAAACCTTTCACAACGGTTGTTCAGGTGGGAATCGGAGGTTCGGATCTGGGCCCCAGAGCAATGTATCTCGCCCTGAAAAACCATGTGAACTCAAGTGAAGGAAACGGCAGCCCGTTCCGCGGCCGGGGAGAAAAACTGAGTGCCCGCTTCATTTCAAACGTGGATCCCGATGACGCAGCGGATATTCTCAGAGAGATTGATCCGTCCACCACTCTCTTTATTCTGGTATCCAAAAGCGGGACAACCCAGGAAACCCTCACCAATGAAGCACTGGTGCTGGACCGTCTGAAGCATGCGGGAGTAAAGCTGCCGAGAAAACAAATTATCTGCGTAACCAGCGAAACCAGCCCCCTGGCAAAAAGCGATGAATATCTTGATTCGTTTTTTATTGATGATTTTATCGGCGGGCGCTACAGCTCCACCAGCGCGGTTGGCGGAGCCGTCCTCAGTCTGGCATTCGGCGCCGATGTATTCCGGGAATTCCTGAACGGAGCCCATGCTGCCGATACAGGTGCCCTGGAACCAAACATTCTGAAAAACCCGGCATTGCTGGATGCTCTCATTGGTGTCTGGGAGCGGAATTTTCAGGGTTTTCCCGCAACCTCGGTACTTCCATACAGTCAAGCGATGAGCCGCTTTCCCGCCCATCTGCAGCAGATGGATATGGAGAGCAACGGGAAACAGGTGAACCGCGACGGGGGGGAGATTCACTACCCAACGGGACCGGTAATCTTCGGGGAGCCGGGAACCAACGGCCAGCACAGCTTCTACCAGCTCCTTCACCAGGGAACGGATATTATCCCCCTGCAATTCATCGGTTTTCTGAACAGCCAGGACGGTCTGGACGTGACCTGGGAAGGCTCAACCAGCCAACAAAAACTGAACGCAAACCTGGCGGCACAGATCATCGCCTTTGCCAAAGGGAAACAGGACGATAACCCCAATAAGAACTTTCCCGGCGGGCGTCCTTCCAGCCTGCTCTACAGCCGGGCCCTGACCCCCAGAGTGCTGGGCGCTCTGCTTGCCCACTTTGAGAACAAAGTGATGTTTCAGGGCTTTGTGTGGAATCTGAACAGCTTCGATCAGGAAGGTGTTCAGCTGGGGAAAATTCTCACCAAACAGGTATTGGGAGACGGGAAGCTGGATTCAGCTCTCGAAGAATTCAGCACTCTGCTGGGAGTACGCAGCTGATAAGAATTGTGATCAGAGTCTTTTGAGCAATCAGGGCGGCGGGGCAAAAGCTTCGCCGCCTTTTTTGGTCAGATTACTCCAAACGGGCTCGGCAGTGGGCGGGCTTGTGAGCTACCGGTATTAGTGCCCGTTCAGCCATTCCAGAAGATCGTCATACACCCGAGCCTTCATGGCATCATGAAGCAGCTCATGTCTTCCCTCGGGGTATATCTTCACCCGGATATCCTGCCAATCCAGTCGGCGAAAGAAATCAGCGAGTCTCAATACGCTCTTGCCGAATGAGCTCACAGGATCGTGGTCACCGGCAATCATCATGAGAGGTATGCTCTTGTCTGTCAGGGCTTTTCGGTACCCCTTGCTGTAGAGATACAGGTTACCCTCGGCAAGAGTTTTGTAGAAGCCCAGACGCATGACGGTTCCGCAGAGCGGATCTGCGATGTATGCATCCACTTCGTCGGGTATGCTGCTGATCCAATCCTGCTCGGTTCGAACAGAGGTGAAACGGCGGGATTTCGCATATGGCCCGAACACCAAATCATGGATTTTTGGACTGATCTGCGCATCCCCGTTTTTCTGTATTCCTGAATTTATAATCATCAGCCCGGCCTTGGCCCGTATACCTCCGTTGCCCGGAGTGCCGCTGAGGATTATTCCGTGGATTTTCTCCAGCTGACCCGGAGGAAGAAGCGAAAGGGCGGACCGGGCAATCATGGAGCCCATACTGTGGGCGAAGACATAGAGCTTCAGCTCCGCATACCGCACGCTGATGTAATCCACCACCTGAGCAAAATCATCAAGATAGAGATACCACCCCTCTTCTCCGGGCATATGGCCAAAATCCGGGGTTTCCTGAATCGCCCGGGTGATGGCCCGGGAATCTCCTGCATGTTTACTGCTCAACGCCGAGTAACCGTGGGCTCTCAGATCATAGCCCACAACATGATACCCGTGATGAGCCAGAAATAGGGCAAAGTTGCCGTACCGGCCGGAATGTTCCAGTGCGCCGTGCACCAATAAAATAATTCCTCTGGCGTCACCCTTGGCATGCCAAATCCGGGCGAAGGCCATGGAACCCTTCACGGGTATGTGTATTTGTTCCTCACGCATACAGCAAGAATAAACCGACCATGCCCCCGTGTCCAGAAAATGAACAGAATTAATAGTGCACCAAAGCTTGTAAAAAAACACAGCAAATCAAAGCAGCAGTAACTCTTTCCCGGTCTATGGTTTATGAACAATATCCAACCATACATAGAAAAACTACTGCCGGAATTCGAGCTGAATTCGCTCGAATTTTCACACCACAGCCCGGTCCCCCACTGCTCAAACCCACGCTGCACACGATTTCAGGACCAACCACCCCATGACAGGTCCTGGTTCAAATTCCACGGATCCTATCCAACTAAAGCCTTCGGGAGGGTGCCCCGATACCGCTGTCAGACTTGCGGCAAGACATTTTCCCTGCAAACCTTCAGAATGGACTACTACGTGAAAAAGCCGGTGGACTACATTCCTCTGATCCGCAACCTGGTTTCATCCAGCGGACAAGGCAATATGACCCGCTTCAGCGGTATGCGCTATGAGCAAATCCAAAACCGATACGAGCGAATCTGCCGGGTGCTCATGGCCATCCATTCTGATCTGCGAAAGCTGATCAGTCCCGAAATTGAGTACTGCCTTGATGGCTTTGAGTCATTCAGTTTGAGCCAGTACTTTCCTAACAATATCAATATTCTTGTGGGCAGCGGTTCGGAATTGATCTATTCCATGGGATATTCCCAGCTGAGGCGTAAGGGAAGCATGACAGAGAAGCAGAAGGAAAAGAGGGCAAGGCTTGAAAAAACACTGGGAAAGGCTCCTCCGAAGGCCATTGAAAAGTCGGTGCAAATTCTTCTTGAAAACCTTCGCAACTATCTGTTTCAGAAACATATACAGAATGTGGGGCTGAATACCGACTTTCACAAAGCGTATGTTAGAGCCCTGAAAAATATTAGGAAGCCGGGACCGCGGATCCATCACAGACAGTATTCTTCAACCCTGCCGCGAACCGTGAGTAATCGGCTGTTTCCGGTGAACTACGTGGATCGGCAGTTTCGAAAGGACCAGGCGAACCATGTTCGCGAAACCACGCAGTTTGCCCGATGCCCTTCCCAAATGATGGTAAGGTTGAGCATATATCAGATGGTGCATAATTATCTCATGCCCCGAAGGGTTCGTGATCAGAGAAACGGCAACTGGAAGACCCGGGCAGAACAGCTTGGAGTACCAGGCTGGAAACTCCATGAGGTAATCCGGAAACACTGGGGAAGAAGAGTGTTTTTGAATAAATGTGATCTGTGGCAGCAAGAGAAAACCACTTGGCTGTTGGGCTGGAGGAACAAAGGCATTCAATCTGGGCGAAGGCTTCCCTTTCATGTGTGGGTTTAAGCAGTAACCAAACGGGGTATGAGGCTGCTCCTGGCTTGCTCGGCTGCGGAAAATCCAGTTGAAAAAACGCCAGAATTTGAGTGATTTTTTTACAAGCTTTGGTGCACTGTCAACAGAAAATAGACAGAAGCAGGGGTTCCCGGATATGATGGGAATATTCAGAGGAGAAACATCCATGAAGGCATTTTCCGAAAAGCTTACGGTGCTTTTGCGCATCCTGGATACCGAGCAGCAAAACCTCCAGCGATCGGACTCGAAGGCCACGGCTCTGTTATCCACCCTGGGGGTATTCATGGTGTTTTTTATCGTACACTTCGACAAGGTATCGGCGAATATTGCAAGTCTGGTATTGGTGTTCTTCTATTTTATCGCAGCGCTGCTGACAATCTTCTCCCTTCTGATGGTGATTCGCCCTAAGCTGGTGAAAGTCCCCCGGGAGCCGAGTGAAGAAGAACGAAAATTCCAGATCAACCCCACATTTTTCGGAGGCATCTCCCGTTTCAGAACCCCAGGTAGTTACGCACGGTATCTTGCAGATCTGGCTGAAGATGATCATGCGGTGTATACCATGTTCAGCAAACAATTGTATGCTATTTCCAAGATAAATATGCGGAAAACCAAATGGCTTTCCCGGGGGATGCTGTTTTTTATTACCGCCATCACTCTTGAGCTGTTGTCTGTTATATCCGTTTATCTCGATTTTACCTTGAGCTGATTTCTGGTGTATTGCAGTGTAATACCCCTTAGTATACTATAAATAATTATCGATTCCCGACAATCCATGCCGGGTAAAGAAAACACGAGGAGACCACACATGGCACGAAAGTATAATTTCTACGCCGGACCTTCCACGCTTCCCCTTGAGGTGCTGAAGGAGCTTGAACAGGATCTGGTTGATTATCAGGGCAGCGGTCTTTCTTTGGTGGAGACAAGTCACCGAAGTAAAGAATACGATGAGGTGCATTTTTCCGTTATTAATGGAATCAAATCACTGCTCAATGTACCCGACGATTATGAGGTTCTCCTTATGGGGGGAGGAGCAACACTTCAGTTCTCCATGATTCCCCAGAATCTGCTGGGAGATAAAACCTCCATGGATTTTGTGGTGAGCGGCACATGGGCGAAGAAGGCTCTGGCAGATGCCAAAATTTATGGAGATGCCAAAATACTGTGGGACGGAAAAGAGGGTGCCTACACCTCCCTTCCTTCCTCTGCCGAAATCAAAACCAACGCAGACAGTGCATATCTTCATATTACCAGCAATGAAACGATAAACGGCGTTCAGTGGAAGGATTTCCCCCAAAGCGATATTCCCCTGGTAGCGGATATGTCTTCGGATATTCTTTCCCGACCCCTCCCGGTAGAGCGTTTCGGCTTGATCTACGCCGGCGCACAAAAGAATCTTGCACCAGCCGGAGTTACCATGGTGATTATCCGCAAGGATCTGATCCAGCATGCACCGGAGAATCTGGGAGCATACCTGAAATACAAAACCCACGCAGACAAAGACAGTCTGTACAATACACCTCCGGTATTCCCCATCTGGGCAATGAGCAAGGTTCTCAAATGGATAGAGAGTAACGGTGGCCTTGAAGGTATTCAGGAGATGAATCACAGGAAGGCTTCACTGCTCTACGGAGTAATAGACAATGCCGAAGGATTCTATAATTGCCCGGTTCAGAAAGATGTGCGCAGCAACATGAATGTGGTGTTCACCCTGAAAAACGAAGAGCTCCAGACGGAGTTCCTCAAAGGCGCATCCCAACGGGACATGCTTGGGCTGAAGGGGCACCGTTCTGTGGGCGGTTGCCGGGCTTCCATCTACAATGCCATGCCCCTTGAAGGGGTGCAGGCCCTTGCGGATTATATGAAAGAATTTGCAGAAAAGTACGCATAGCCATTGACCCGGGACTCCGGCGGTATTAGAATTTCATTAGTTGATGTAATTCAGCGCGGATTCCAGGTTCCGGAACGGTGACTACATGCACGGCTCCGGAAGCTTCACTGCATATAGTACAGGAGGATTTTTATGAATACTCCACCTAAATATGCAGGGGATGAACTGAGGTGAAACTCGAATGCTGCCTCAGTTCAAGATCCCCGGGGCGTCCAGCCCATAAACTTCGATTCTATGTCTATGACATTGGTTCAAAACATCCCGGGGCATAGTACCCCCGACGGATAAGGCCGGCAGTGAGTGCCGGCCTTTTTTTACCCATTTCCCCGGAGCATATTCCAAAATAGCCGATTTTTGAAATTGCCTCCCACATCAGAACAATCTCCCGCATCCGCTGATTCAGGCAGCCTATGCTTCTTGAATGACCAATTCACTAAGGAAGTCATAATATACCTTCCATGAATTATTTCCGTAATTTCCGGCCTGTACATACGCGGCGGGTATATTCCGTTCGGTAAGAAAGCTGTGCACCAAAAGGTTTCGCTCACGCATGACAGCCCGGGAAAGACGGAGAAGCTGGGTGGAAGGCAGCTCATCCTCCTCAAAGGGGTCGGCTCCCGCCACTACAAATGCCAGGTCAGGAGCTTTGCGCCCCCAGCGTTTCAGGCTCATGGCTTCCATATCCTCAAGTCCCTTGCCCAGGAGCCGGATATACTGATTCTGAGCCTGGCTTGATACAGGAATGTCCAGTGCTGCGGGTATCCAGGCCGGATCCGAAGAGTATCCGAGTGGAATCCGTGTATCATCAAGGGGCCAGCCATTGGCCATATGAATGCTCAGATCAATAACCGAGCGGTCTCCCTGTTCATTCATCCGCTGTACCAGTTCGGCGGTGCCGTCTCCTTTATGGGCGTCGATATCAAGAATCCAGGTAAGAGGAGGATCTTTGGGTGAAGAGAGCATCTGTCGAGCCGTGAGCATATCGTTATAAAAGCAAAAACCCGAACCGAAGCTGTAATGGGCATGGTGAAATCCGCCTCCAAAATAGAAAGCGGAGCCTGTCTCCAGGGCCAGTCGGGCAGCCTTGGCAGTGCCTCCCCCCCTTCGAAGAATTACCGAAAATAGTTCATCCAGTTTTTTTCCTGCAGTTTCCGGCGCGTAACGGTTATACATTCCCTGGTCATCGATCAACTCAAAGGTTCGGATAATTTCCTGCTCCAGGTTCTTCCCGCCCCCCAACAGCCGGCTCACATACTCAGGCTCATGAACCGCCGACAATTCACCTTTCCCCGGCGGCGGGTCCAAGCTGGAATGAAACCAGGGGGGCGGATTGGCCCCTTCTTTTTCCGAATGCCCTGGTCCATTACTGTAATCTTCCAGAAGCAGCTCCGTGGTTTTTCGCGCATTATTAAATGAAATGGGTATATGGATACCGTAATCGGAAATATCAAGGGTATCCGAAGGATCGTAAATTATTTGCATATATGCTCTCCGTGGGAGGGCCGGCAATTACCGGCTATTCACTTTTTCGGGTTGGTCATTTGTATGGGCATGCTGGTGGAGTCGATAACGTCCCTCCATAGACTTCCTTCTGGATCGACGTAGTTCCTGGTTCGGGTTGCCAACTCAATGGGAACATGTACATAGTGGTTGTTCAGCAGGCTGATAAGGGTCTTGGTTTTACCGGCCATGGCGGCATGTACCGCGTTGGTACCCAGGCGGGAACAGTAGAGACTGTCTGTGGGGATGGCCACTGAACTCCTGATAATATAACTGGGGTCGATATACTTCAGATTCACCGGGTAGCCGATGGACTGAAAATGCTCCACAATCCGCTTTTTCAGAAATAGTCCGATATCACCCAGGATTTTGTTTCCAGAAGCATCGGTACGGGCGTCCGCGTCAAGATGCTCCTGTCCCGCACCTTCGGCAACCACAATGACCGCATGGTTTCGACGTTCCAGCCGCTTTTTCAACTGTTCAAACAGCCCGTCGGGTCCCTCAAGATCGAAGGGTACTTCAGGAATAAGGACAAAGTTCACATCGTGGCTGGCCATTGCCGTATGGGCGGCAATGAACCCGCTGTCCCGCCCCATCAATTTTACCAGACCCACACCATTAATCGCCGAGTGGGCCTCCTGGTGGGCTGCAAAGACCGATTCGGTGGCCCGAACCACTGCGGTTTCAAACCCGAAACTCCGCTCAATGAAGCTCAGATCGTTATCTATGGTTTTTGGAATTCCCACCACGGCAATTTTCAGTTTTCGCCGCTCAATTTCCTCGGCAATGGCAAGAGCTCCTTTTTGGGTTCCGTCACCGCCTATTGTGAACAACATGTTAAGATTTAAGCGTTCAATGGCATCGACGATTTCATCGGTACGGTCTCCCCCGCCCCGGGAACTGCCCAGAATGCTTCCGCCGATACGGTGTATATCGTCCACAACATCGGGATTGAGATCCATGAGGGAATCATCCACCGCTCCCAGAAGACCGTTATAGCCAAATTTAATACCGGTAATCCGCCGGACCCCGTAGCGGTACCATAGGGTGCGCACGGCTGAACGGATTACATCGTTAAGTCCGGGGCAGAGCCCCCCGCAGGTGATGATTCCGGCGCGAACATGATCCGGATTAAAATAAATCTTCTCCCGGGGACCGGCTTTCTGAATGATCCCGTAATCCTCATAGCTGCAGCCTGGATCATGCTCATCAACCTGAATATGGTAGAGAATCTTCTCGTCATCACTCACATAGTTTGCTATAGTATCTCCAAACACCTTGGAAAGAAGAATGGGAGATTTAACTTTCCCCGGACCCAGGGTTGGAATGGTAAAATCATATTTTGCTGTATTATCAGACATGCGCCGCACCTTCTGGAATTGGTAGTACCCGTTAGACATGTCACGGGACATATCACATACTAATAGAAGCACAGACGGCTTACAAGACGAATGATCCTCCCCGACGGGGAGAATGAACTATGGCAAGGAGCTGGTATGAACGTATTGGTAATCGGCGGAGCGGGCTACATCGGAAGTCATGTTGTCCTTGAGCTAATTGAGCAGGGACACAGCGTCCAAGTATTCGACAATCTGTCCAGCGGGGTCAGGGAGAATCTTTTCAGTCGCGCCGGATTCACCCATGGAGATATTCTCCAAAAGGAGCAGCTGGTGGATTGCATGGAGCAGAAGGGACCGTTTGATTGCGTAATCCACCTTGCAGCATTCAAAGCCGCCGGAGAATCAATGATCAAACCGGAAAAGTATTCGGTGAATAATATCACCGGCACTCTGAATATCCTCAATGCCATGTCAGAAACAGGAACTCCCCGAATTGTATTCTCCTCTTCTGCTGCGGTGTACGGTGAACCCAAATATCTACCGATAGATGAACACCACGAATGCAATCCGGAAAACTACTACGGCTTCACAAAACTTGAGATAGAACGCTTCCTCCAGTGGTACTCCAAACTCAGGAACATCCGTTTTGCCGCCCTGCGCTACTTCAATGCAGCAGGATATGACGCCAAGGGGCGTATTACCGGTCTGGAACAGAACCCCGCGAATTTGCTTCCGGTGATAATGGAGGTTGCGGTTTCCAAGCGTCCTCAACTGAATATTTTCGGTAACGATTTTGATACGGACGACGGTTACGGCGTACGGGACTATGTTCATGTGAGCGATCTGGCACGGGCGCATGTTTCGGCCATGGAATATCTCCGCACAGAAAATTCCGATGTGATCGTGAACCTGGGAAGCGAATCGGGCATCTCGGTGAACCAGATGCTTGAAACCGCCCGGAGGATCACCAGCCAGACCATTCCCTCTGAGGTGGCTGAACGCCGCCCCGGTGATCCTGCAAAACTGGTGGCATCCAGCCGGGAGGCAAAAAAACTGCTGGCGTGGGAAGCCCGGGAAAGCGATGTGGAAAACCTGGTATCAAGCACCTGGCAGGTCTACACCCGCCACTTCGCAATATAACTGCCGTCTCCCATAGCTCAAGCAGTATGTATGAGCGGATTGTACCGGCCCTCAATCCCGGATTTTCGGATTCTTCTGAAATGACGGGCATCGTCTGCCGGTATTTTTTTGGACAAGCATGGAGGGCAGCAGCCGCGACTTGATACCGAACTGGCGGCAGCCTTTGGGAAATACCGGATCCCATGTTACGTAGAAGTGAATACATTTATTGCAGTTAGGCGGAGGCGCTTCTTCTCCTGTCATACCTCACATATTACTTTTTTTTATGTACAATTTGAACGGTTGGGCATAAGATTTTAGGGGAGGTGCACGGTATGCAGACCTATTTTTATCTTTCGGTTTTTCCCAACCAGGCATTAATCGCAAGTCAGCTTGAGCCCCGGCATTTTGGCAGCTATATGGCTACCGGAAAAACAAACGGTTCATTTGAGCGCATTATTTTTATTCAGGTCAAAGGCAATTACGGTGAGTATTTCGATTGGGAATACGCCAAAGAGCGTTGTGTTATCCACGACGACGGACGGCCGAAAAATTCCGTATGGTTATCGGTGTACCGGAGTCTTGAACACACCCCGCTGGATATGATGCAGTCCATGTTTTTGGTGACCACGGACGGAAGAAGCCTGGAAATTCAGCCTGAGGCATATGCCGCCCCCAGAGACGCTCAGTACTATGTATACAACGAGCTATGCCCCATAAATCCGCTTGTTGTAAGCCGTCTCGATCCCCATGAATTTGCGGCATACATGACAAACCCAAAGGTTAAGGTATCTGTACCCAAAGTGGTTTTTGCAGACCTGAAAACCATCGATCTGGATAACCCGGAAAAAACCGGTAACATTGGCTCCACCTATGACCGGAATCTTGACCACTTCAAAGACTGTATCCAATCGGTCCTGGATGATCCCCATAAAATGAACAAAAATGTGGAGCGCAGCCACAGCGAGAGCTTTTCCTACAACATTATCAACCGGGGAATATATGTCGGAGAAGGGGAAAAGGTGCTGTTCTACCCCATGCCGGATATTGAAACCCTGCGGCAGAATCACTATGACTGGGCCCGTTCCGCAATGATTCTTTAGCTCCACATGACTTTAAAAGTTCCAGTATACCCCACGCACAAGAGGCAATTTCAAAAATCTCGGATTTTTTAAATTGCCTCGCTACTCAGAACGCCTTCTCCGGGGTATACTGGAAGGGCATGATAGAATATGAACAGCAAAAAGAAGAGCGGGCTCTTCTCATAACCCTCCGGGGCAAGGAACTCAGCGACCGGGAAGCCAGAGATCATCTGGAAGAACTGGAAGGCCTGTGCTCAACCCTGGGCTTCATCAGCGCAGGGGAGTTTATTGTCCCGGTACGGGATCCCCAGCCCAAATACCTTATCGGCAGCGGCTGGGCGGAAGAAATATCCGTACAGGCGGAAGCCCTGGAAGCCGACTACGTGGTGTTTGACGACGATCTTTCACCCAGTCAACAGCGGAATCTGGAGAAACTCTGCGGAAAGCCGGTTATAGACCGGCATCAGGTAATTATTGAAATCTTCGCCCAACGGGCAAACACCAAGGAAGCGAGACTCCAGGTGGAACTGGCCCGTCTTATATACAGTCTGCCCCGCCTGCGCCGATTGTGGACCCATCTCTCCCGGCAACGGGGGGGGGCGAAAGGAACTCGCGGTGAGGGTGAAACTCAGCTTGAAGTTGACCGCAGACTGGTGGAAGCCCGAATCGCACGGTTGAAAGAGGAACTGGCACAGGTTCAAAGCCAGAGATCAACCTTGAGAAAGCAGCGGGAATCCATTCCCGTTCCCACCGCAGCAATTGTGGGCTACACCAATGCGGGAAAATCCAGCCTCCACCGGGCCCTGACCGATTCTGAAATTCTTGTGGAAGACAAGCTTTTCGCAACCCTGGATCCCACCACACGCCGTTACCATATGCCCTCGGGTATGGAGGTGCTCCTTACAGATACGGTGGGGTTCATCAGGAAACTGCCCCACGATTTGGTGGATGCTTTTAGGTCAACTCTTGAGGAGACGGTACTTGCCCATTTTCTGCTTCATATAGTTGATATCACCAATCCGGACCTGCATCAGCATATTTCAACCACCAGATCGGTGCTGGAAGAGATCGGTGTACAGGACAAACCGGAAATTCTGGTATTCAATAAATGCGATGCGGCCCAGGGAGATCAGAAAAGCTTCATGCGTCAACGCTATCCCCGGGCACTGTTTATCTCGGTGAAAAGCGGGGAGGGGTTTGAAGAGCTGGCCCAGGCAGTGGAAGCCCAGATCTCCAAAACACTCCAGAAGGTTCGGCTGACCATGAACCACAGCAAAGGTGACATTATCTCCCTGGCACACAGAGAAGGCAGAGTGCTCGAAACGGAGTACGGGGATCAGGATGTAATTCTCACTGCATTTCTTCCCCATAGGCTTCTCAGCATGATTCAAAGTAAAGAAAAGGAAGAAAATTCAGGCATTCACCTGGAGCTGCTGAACGAGGATCAATGAAAGAGGCTCTTCCCCGGCTGGATACATCCCCTGAACTTCGCTCCCTTCTCCTGCCCCACTGCAGGCTGAAGGCCGGTGAGGTATGGGAAGATCCTCAGGGAAGACATCTGGTGGCCGCAGGGGATGCATGCGACCCGGCTTTTCTTGCGTCCCTTACCAGGTCATCCCGCCTCACCCCCCCGGGGCCGGTTCTCAACTCCCCCGGGCCGGTACTGGCCCTCTGCGATCCGCCGTATAATTTCAAAGTGGGGGGGCGCAGCAGCAGCCAGTTGTTTTCCGGCAACCGCGACGCCTATATCCGGTTCAGTGAATCCTGGGTACGGGCCCTTCTGGATGTATGTGCCCGGGATTTGAATTTCTATATCTGGCTGGGGGCCGACCAGACCGATCACTTTCAGCCCCTTCCGGAATTTATGCTGATGATGCGGGAATTCGAAGACCTCCGGAGCCGGAGTTTTATTACCATGCGGAATCAGCGGGGATACGGCACACAGAAAAACTGGATGAGCGTCCGTCAGGAACTGCTGTATTACACCAGAGGCAAGCCGGTTTTTCAGCCGGTGTATACAGATATCCCCAGAATTCTGAAAGGCTACTACCGAAATCAGCTCAGCAATGAACAACGGAGCAGAAGCGAGTATATCCGTCCGGGAAATGTCTGGGTCGACCTTCAACAGGTGTTTTACCGCAGGGAGGAAAACGTACCCGGAGCATATGCCCAAAAGCCCCTGGAGGCAATGGAACGGGTCATACTCAGCAGCAGCCGCAAGGACGATACGGTTCTCGACAGCTTTTCTCATGCCGGAACCACCCTTTTGGCCTCAGAACGGCTGGAAAGGCGCTGCATCACCCTTGATATAGATCCGATTTTTGCCGAAATTAGTATTCGAAGGCTGGAACACTACCGTCGGGAAGGAAAAACCGGCTGGCAGTGGGAATCGCCGTTTCCGGAAATCAAGCTGGAGGATAACTCATAATGATACGCCCTGCACTGGCCATACTGATGATGTCGTTTCTTCTCATGCCCCAGTCCCTGCCGGCGCACCCCGGCCTTTCTCCCCTTCAAGATGCTTCAGAAGAGGATGACACCCCGATTGAGGAACCCGCAGATGCATCTGGACCGGGGCTCACCGGTGAGCAGAAAATGCTGACCGGTCTCATCATGAGCATAGCCGGAGGCGGTATCACCATCTGGGGAGCAGTAAACCGTAACCCTCTGAACGAAGCATTGGCGGAATATGAATCGTTCCAGGGAAGCGGCAGTATCGATGCCTTGGAAGATGCAAAAGCTAAACTGCGCAGAGCTCAACGGCTGCACTACATTCCATTCTACTCCGGTCTGGTTCTGTCCAGTTTCGGGATGGCAATAACCATCGAGGGCAGTTTTTCCCTGCAGGCGTATGAGTACGGAAGCTATACACCGGATGTCTCCAGTATGGTCTTTTCTCCGGGATTCACCGGCCTGCACCTGAAGTTTTAAGCGGCTCACAGCCTTTCTCCCTTGGACAGCCGGCTCCAGCCTTCGTATAATACAAAGGATGAACCCGAATAATGCGTCAGCCACTGTTTTCACCCATAGTATGAAGAGTCCCATCGGCCCCCTCCACCTTGCCGTGGACCGGGATGGAGCCGTCCTCCGCATAAGTTACACGGCTGTTTCTCATGATTTTCCCGACTCACGGGTGGAGGAGAACCGGTATGCCTGCGGTGAATTGGCATATCAGCTCGAGGAATATTTCCAGGGTCGGCTGCGTCATTTCGAACTGGATATTGTGCTGGAAGGAACTGACTTCCAAATGGACGTATGGGCACGGATTCAAAAAATCCCGTTCGGAAGCACCATGACCTACGGTGAGGTGGCTCAAAAGATCGGAAGAAAATATGCCGCCCAGGCGGTGGGCCGGGCTGTGGGAATTAATCCTGTTCCCATCGTCATACCCTGTCACCGGGTCGTGCCGAAAAACGGCGGTCTGGGGGAGTACTCACTATCCCGGATAGATGCCGCCCGTGGCCGGGAAATTAAGGAATTTCTTCTGGAGCTGGAGGGAGTTTCCTTAAATAGGAGCTGAGCTAACTATTCCACGGTTCCGCAGAAGGACGGGGCAGCGGCCGGGGTGAATTGCCGGTGCCGAGCAGATCACACCGGCGGGGCCTCAGGTTTTCCCGGTTTCACGAACATCTGCATTAACTGGATGAAATAATATATTTTCTTATATGCATCGGACATCCGGGTTTTCACCGGTGTTTCAGACATGCTTTCAAGTTCCTTCCAATTGATGATCAGCTCATGGTCTTTTCTATCAGAGTCTTCAATAAGACTCTTCAGGTTTTTTCCGAACGAGATAAGATTGCTGGCAGCTTCGTTGATGATTTGGATGGCGTTATCATTGATCTCTTTCACCATGGTCTGAACACCCCGGGCGGTTGACGGATCCCTGTCCACAACCCGGGCAAGGGAACGCTTTAATCGGGCCCCAAGCTCACCCTCTTCGTTCAATCCTTCGTCAAACTGCAGCAACTGCTCGGAAATTTCCAAAACCCGGTAATATGCGTCGGACATCTGCTGGGACATTACATTTGTGGACCACTTGCCCCTCACCAACAGCAGATCCTCCAGCTCCCGGATATCTTTTTTAAAGAAATCCAGGAGGAAGGTTTTGAGATAGTTCATCGGTGTTGTGTAGAGATATTCAACATTCAACTTTTTGCTGAACATCATGTTTGCTTTTTCATTATAAAACTTCATACGGGGAGTGGGATTCGACCCGAACACTGCAACGCAGAGTTTTTCAACCTTGGCATTCCGCTTCTCGGAGAGAATTTTCTGCACAACGTTTTCCGTCCTGGTGCGAAGGGTCTCCAAGTACGATTCTATGATCCGGCCCCTGGTAACTTCCATCTGGGGCGTCCAGTAGGGGTCCTCGTCTATATGCTGAACGATCATGGTAAGCACATTTGAGTTCACAATACCTTTCAGCGCATTCATGAGACGGTTCCAAGCCTGGCGGTTCACCACCTCCACACCTTTGTACTGGGCGAGAATATCCAAAACCTGATTCCAGTCACCCTCCCGATCCAGCGGCAGCATAACTTCAAGAAAATCCTTGATATCGTCACTTACATAATCGGCATTAATGGCTTCCTGCTTGGGAGCTGCGCTTACATTCCCCTCCTGGAAGGAGGAGTCAAACTTTTTCAGGACAAAATAGTAATCGAAATTTACAAACGCTATGAGCTGCTGGATCCGTGAATAGGCTCCATCAACCTGATTCACCAAAGCGCTGTCGAAGCTGCTGAAAAAGCTCACCATATCGTCCTTCAGCTTGGAAGCATGTACTTTGGGATCCATGGTTTTTGCAGATTCCCGTATGGCCGATTCTTCGAAGGATGCAGCTAATGCCCGCTGTTTTTCGGTCATGAAATATTCCACACACATCTCACGAATAGCAGTACTTGATTGGGCGTTTCTCAGGAGAGTGGCAGCACTGGAGGTTATCTTATATATCTCGAAAAAAAACTTTCCAAGCCCCGGAAGAGCCTGAGATCCTCTGGGCTTGTAAAATTTATACTTTCCCCGGGAAAGATCCTTCCCCAATTGCTTGAGTAAACGCTTTTTTTCCCGCTCGGGATCATTCCCGCCGGTAAAAACATTCAGAATCCAACTGAGGACATTAAACGCCCCGGATTCATCATTTCCCGATGTGCTTGCCATGATAATTACAGTAAGAGAATTCCAACCAGTTGTCAATCAACACCCATCTTGCTATTCTTCCCCTATGAATCCACTGGCAAACGAATTAAACGAGGCGATCCAACATACAGCAGTGTACAGAATGCTCTCTGAACTGGGAAGGAAAATGTTCTTCCCCAAAGGCATTGTTGCACAGAGCGCAGAAGCGAAAAAAAAGGCTAAACGCATGAATGCCACCATCGGAATGGCATATAAAGACGGACAACCCTTCGCTCTGCCCCTTCTTGACTCCATGCTTCCCACCTTAAGTGAAGCCGAAGCGGTCTCGTATGCTCCCACCGGAGGAATTCCCCGCTTGAGGGAACTGTGGCGGGAACAGCAGCTGAAACGAAATCCGGGACTTAGGGGCAAGAGCACCACGCTTCCTATGGTTGTTGCCGGCCTCACATCAGGAATTTTTCAGATGGCGGAATTATTCGTTAATCCGGGTGATCGGGTCATTGTGCCGGACATGTTCTGGGGAAATTACAAACTCATTCTCAGCGAACGCCGGGAGGCGGTTATCGACGGTTTTCCCTTCTTCACCTCAGAGGGAACCCTGAACACCTCCGGATTCAAGGAACAGCTTCACGCCAGTCTTCAGGCATCCAGGGAGAACGGCGGCCGGGGAAAAGTGATCATCTTACTGAATTTTCCCAATAATCCCACCGGATACAGCCCCACAGAGGAGGAGGCGAAGCAGCTGAGTGCTGCCATTCTTGAAGCCGCCAGTGAGGATAATGACATACTCACCGTCCATGATGACGCCTATTTCGGCCTTTTTTACGAAGAGAATATCCGCAAGGAGAGTCTGTTCACCGACTGTTCCGATCTCCATGAAAATGTAGTTGCCCTGAAAGTTGACGGAGCCACCAAAGAGGAGTACGCCTGGGGCTTCCGGGTGGGTTTCATGACCTTTGCATCTAAAGGTATGACAGAAAGGGATTTTCACCCCATGCTTCAGAAACTCATGGGTTCCATCCGCGGCACCGTATCCAACTGCCCGGGCTTAAGTCAAAATCTCTTAATACAGATGCTCCAGCATCCAGAGTATGCTTCCCAGAAACAGGCTGCCGCAGAAGATCTTAAACTGCGCTACCAAAAAGTTCGCAGCCTTCTGGACCGGGAGTTCCAGGGGAGCCGGGGAGAGGAGCTTTCCGCCATACTCAGTCCCCTGCCCTTTAACTCCGGATACTTTATGGCATTCCGAACCTCAGGAGTGTCGGCGGAAAAACTGCGCCTGGCCCTCCTGGAAAAAGGGATCGGAAGCATCGCAATCGGAGAGGATTATCTCCGCATTGCCTTTGCGGCCGTAGATCAGGACGAAATTGATACCCTGTACTCAGAGATCATCACCACCGCCAGGGAGCTCCATGAAAGTTGAAGGGAGACGGATTCTCCTTCTGGTTATCATCGCCGCCGCAGCCATCCATTCCTGCGGCGTTTTCTCCCCTCCCCTGACCATCATCACAGATAATCCTGAAGCGGCGGATTATCTCGAGTACATCAGGGCCGAATCTGATATTCAGAATTTTCGAATAGAGTACAGCGTTGAAGCCGACCGGTCCGCGGCCATCGGCGGGAGTCAGGCCGATATCATCATCAGCAGCAGTATTGCCAACCCGGCATTTTCCCCCTTTGTCCACTCCTATCCACTCCGGCGCTGGGAGGCATTGAAGCCCGCCAGGGACAGTTTTGTGTTTTCTGATATTTACCCGGGGTCGTACAGGGCGTTTATGAGAGATAGACGCCTGGGAATAGTTCCCCTCTCGTTCAATCTGCCGATTGTGTATTTCAGCAGGGAAATGGAAGCCGCTATGCCTGACACTCAGAGCATCAGCAGTAACGAGTTGCTGACCCTTGCGCAGGACTACACCAGCTTGCGGGGTGAAAATTACGTGGAAATGGGCTTCTCCAGCCTGAGAGACATCCGTTTTCTGGATATTCTCATCCGCCGGGAAACATCCGTACGGGGTGCCATTCCCAGCGCCCCGGAACTGGAGACAGCTCTTGAGAAAATCGCCGGTGAACTGGCACAGATCAAACAGCTTCCCCAGGCACAGCTGTATTTCAACAGCATTTTTGCATACTCCGCCGATCATGCGGATATGGAAGCAGGTCGAATCTACTCCGCTCTCGGCAGTCTCAGTGAACACCTTGCAGCAGGTCCGTCAAGAATTCGGCAATTCAACTATACATGGCTGTATTCAGAGGAGGGCGCAGAGGTTATCCAACCGATCCTGTACGCCGCCGTTCTTGATTCCAGCAAACAGAAGAACAGAGCGTTCCGGTTCCTGCGACAGATTCTCAGCAGCGGAATTCAAAGCTCATATCTAGATTTCAAAATTGAACGGGATGAAAGCCCCATGGGGTTCCTTATAGGCTTCAGCAGCAGCCGGCTGGTGAACGAACGGGTTCTCTCTGTCATGGCAGCCGGACCGGAGCTTTCGGTTCCACCCATGGAAGATCTCATTTTTCCCGGTATACCGGATTATCTCTGGAACCGTGTGCGCCGGGAAGTGTATTATCCGTGGCTTAGGGATTACCTATACACCGGTGAGGTGAGCAGCGCAGATCTGGAAACGGATATAGACAGTTTTTACAAACTCAACAGCAGATATCGCTGATTTTTAGAATTGCTTCAGCCATAGAAGCTCATAATCTTTTGATTGACAGCTCATATAATTGCACCTATCATAATATCGATAAGATAAAATGATGGAGGTCCCATCTTATGGCTACAGTTGAACTGAAAAATGTCAACAAAGTGTATGATGGCGGTGTTCATGCAGTAAAACATGCGAACATCACTATCCAGGACAAGGAATTTGTGGTCCTTGTCGGTCCTTCCGGCTGTGGTAAGACTACCACTCTTCGAATGGTTGCCGGTCTTGAAGATATTTCAAGCGGCGAGCTGTATATCGATGGAAAGCTCGTGAATGATGTTCCCCCGAAAGACCGGGACATCGCCATGGTATTCCAGAACTACGCTCTGTATCCTCACATGACCGTATTCGATAACATGGCCTTCGGCCTGAAGATCCGGAAATACGACAAGGAAGAGATTCAGAAGCGTGTGGACGAAGCAGCTGAAATCCTTGAAATCGGGGAACTGCTGGAACGTCGTCCCAAGCAGCTTTCAGGTGGTCAGCGACAGCGTGTTGCCGTAGGCCGCGCAATCGTTCGGCATCCCAAGGTGTTCCTTTTCGATGAACCCCTTTCAAACCTGGATGCAAAACTCCGTGTACAGATGCGTGCAGAAATTTCATCCCTGCATACCCGCCTTCAGGCAACAATGATCTACGTTACCCATGACCAGGTTGAAGCTATGACCATGGGCGATAAAATCGTTGTTATGAAAGACGGAATTATTCAGCAGATTGGTGACCCTCTGACCCTGTATAACAAACCGGTGAACCGTTTCGTTGCAGGATTCATGGGATCCCCCCCAATGAACTTTATGAACGTTGAAGTGAAGGAAGAAGGCGGCAAGATCGTACTTGACGAAGGAACCTTCAAGCTCAACGTCGAAGGAAAGAATGCCGAAGCGATCAAACCTTATGTGGGTAAATCCATGGTGTTTGGTTACCGGGCGGAAGATCTGGTGTACAGCGATAAGGCGGTTGACGGTAAATCAATGGCTGTAACAGTCGGCGTTATCGAGCCCCTGGGTGCCGAAACTCACATATACGGAAGCACCGACAAACATCAGATGATTGCCCGTGTAGATCCCCATATCACATTCAACGTGGGTGATACCGCACATTTCAAACCTGATATGGAAAAAGTGATTTTCTTCGATCTGGAAACCGATGATGCGGTAAATCTGGACTAAGCTTTTAACTCAAACCAGAAACAGCCTTTGGGGTTCTCCCAAAGGCTGTTTTTTTTTGCATCAATACTCCGATGAAATACCCTGAGGCGGAAGGGTGCAGGTCATTCGGGTACCAACACACCGTGGCTGGAGGGAACATTACGCCTTTTTAGAAAAAGTCACCATCACTGCCGAAGAAATCATCTTCCTCTTCAAACCCTCCAGACATAAAGTCATCAAACGGCGTGCGACCTTCGTTCCGCAGCGCATACAGCTTCAATATATAGCGTACTTCCCGCATTCTTCGGCTGAGCATTTCACTATCCTGTTCGAATTGCCGGTAAAAATTCCGGATGGAGAGGCCGGGACGGACATTCACATTTCCATTCACCCCGGGGTATCGTTGGGAAAGCTGGACCAAACGGTAGTACACCCTCTCGAACATAAACTGTACGCCCCGGATATTCATAAGCGCACCGATTATCTGCCGTTTCTCCCGAAGCCGGTCGCTTCTACTTCCAAGACGACCAATACGGTCCTCGTTCATCCATTTCTGGATAACTTCCCGGTTATTCATAAGCCGGACATAGGCATCAATAAATCTGTCACGCAGATCCAGATATCTTGCTGCGTAATTGGCAATAGCCCTGGCTGCCTGGGCGTCCAGAGCTTCTATTCGCTCGGATATCCAGCTGTCGCGGAATGTTTCCAGATCTTCGGGATCGACGCTCAGGTTCTGCCAGGCTCCATCACTTCGCTTCTCCACAACTTCTCCGGGGAAGGCAAAGAAGCGTTCACCTGATGCGGTACTGCATTCCACCCGCCCTTCCCCAGCGGTAAGCAGTACATCTCCTCCCAGGGTGGAGCTCACGGTGAATGTCGTACCCCTTACCCCCATAGCAGCAGATCCGGTGCGAATATCCAGTTGGTTCCGCCCGCTGAGCCGGGCTACCGTAAGGTCCACTCTGCCGGTAAGCAGTTCAAGGGCTCCGCTTTGCTCTTCCCGCAAACCGGTAATGTCGAAATACATGCTGGTGTCGGGCTGAACGATTATGGATGCGTGGATACCTGTTTCCGGGTACACGGCAATTTCCACACTTCCATTGCTGCCGGTGATTATCTGATCCAGATTTTCTATCCGGTCACCAAAATCAGGGCGATCCAGTTCCTGGGTGTTTCTAAAAATCTGAACATCTCCGTCAATGAATAGAATTTCCCCGATCACATCAGCATCTGCCCAAAGACCGGTATATGCCGCGAAAAACAGTATCAAAACCAGATAACGGATTTTACTCATGTAGAACTCCTCTACTCATACAACACTCCTGAGAGGTTGAAAAATCGGATTCAGCTCCGGAATGTGGGCCGGAGTTTGACCAAAGACATGCCGCCACATGGCATCGCTTTCCATACACATATAGAGGCGAAGGGGACGCTCACCCTGCAGAAGAGGCTGGAGATTCCGGTGTATCAATCGGTACAAATCCGCCCGCAACGGCTGCAGATACCGGAATTTCCCGTCCCTGCCTCTGCTGTATTCATCGTACAAATAGGGTCTGTCGGCAATTTTATCTCTCAGGGCTGTAGTAAATCGTACAGTACCCATGCTGACCCACGCAATAGGCCACAGCCCGTTTCCCGGGTCTTCACCGCGCTCCACTGCATATTGATGAAGTTCCAGGATCTTCCTGCACAGCAGCTCATAGCCCCGTTCCCAATCACCGGAACGGATCATGGGATCAAAATGGAAGGCCACACTCATCCCCGCATCCAGCACTTTTTTGGCCCCTTCAAATCTTCGGTGAATGCTTACCGAATAGCCGTCTTCGGCTGCGGAAATTTCTTCGGTATTCAGGGAGAACCCGATAACCGTTGAGCGGCCGCCGGGGAGGTACAGCAAATGATCCACATAGTCGGTTTTCGTTTTAAATTCCAGAATGAGACCGGGGATCTCCGCCAACCCGGCCATCAGTTCGCCGTTCAGCTGAAAGAGAGGGTCAAACAGCAGGGAGTCCCCCACCTCACCGGTTCCCACCCTGATCTGTCTGCCGGGGTTTTGTTCAGCAAGGTGACGAATTGAGTGGACCATCGGCGATGTGTCCATCTGAATGGTAATGGGGCTGAAGTTCAAGTAACTTTGCATAACACAGTAGCTGCATCCCAGCGAGCAGCCCATGTAAAGATCCAATGTGTGATAGTTACAGCAAATATGACCCTTACTGCCCGGACAATGCCCCAGAGGCTCCCCGCGGACGGAGCTGAGGTAGAGTGTTGACTGGCGCAAATGCTCTCTGGGAATCTCGCTCCGGTCTTCCACCACCCGGAATTGATCGATCCCTATGTTCTTAAGCTTTTCAAGGCCCCGGATGGTGGCAGGGAGATTCTCTACACTTCGCTGAACGTAGATCCGGGAGATATTATTCAAATAAAATTCGTTCAATGTGATCCATCTCTTCAGTCAGATTTTCCAGAGCCGTCAGCTTGTTATTCAGCTCGGCGCCGTTTCTCACCGAGAAGCTCAGCCGGATCCGGTCTCCTTCGAGATTGTCCGGAAGAGCTATGCTGATACCGCTGTGCTTCAGCGTCGATGCCTGTATGCTCTGCAGCTTCTCTTTGCGCTTGCTTAAATGGGGGGTTCGGGCCATCTGCAGGGAGCCGGGAATGTTGAATTCGGCCTGTTGAAGCTTAACCAACTCTGGTTCACTCAGACCTCTCTTTTGTAGATCATGAAGGAGCTGCAGATGAATTCTAAGTCCGGAAGATGTGAGCTTAGCGTTACCACTGCGCTCAAGGTATTCCGCCTTCAGGTTCCGGAGAAGGCGGGACGGCAAGGAGGAAAATTTCAGGGCATGGGACCAGGGGAGTTTCATTTCGCTTATGCACCAAAACCAGTCGCTGCTCAAGGCACATACGGCATTAATATGGGAGAACAGCTTTTGATCCCGGTGAATCAGGGGTTGCAGTTCCATAATATCCACAGCGTGCTTCTCAAGCTCCCTCTGAATTCTGCATATTTCTTCAATCCCGAACCCCTTGAAATCGATACGGTTCTTCCGCAGACGAAACCATTGCCGGTACATTTCAGTTCTGGAATTACAGCCCACAACATATATATTGAGTCTGTCACTATTCCCGGGTCGTTCCTCCGGCATCGGCCCGCTGAGGTTGAAGCTCAGCATTTCTGCCGACTGCCCTCCTTCTGAAAGGGTACATATCACCGGCAGAGGAAGCCAGGGGGAGCGTCCCCAATCAGAATCCAGGTGCCCGAAGTCAAAAACACAGGGAAGAGCTCCAAACTCTTCCGGGCTCATTGTATCTATCATCACCTGAATTGTAGCATGAACAGACGGTCTTGACAGTCATTTGCCCAACGCATAGATTGGAGCTTTATACAATTCGATGTAATAAATATGCATCAGGGGGTATTTGTGGACAGGAGTTCCGGAACGATTAAACACAGCTCCGTGGGCGTGGCTATTGTAGGCTGCGGCACGGTGGGCGGAAGCGCCGCCCATCTGCTGCTCAATGACAGAGAAACCAGAAAGGCCAGAAGTACCGCAGATATATATCTCCAGAAAGTGGTCGTACGGCGCAGGGAAAGCGCCCTGGACGCAGGTGTTCCTTCCGATCTCATAAGTATGGATTACCGGGAAATTCTCCAGGATGAACAGGTACGGATCGTGGTGGAGCTGGTTGGAGGGCTTGAATTTGCCCGCACACTCATTAAAGAGTCCCTTGAGGCGGGAAAACACGTTGTCACCGCAAATAAGGCTCTCCTGGCACATTACGGACCGGAGCTTTTTCAGACAGCCCGGGAGAATGGTGTGAGCCTCGCCTTTGAATCCAGCTGCGGAGGGGGAATCCCCATTATCCGAGCCCTCACAGACGGGCTCACCGCCAATAACATAGATGCAATATATGGCATAGTAAACGGAACAAGCAATTTTATTCTTACAGAGATGATTGAAAACGGCACCGGCTACTCCCAGGCCCTCCAGCTTGCGCAGGAAAACGGACTTGCTGAGGCAGATCCCAGCCTGGATGTGAATGGTTCAGATTCGGCCCACAAAATTGCAATAATGGGCAGTCTGGCTTTCGGGGAAGCCGTATCTCTGGATCAAATTCCAGTAAAAGGGATAGATACCCTTCAGTCCGAGGACGTTGCCTTCGGCTCTGAAATGGGATATGTAATTAAGCTCATTGCATCTGCAACCCGCAGCAGCAAGGGAAGCTTCCTCAGGGTGGAGCCCGCCTTCATCAACAGAGATCATCCCCTGGCCTGGATAAGCGGAGCGTTTAACGCAATCAGCGTATACGGTCACAGCGTGGGGCACACCATGTACTACGGCCGGGGAGCAGGCGGCAGCCCCACCGCTTCCGCGGTGCTGGCTGATATATTAAGCATTGCCAACGGCAGTTACCCCGCCCTCTTCACTAGTCTGTTGACTTGGCCGGACCTCAGTCCCAAGGCAAAACTCACCCCTGCAGATCATATTCTCCGTCGCTACTACATCAGACTGCAGCTGGAAGACAGAGCCGGTATTCTCGCCGGCGTTACCAAGGTTTTGGCCGACTATGATATCAGCGTGAGTTCAGTGCTTCAGCATGAGGTACCGGATATTCCGGAAAGTCAGGACACCCCCATCCCCCTGGTAATTACCACCCATAGGGTCGAAGAAGCCAAGTTAATAGCAGCCCTGAATAAAATTACCCGCCTGGAGCATATCGGCGGACGCTACAGCATGATTCCCATTCTGGATGAGCACCCGGAGTTTCAGGTCTGGTAAAATCCCGGTAATTGGCCCGTTGAATCGATGATATGCCCGCTGACTCGGAGATCGGCCCGTTAACCCGGGAGTCCGCCTGCTGAGTTGACCCAGTATGGGGGTCATGTTACACTTTTTGAGCATATTGGTGAATCCATCCGATTCATCATATAACGTGAAACAAGAAGCCGATGATGTCCAAAACGGAAAAAACGAAAATCTTCTGTGCCAACTGCGCAAACTGCAAACTGCTTGTGGACAACCAGGGTGATCACAAACGCCTGAGGGTGCGTTGCAGCGCCGGCAAGTGGCGAAAACAGCAGGGTGGAGAAAAAATCTACAAGTATTTCACCGTTTCCCGGAGAGAACGGGAAGGCTGCGACGCATACCTTCCTATGGGGGACCCGGAGGAATTTTTACGGGAGCTAAAACACAGTCTTCCCGGGCAGGATGAACAGTACGACCCCGAAAGCTTCGAAGTTTTCTAAGATCCACGCAGAAAAGTACGGAACTATTGCAGGAGCAGTGAAATATCCGTAACCTGTAAACTCCTGAAATTGTCCTTTGTATCGGATAGACTTTCAACAGTAACATTGATATTTCAAATGAGGTTCATATGATTCAAGCGCACCCCAATCACGTTCCGGGCACACGGAATCAGCACAGATTATTCAGTACCGCCCTTTTTTTTATTGCACTGTCCGCAGTTCTGCTTATTACTGCATGCCAGACCGTTCCGGAGCAGATACCGGAAGATCTGAGCAAGCAGGAATTTTTTCAGAGAGCCCAGGAATATATGGATGATCTTAACTGGGATGCAGCCATGTATTATCTCGAAGAATTCAAGCTGCGCTTTCCAGAAGACGACGGGAATATTGCCGCAGCGGATTACCAGCTTGCATTGATTCACTACAAGCTTGACCGATTTGAGCAGGCAGAACAGGGATTCACTGACATTTTAGCCCGCTATGAATCCGCAGAGGATCCAGCTGTCCTTCCCCAGTGGGTGGAGGTTCTCAGCAGAAAGCTTTTGAACAAGATAGAAGAATCTCAGGAAGAGGGCTGAAACGCTGCAGCTCCTGCCTCTGCAATTCAATGCTTCAGCGTTTGTGCTGGCCGCTTGCGTTTAGTGGGGCAGAATAATCACATGCACGGCCACATTCTGAATTTCCGCTTCTTCCTTGACCATCTCGGAGGTGATTTTCCCTCTGGGTCGGGGATGGGGCGGAGCATCGCCGATGAGAATGATCTTTCTGTTATCGGCAATCCAGGCAAAGTTGCGTAAGGCCGCATACAAGGCTTCATTCACTGCCTCGGGGATATCCCTGCCTCCGGCGGGGCGAATTCTGCTGAGAACATCGGTCACCACATCAGTTCCCCGTCGGAAGTCACTGATTCGGTACAGATATTCTTCCAGATAATCCCGATAGTAGACAAATCCGATTCTCACCCTGTCAAATCCGGTGGTTGTACGGTCGATAAGATCACCCAGATTGTCTCTGAGAAACGGCATGTCATTTTCCATTGACTGGGTGCTGTCCAGGGCGATGACAAGATCCAGCTGCCTGCCTTCTTCATCGCTCAGAATTTCTTCGATGCGGGTTAATATGTCCTCTTCTCCATCGGAATAAAGAACTTTGCCGCTGGTATCTTCGGCAATCCGGGAAAAGCTTTCAACGGTTTCCTTCATATAATTGCCTTCCGGAGGTCCGGGAGACGGCCGTTGAGTAACCCGGATAATAAATGGATTATCCTGAAACGCCCCCCGATAATCGGCATACGGCAGTTCAAAACTTCTCACACTAAGATATGTACCGTCTAATACCTGCATTTCTCCCCGGCGGCTCCACTCATATCCGTAAATCACAACATAGGGAATAAAGATTCGAAAAGCCGATCCGAACTGATCATCCGGAACAGGGGTGGAATCCAGTAGAAAATGCAGGCTGTCATCTTCGAGAATTTCTCCATCCAGAATCCGTCTCTCATCTCCGTTTTCCGGGTGATACTCGGGATTACGTAACGTATAGCTGGCCACTTCCCGTTCGGGGTCCTCGGTGGATTCTGTGAGAATAACGCTTTGGATATCCGGTTTATTCCTTACATAGAGGTAATACCCGCCTTCCAGGCTTTGCTCTATGCGAAGATCATCCACTGATATACCGAGATCCTGTGCACTCAGCGTGGGCAGGAGAAAAACAGCCCCGAGGGTAAGTAGAAACCTGTTCCGGATCCCTGTGAAATACATATGTTAAGTATCGGAATGCTGAGAATTTCAATTACCCTTTTTTCCATTCAACCCCCTCTTCAAGGAGGCAGGCTCAAGCCGGCGAAGTCAGGGCAGCTCTCCCAGGACGGCAGGGAACACCGGAATTTCCTGGATTCCATCGGGATTAAAAAATTCTACCAGTGGCTGATACACATCAACAAAGCGGCAGATGTCAAAAATGGTATCGGGGAACAGGATAAGGTATGCTGCCCCGGTGACATCCATTGAAACCGCCAGATGAGATCCGCCGGATGTGGTTTGAATACTCCTCCCCGGGCACAACTCATCATTTGTACGCCATCGGAAACGGCCGGAAATAAGTCCTTCCGAAGAATCCCAAGAATTCGAAGCGATTACATAGATTTGTGTATCCATAAATTCATAGTGGGCAACGTGATATTTCCCTGCTTCGTCCTGCACAGGCTCCGAATCCGGGGTAAGAATTGGGGGCAATTGGACAGAGCGTCTGTCTGAGGGTACATTCCGGCGGATGTACTCAAAGCTTTGGGTTAATCCGGAGAACGGTCCTCGGGAGGATATGAGGTAACCTTCTACAGCCTGAATTTCAGGCGGTGCGGCACTGATTACGGTATTCGGTGAAATCAGAAGCACCATTACGAGTACTCCCTTGAAGAGCATATCCGCGATTGTTCTTTCAGACATAGCTGATGCCAACCTCCGCTGCATTATCGATTTCAGAAAAACGTCGCATCGTCTTCACAGCATTTAAATTATATCCTCTTTCCCCCCGACGGGCAAAGCAGGGCTTGGATTTTTCCGGTTAATCATGTGAGGAGAAGGGGTGGAAATATGAAACGCAATAGTATGGCTGCACTATGCCGCCGGGCATCGGAAGTTATGTTCAGCATGGCGGTTTTTCTGATGCTCCTGTCCTGTGTTCCCCTCTTCCGGGGGATCAGAGGCATGAAGGACCTTCAGCCGCCGCTTTATACGGGGTTAGAACAGCCTGGGAAAGGTATTCTCATCCTTAACTTCAACGAAGGGATCGATTTCGATGTGGAGAATTTCCGCGCCCACGGAGGATTCGGGATCAGCGCAATTGAACATCTTGAAGAAAGCAGTCTCAGGCTGTCATTAAACGGTGATGATACACCGGGTGAGGAGCTCACCCTTGAAGGGAGGGTGAAAGATTCCGCGGGAAATGAGCTATGGTTTTTGCTGCCCTTTTATGGCGTGAACGGGAATCCGGCAGATCTGATCATCAGTGAATTTATTACTGAACATAGCAGCAGCCGGTATGAGAAGGTCGAAATATTTGTTCTTCGCAGGGGTAATCTGGGTGGAATTACGGTGTACAACGGTTCTGCAAGGGATCATAAATCGGTAATCCGTTTTCAGGATCAGGAAGTGGAGACCGGTGAGTACTTGATCGTACATTTCCGCTCGGACGATGCTCCGGGGGAAATAGATGAATACGGAGATACCCCGGAAATAGCAGGCAACACCGCGTACGCAGCCAATGCCATTGCCGATGTACGGGATTTCTGGGTCGAGGGGGATCAGGGCTTGAGCGACACCAATGGGGCGCTGAGCATATATGCTAGCCCTGCAATGGACGCTGAGGTGGTGGATGCAGTGCTATACAGCAACCGCAGCTACGAAGAGGATCAGGATTATGGCAGCTTTGGGACGTCCTACACACAGAGAGTGATGTATGCGCTGGCCGGATCAGGGGCCTGGGAATACTCGGGGGAACAGATTATCCCTGAAGACTGCCTGCGGAGCGAGGACTCCACATCAACCCGGAGCATCTGCAGAGACCTGGAATTCAACGACACTGACGGTAAAAGCGACTGGCACATAGTACCCACTTCCAGCAGCAGCTTCGGCTATGAAAACTGTCAGGATGTGTATGAACCGTAACAAAAGGGGAAATAAAAAGGGACCTATTAGAACGGTCCCTGTACGGGAAATCACCGGGAAAGTATAATATTGCGAAACATTACATTGCCGAAGAGATCAGCTCCTGGATGGTGGCTTTGGGTGCTGCCCCCACGTGCTGCTTGATCAACTGTCCGTCTTTGAACACCAGGAGGGTGGGAATACTGATAATGTTGTACTTGGCCCCAACCTCTCCATGATCATCCACATTCAATTTACCCACTTTAATTTTACCGCTGTATTCCTTGGAAAGATCTTCCAGCACCGGTGCGATCATTCTGCAGGGCATGCACCATTCCGCCCAAAAATCAACAACCACCGGAATATCTGACTTGAGGACTTCATCTTCAAAATTTTCCGTTGTCAAGGTGACCTGATCGCTCATTGCGTTCCTCCTGGAAATCAGCGTTCTAGAAGAGTAAATGATTCTCCCCCAGGGGTCAATTATTTTCCCAGGAGGCTGGAAACTAAATCCGACACCGCGTTTCCTGCAATTTCTCCATTGAGGCGGCCGCCATGCTGATCCCCGGCAGCTTTCATGGCTCTGAGGAAGGCACTTCCCACCACTGCCGCATGGGCGTGCCCCTGAAGCGCCGCCACCTGTTCAGGTCGTGAAATTCCAAATCCGGCCATAATCTTCGCACCGCTGCTTCCGGCTTTCTCAATAAATGCGATATTTTCCTCCCCCAGCACCGTGTCTTGTCCGGTAATTCCCTTACGCAACGCGCAGTAAATAAACCTGGGGTTGTGCTTGGCAGCCAACTCCACCCGATCCGGACGGGAACTGGTGGCGAGAACCGGTATTACTTCAATTCCCTGCTGACGGCACGCGTCATACAGCCCCTCATCGCTGTCGGGGGGCAGGTCGGGGATAATCAAGCCCCTGACCCCTGCTTCAGCAGCCCGGGAAACGAAGCTCTCAACCCCCTTAATGGTCACCGGAGATGCATAGGTCATCACAAAAAGCTCCGCATCTCCGGATTGCAGCCTTGGGCTCTCTTCCATGAGGCTGGAAACAAACTCAAAGCCCTTCTCCACTTTAAATCCGCTTTGCAGGGCTTTTTGACAGGCCTCTTCAATGACCGGGCCGTCTGCGCTGGGGTCGGAAAAAGGAAACTGAACCTCCAGATACTTGGTACCCGCATCCAGCATCCGCAGGGCAACCTGCCTGCTGATTTCCGCATCTGGAAAATAGGGAATCATATGAGCCATTAATTCTATCATGAGGGATCTCCTTTCCCGGCTTCCGGGATCTGGACTGAAGCTGTGCTCCCGGTCTCGGATGCATTGCTTGCCTCGGGGCCCGCATTAGGACCTGCATTGGGGCTTGCCTCGGGGCTCTTACTTCCGTTACGGATTTCCTGAATTTCACTTTCTAAAAACTGGGACCATACCGCCGGCTGCACGGCTTTTGCGGTAATAAAAATATCTTTGTCACCCCTGCCGGACATATTTATTACGATGGCCTGATCCGGCTTCAGGGTTTTGGCAAGTTCTATTCCGTACCAGGCCGCATGAGCAGATTCCAAAGCAAAGATCACCCCCTCCCTGGATGCAAGATACTTCAAGGCTTCCAGAGCCTGATCGTCCCGGGCGGCATGGAATTCAACCCTGCCGGTTTCTCCCAGGTGGGCCAGCTGAGGTCCTATTCCCGGATAATCCAGACCGGCGGAAATGGAATGGGTGTGCTGCACCTGGCCGTCTTCATCCAGAAGAAAGCGGGATTTATATCCCTGTACGATTCCGGTACTGGCTTCCACTGTCATCCGGGCGGCATGTTCGCCGATTCCTGTGCCTCTTCCGCCGGCTTCCACGCCGATAAGCCTGGGATGTTCTTCTTCAATGAAAGGCGCAAAAAAGCCCATGGCGTTTGACCCGCCGCCCACGCAGGCTACAAGGGCCTGTAGATCCAGCCCCTTGGAAGTAATCTGTTCCTCGGATTGTCGGCGCAGCTCCCTGCCGATTACCGCCTGAAATTCCCGCACCATGTCGGGAAAGGGGCTGGGCCCCAGGGCGGAACCAATGAGGTAATGGGTGTCATCGAAACTGCCGGCCCAGTCCCTCAGGGCTTCGTTCACCGCATCCTTGAGGGTTCGGCTGCCGGTTTTTACAGGTACCACCTCTGCGCCGTACATCTCCATGGAGAAGACATTGGGCCGCTGCCGGGCAATATCCACCTCCCCCATGTACACCCTGCAGGGAAGCCCCAGCTTCGCGCATACTGCCGCGGTGGCTACACCGTGCTGTCCTGCTCCGGTTTCGGCAATAATCCGGGTTTTCCCCATCCGCTTTGCCAGCAGTGCCTGGCCCAGGGCATTATTTATCTTGTGAGCTCCGGTGGCCGCAAGTCCTTCCTGCTTTATGAAAATCTGTGCACCGCCCAGTTCCCTGCTGCTGTTTTCCGCATAGAGAAGGGGGGTCGGGCGGCCGATAAATTCCTTTTGCAGACCGGTTATACGGTCCAGAAATTCCTTGTCACTCATGGCATCGACAAATGCCGTTTCAAGATCATCCAGAGCGCCCCTCAGCACTTCCGCCACATAGCGGCCCCCGAATTGGCCGAAATAATTATTGTATACCTTCACGATTTATCTCCTGAAAAAAGCGGGTTATCTTTTCATGGTCCTTCTCACCCGGAGCCGCTTCCAACCCGCTGGAAACGTCCACAAGCTCCGGCGAGAAGCGCCGTATCTTTGCAGCAATATTGTCCGGATTCAATCCTCCGGCCAGCCACAGCGGCTTTTGGGCCGCCGCCCGGGACACAAGCTCCTCCCCTATTGACGCGCCGGTCCCCCCGCGGGCTTTGCTGCTGTAACCGTCTACCAGTACCCTGGGAGATGCATAGCTCATTATTTCATCCACCTGGGCCTCTGAGCGAAGAGAGAGTGCCTTGTAAAACGGGAGCCTGCGCTCCTGGCACTCCCCGGGCGTTTCATCTCCGTGGTACTGAAATACATCTATGAGTCCCCGGCTCCAGGCGTCCCGCAGCCACTGATCCGGTTCGCCGGTGACCACCGCCACTTTGAGAACATCAAGGTCCCTGAGCTCCTCCAGGAGGGCGTAGGAGGCCTTCCGAGGACTGTCTGCGAACACAAACCCCAGGAGATCCGCACCTGCAGCGGCGGCAAACTCGGCATCCCTCCGCCGGGTAATCCCGCAGATTTTCACCACAGGCCTTCCTGCCCCGTTTTTCCGTTGAAGACCGCCCAGCCACGATCCGCCCCTGAGTTCCAATAGACTTCCCCAGAATCCTGCTCCTGCCTGGGGGAAATGATCCGGATGCTCAAGTCCCCCGGCAAGTTGGCCTGGGAGATCCGCTTGCTTTACCGCCGCCTCTCCAACCAGAACTCCCGAGAAGCCGCTTGCAGCCGCATGGGCTGCCTGGGAGGGTGAGAATATTCCCGACTCGAATACAAGGTCGCAGTCCCAGTCGATTTCCTTTCTCAGCTTGAGAGCACCAAGCATATCCACCCGAAAGGTACGAAGATCTCTGGCATTTATTCCCATCAGCTCAGGACGAACCCCTGCCTCCCGGACCTGCTCCAGCTCTCCCGCATCGTGGATCTCCACCAGGGGGGTCATTCCCAGCTCCAGTGCCCGGCCGTGCAGCTGTGCAAGCTTTCTGGTCTCAAGAATGGCTGCGATAAGCAATACTGCATCGGCACCCGCCCGGTAGCTGACCTCTATGTCTTCCGTGCTCAACAGAAAATCCTTACGCAGCACAGCCAGACCTGGGTACGCCCGTTTCACCCGGATGAGATCTTCCAGGCTTCCGCCGAAATGATCCTGCTCGGTGAGGACTGAAACCGAGCCAACCCCGGACCTTTCATAGTGTGCGGCCTGCTCTACAGGATCCAGTTCCCGGGAAATATCTCCACGGGAGGGGCTGCGCCGCTTCACTTCGCAGATCACCAGCGGCCTGCGGACAAATGGGGCAGCCCCCGCCGGGGGGCTGCCGCTCGCCCCGCCCCGGAGATACAGCTCCGAAAGCCCCTGGTCAGCACCTTCCCGGGCTATACGACGGCGCCGGGAGGCCACAATTTTTTCAAGAATCTCAGCAGCCATCAGCTTCGCCCCTCACGGATCCTTTGTGCCAGGTAGGCCGTATCTTTGAGTTTATCCGCCACTGCCCCGGTTTTCAGCGCTTCCCGGGCTTTGGCAAAACCGTCGGCAATGCTCTTCGCAATTCCATAAATGTAGAGCGCAGCTCCGGCATTCAGACACACCGCATCCCGTATTGCATCTATACCCTGTCCGCCGATAATCTGGCGGGCCAGCTCCGCATTGGTTTTGCCGTCGCCCCCGGCCAGCTCTTCCAGAGAATATTTGGGAATTCCGCAGCTTTCCTGGGGGTCAAATTCATATTCCTTCAGACTCCCGTCCTCCAGAATCTCAACCACCAGCGACTTTCCAGTTACCGAGAGCTCATCCTCCCCGTCAAACCCGTGAACCACCATTCCCCGCTTAATCCCCAGCATAACCGCCGCTTTGGCAATTACCGGCGCCAGCGCCGCACTGTATACGCCGATCAGCTGATAGTGGGCTCCTGCAGGATTCACCAAAGGTCCCAGCAGGTTCATTATGGTTTTCACCTTGAGGGTTTTTCTTGCAGGGGCGGCGTATCGCATGGCACCGTGAAACACTGGCGCAAACAGGAAGGCGAAGTCGTTCTTCCGCAGGAGCGTCTGGGTCTCTCCTGCGCTAAGATCTATCTCTATGCCCAGTTCCCGGTAAAAGTCCGCCGAACCGCTCTTGCTGCTCACCGCCCTGTTCCCGTGTTTGGCCACCGATGCACCGCAGCTTGCGGCAACTAGGGCGGACATACTGCTGATATTAAAGGTGCCCAGTCCGTCACCTCCGGTTCCGCATGTATCCAGCAGAGGAAGGTCTGAACTGATGGGAGTACGTTTCTTCTGGAGCACCCTGGCACAGCCTGCAATTTCTTCGGGAACAATTCCCTTGGTGCTGATGGCGGTAAGGAAGCCTGCAATCTGGATATCGCTGAGCTTTCCTTCAGTGAGCTCGGTCATGAAGCCCTCCGCCTCTTTTGAACTCATATGCTCGCCGGCCATGATCTTCATCAGCTGATCCTTGGCTACAAAAGGCTCCCGCCGGTAATTGATGAAATTTTTCAGCAGATTTTTACCGTCTTCCGAGGCAATGGACTCGGGATGAAACTGCACCCCTTCCAGGACATATTCATTGTGGCGGATCCCCATAATCTCTCCGTCGGGAGAGCGGGAAGTGATCTCAAAATCGCCGTTCAGGGTGGATTCCTCCACCGCCAGACTATGATACCGGGTGAACGGAGCCGACTTGGGAATTGAACGGAACAGCCCCTTTCCGTCATGTTCAATACCCTCGGCTTTGCCGTGCACAATTCTCTGGGCCTGAACAATCCGGGCTCCGAATGCCTGGGCGATAGCCTGATGCCCCAGACACACCCCCAGAATGGGGATTTTTCCCGCATAGCGCTTTATCACCTCAAGACTGATACCCGCATTTTCCGGTCGACCGGGACCCGGGCTGATTACAATATGACTTGGCTTGAGATCCGCAAGCTCTTCGGGGGTAATTTCATCGTGGCGCACCACCTTTACCTGATGATCACAAATCTCCCGGAAGTACTGATAGAGATTATGGGTGAACGAATCGTAATTATCTATTATGCAAATCATGGCTTACTCCTGAATCCCGATTGCCCGCAGAAGGGCCGACATTTTCTCCTGGGTTTCTTCCAGTTCCCGCTCCGGTTTACTGTCAAACACAATTCCCCCGCCTGCCTGGAGGTTGAGAATCCCGTCCTTGTAGAGTGCAGAACGGATGGCAATACAGGTATCCAGATCGCCGCCGGGCTCAACATAGCCGACAACCCCGGAATAAAATCTGCGCTGAACCGGCTCCAGGGAATCGATGGTCCTGATGGCCTGGATCTTGGGGGCACCGCTTACCGTCCCTGCGGGGAAGGTTGCCCTGAGGGCATCAATACCGGTTTTCCCCTCATCAAGATCCCCTTCCACCTGGCTGACAATATGCATCACCCGGGAATAGCGCTCGGTGATCATGTAGTCGCTGAGCTGCACCGAACCGGGACTGCACACCCGGCCCAAATCGTTCCGGCCCAGATCCACAAGCATAAGATGTTCCGCACGCTCTTTTTCATCGGCTAAAAGCTCACGTTCCAGGGCATTATCTTCAGCATTCGTTGCGCCCCGGCGGCGGGTCCCGGCAATGGGGCGCACCTTCACACGCCCTTCCTTGGCCTTCACATGCACTTCAGGACTTGCTCCGAACAGCTGATAGTCGCCGAAGTCCAGATAAAACAGATACGGTGATGGATTGGATTGCCGGAGAGTTCGGTACGCCTCAATAGCCGGCATATCTGTTTTGAAACGCCGACGCCGGCTGGGAACCGCCTGAAGCAGATTTCCCGCCACAACCTCCTTGCGGACCTTCTCCACCATCTCCTTGTAGGATTCTTCATGACCAGGAGCGCTCACCTCCTCAACCGAATAGCTGCGCTGTTCATCCTGTAGATAGTTGAAATTCAAATCCCGAATGCGCCGCTCGGTTCGGGCGATAGCTTTTTCAAGGTTAATGTGCTTTTCCGCATAATTCAGTGCGATAAGATACAACTGGTCTGTGTAGTGGTCGAAAACCACAAAGCTGTGACCGAACATATAGGATGCATCGGGGAGATCCAGTTCATCCGGTTTGGTGGAAAAGGGAATGGTGTCGCAAAATCGGCTGAATTCGAAGCTGCAATAGCCGATTCCCCCGGCCGGGAAGGGAAAGTCCTGGTGCATGGAGCTGTGCTGATCGGCAAAATATTTCAGCACATCCAGAATATCCCGGGCCTTGCTGCGAATTCGCCGTTCAGGCCCCCGGGAGGACGCACCGGACTGATCTCCCTCGCCTTCAGAAGGACGGGGGGATGAAATAAAAATGCCATCACCCCGCTGTGTAATGGTGAACGCCTCTTCAATCATCAGAAGGGAATAGCGCTCCCGCCCTTTCTGATAGGTGGACGATTCCAGAATCACCCGGGCATTGAGCTTTTTTGCCAGGGACAGGGGGGTGAAGGTATCGCCGCTGATGATCTTCACCAATTGATTATTCATATTGCCTCCATGGTCACCGCACCGTCTGCGTTATCCCAGGGAGGACCTAAAAAAAGCCGGTCATCTCGCGGATGATCGGCTTCTTTGCACCGGCATCCCTGGGTAATCTCCAGGGCGCCGTTCTTGACTGGTCCCCGGACGTTAACCGAGCCACCACCAAGAAGAGAATATAAGATTCTGTGACGCTGCATAATTATTCATAGACCTTTCAAATATAGCAGAACAAAATATGCGGGTCAAGAACTGAATTGCAAAAAGTTTTTACAGCATTGCGGCCTGGCTTTCCTCCGCCTCAAGAAGATCATACTCCTTACCGTTTTCAATCTCCTTTTCCTCGCTGTCCTCTTTTTCTTCGCTCTTAGAAATCTTCGGCTTGAATACGATATGGTCCGCAACCACCTTAACCCGGCTTCGGTTTTTTCCCTCCTGATCCTGCCAGCGATCCTGTTTCAACCGGCCGATTACCCGGATTCCCCTGCCCTTGCTCAAATGCTTCTCGCAGGCTTCCGCCAGCTTGGACCAGCTCTCCACATCGAAGAAACTGACTTCCTCCACCTTCTCATCGTTTACTTCATAATACCGATTCGTCGCCACACCGAAATGGCAGACCGAGGTTCCCTTGCTTGTCTCCCGAAGCTCCGGATCCCGGGTAAGGTTTCCGTCCAGCAACACCGAATTCAGATTTGTACTCATAATGCACCTCCTGTGTATTCTGTCTTCTAGACCGGGGAAATTGCACCGCTGCTTGGTCTGCAGCACTTTTTTTTCCGCCAATTCTTCAGTCAACCTTCAGGAGATATTTTACCGGTAACATTTCCAGCTGTAACGTTTTGTTGATGAGTCTCTTTCTATATGCATAATATCATCAACCGTATTCGAGAATGTGAGGAGAACTTTCATGAACGTCAGACGCCCGATATGTATTATTGTCCTGTTTCTCATCATCGCCCTTCCTATTATTGCTGAGAGCCCCAGCTGGGTTTTGGGAATGTATGATTATAATGTCATGGAACTTCAGAGAGATATAAAATCGACCATCGACGAAGGATATGTCCCGGTTGGGCTGGAACTTGCGGAAGACGGCTCAGTTTTTGTGCTGTACAGTTTTATCCCGAGCATTGAAGTGTATAACTGGAGACTTCACAATTTCCGCTCTCTTGAGGAGCTGGAGGACGAGTTTTCCGAGTATCTCAGGGCCGGCTGGCTCCCCATGGGCTTCTCCGTCTCCCGTTTCGGGGTCTATGTTATTTTTATTGAAACGGACAACCAGGCTGACGGCTGGGGTGCGGCGGAATCCCAACCTGCAATGCTGGAAATCACAAGAACCATGGAAGAATACCGGGGCTCAGGCTACCAGCTCATGGGCATGAGCGAATTTGAAGATACAAACTGGTTTCTCTATGTTCGTACCACGCCGGAAATCAGCGGACGGATCCAGCCTGGCACATACTCCAGCAGCGGTGAAGATCTCCTGGATGAAATCGACACACGGGTTACCGAAGGGGGCATTCCCTGGGGACTCTCCAGCCTGGGCGACCGCCTGGTAGTCAATTATCTTATCCAGAACCCGGAGTGACAGCATCAATCTAAAAGGATATAGGGGGAGAGGATTCTCCTCCTCATTCTTTGTTACGCTTTTAGTGACAATAATTGCTTTTTTAAATTCTCAAGCTCCGCTTACCTCAGAAACACTTGCTGTGTACGGATTCCAGGATGCTGCTCCAGTTGGTTGTACCGCACCATTCCCATACGATACTGCTTGAGCTCTGATTACGCTAACTCCATAGTATGCTCAAGATAATCCTTCTGCACGCCGCCTGTCACCATGGACAAGGTACATTCCAGTTTTATCCGCCAGTCAATTATTGTCCTTCGCAGGTCGGAACCAATTCAATACTGCGAACTCATCTGTCAGCTGAGCCTTAAATATTCAGCTTGTCTTCTCCCTGAACGGGGCGACACCGGCTTCTTTCAACCGGTCAGGTATGTCCTCGCTTCGCTGGACAGACAAAAAAAGCCCGGCTCAGGGAGCCGGGCTTCTTGTTAGCTGTGCCTAATAACTGATTAGAAAGAAGTACTTACAGTTACATCAATTGCCATAACACCATCTTTGTCAGAGGTGAATCCGGCAGCGATGCCAAGCACGTCGTAGGTGTAGTCGAGAGATACACCGTACACCAGGTTATCTCCGGCTTCATCACCGACGAGATACGCAGCAAACGCGATGTCAGCTACAGTTACGCCTGCATCAGCTTTCCAGGTGAGAGTGCTGTCGTAGAGGCTTGTGAGGGTGAAACCTGCAGTTACAGGAGCACCGAAGTCTGCGAATGTGAAATCAACACCGGCATTCCAGTCATTTCCGCCGCCGAATACCAGACCAAGACCACCGCTAACGGTTGCCAGGTTCATACCGATCAGGTCAGCAGTGCCTACGGAGAGGCCAAGACCGAGATAGCTGTTGTCTTCATCTGCAGTGTTGAAGTACTCAAGAGCAGTTCCGTCTTCTTTTGTGTCACCATCACCGTAGAGACCGCTTATAAGACGGAAGTCTACAGAGGGAGCGATTCCCATAACGCTTGCACCGACTTCTGCTGCAACACCAATATCGCTTCCGGCTCCGGAGAGCTCAGCACCTACAGAAAGTCCAAAGAGGTCAGCAAGGCTCAGACCACCGCGCAGTGAGTAACTGGTGGCAAGATTATTGAAATCTACCAGACCAAGTTCTGCATCAACACTGAACATGTCTGTTGCATAACCACCGTTAAGCTCAACAGATGAAACAGCGTCGGAACCATCAGCAGCTTCAACTGCGAGAGTTTCGTAGTCTTCACCTACAGCAGCTTTTGATTCAGCAAGAGTGTACATTACGCTGGCAGAAACACCTTCAACCACACCTGAAGTAAGACCGAGGCTTACACCGAGGTTTGCATCTTCTTGTGTGATGGTGTACTTGGAACCAACTGCAACGGCTTTCCCGTTTACTTCAAAGGTTACATCTACAACACCAAAGAGAGCTTTGAGCTTCAAGTAAGCATTACTTACAGGATACTCTGCTGCCCAGCTGTCGTCGCTGGAAGCTTCGAATACCGCATCAAAGTAGTCTGAGTATGCAGCTTCTACTGCAGCGAGTTCTGCTTTGAGTACATCAATGTTGGCAGCATCTTCTTCTGCTTCTACGACTACAGAGTCTCCATCGGTATCATCGGCGTCAACAAGCTGACCGAACTGGTCAATGTACCAACCGTCACCGATGTTGTAACCGAGGCCAGTGAGAGTAGGTGCAATAGCTGCAATTTCACCTTCAATTGTGCTTATAACGGTGGTGGCGATTGAAGCCAATTCTTCCCAATCTGCTTCATCGTTGATGTTGAAGTCGTCATTGGCAAAGTCATCCGCCCAGCCATCTGCTTCGGTGTACACATCAGTGTTTCCGATAATAGCTTCCCAGTTTGCTTCTTCCAGCGGTGTGGGGATTGTCCAGTCATCGGTATCGTTGTTGTCCAGATACCAAGCGAGGGCATCCTGAGCGAGCGCAATGTTGGTTGCAGTTGCACTTGCAGACTTATCAGAATCACCGGCTGTTTTGGTAATAGTGGGTACCAGGCTAACGGTTACACCTGCTTCAACTGCATCGGTTGCAACACTGGCAGTTACATCTGCAGTAGTTGAACCGTCTTTGGTTGAGCTGAAGCCGAATCCGACATCATCAGAGAGATCAGAATCGCCGAAAGAGAACGATACGCTTCCGGTTACTCCGTGGAGTCCGCCGAGGGTGGGTGCAGCTGCTTCTTCGTCCTGTGCGAACGCGGAAGCCAGGCTAACCACCAGCAGCAGTGCTACGAGTAGGTTGAACTTCTTCATTTAAGTTCCTCCTTGAAGGTACAGGGGACTGTCTTCTACGAAAACAGGGGTCTCCCCTTATTCTTAGGATTTCAAAGTCAGTATAGCAATCGCCTATAAAAGGTGTCAAGTTTTTTCAAATGGCGTTCAATAGTGATATAGTCAGGTATTTTTTGATATTTTTGAAAAAAATCAGCATTATCTCGGTTCAATATATTAAACTTTTATTGACCGCCGGATGCTTCGGGCGTACAATTATTTACCGATCTATTTCCGGCGCCAGATGAACTATCCGCCTTCGGGCGAAAACACTGGGCCGCAGACCCTGCAGGAGGTTCCACATGGCAGCCGGTTTTACCCTCGCCCTGTATCCCTGGACATACAATTCACAGTTTGCCGAAGACGGCAGCTGGAGAGAACATTTCGTGGAGAAGCCCCACAAGAGCCCCGGTGAAGAAGCAGCCATGGAGAAGGCCGTCCACAAAGAACTGATGGGCAGCCGGAACAGTTTCCCCGAACTGCCCATGGTGAATTACACCAGCCAGTATGGAATCGGCTGTTTCGAAGGCCTGAAAGCCTTTCCCCAGAAAGACGGCAGCCTGAAACTGTTCCGCCCCGACCTGAACGCCCTTCGCTTCCGGGAATCCATGGAGGGGCTCAAAATGCCCGGGTTTCCCGAGGAAAAATTTCTGGCCGCAGTTCGGGAGCTGGTGAAACGAAACGAAAAGCTGGGCTTCCGCCCCGAATATCAGAATGCATGGGAAAAGGATAACTTTCTCCATGCCAATTCAATATATATCCGCCCGTTCAGCTGGACGGAGGGGGGAATCGGGCTGAATTTGAGCAGCCATCCCTATGTGGTAATTATCACCACGCCGGTGGGCTCCTACTTTGACCCCGATGCATCCAGCAAGGCGATCACCACCGACCGGGTGCGAGCCACCGACAATGGAACCGGCTGGATTAAATGCAACGCCAATTACGTTATCCCCACCCTTGCAAAAAAAGAAGCCATGGCCCAAGGCTACATGGAAGCCATCTTTCTGGATTATAAGGAACAATATTATATAGAGGAAGGATCCAGCTGCAACGCCTTTTTCCTGCTCAAAGACGGCAGCCTGGTGACCCCTGCTCTGGAAAACCGGATTCTCAATGGAATTAACCGGCGCAGCGTCATGCAGCTGGCGAAAGATGCGGGTGTCCGGGTGGAAGAGCGCAGAATCAGCATTGAAGAGGTGCTCTCTGAAGCGGTGGAATGTTTCGTAACCGGTACGGCTGCCGGGGTAAGTTACATAGAATCGGTCACCCATCAGGGCAAAACCGCCGTATTCAACAATGGAAAAATCGGGGAGTTCACCACCAATATGCTTCACACACTGAAGGGAATTCAGTACGGATCAGAGGAAGACACCCACGGCTGGATGTTCGAAGTCTGATATTTACCCCCGCCGCTATGTCATGCACGCCGTCAGATCAACTGCCCGGCGTGCCCCTTTGTGTCCCGTTTATTTCACAAGATAGCCTTCGGCTGCCACAGCAGACCCAAGAGCGTCTTTATCGGCATTGCCGTGAACCCTTGCAGTTCCGTTTTTCAGGTCCACAGTTACCGACCGGGTACCCTCCGCTTCGCCTCCGGCCTCCATATCCCGGCGGCGCAGTTTGGATCGCAGAGATCTGTAGAAAAATGCAGCAAGCATCAGTGCCAGAGCGGCACCACTCATATATTCAATCGGACCTAATCCATGGGACTCCGTTTCAGCGGCGGATGCAGCGACGGGCTCCCAGCCCCCTACTGCAAATACCAGGTTCACCAAAGGTCCGAAAAGCAGCGCACCAATAATGATAGTCGCAAGATAGAGCAAAACATGCCGCAGTCCGAGCATCCGCTTCAGGATTGCCAGGGTTGCCGCATTGGTTGCAGGGCCGGCCACAAGAAACACATAGGCCGCACCGGGACTGATTCCCGCCGCCATCAGGGCCACGGCCACCGGAATGCTTGAAGTGGAGCAAATATACATGGGCACTCCGACAACCACCATCAGAAGCATTCCGGGCAGTCCTGAAGCAATTACCGAGCCTTCCAGAAAACCGTCGGGGATCAGCAGTGAAATCAGACCGGCGACGGCCAGTCCGAAAATAAAATGCAGAGCAATATCATCTATGGATTCGACGTATGCATAATGGACGGCTTGGCGGGCGTTTCGGGCAAGGCTGGATTTTTCACTCCCTGATGAGAAAGTACGCTCCCGGTTTTCCCACATGCCTGGCTACCATGCTGCGTTTCAGGGTTACACTGATACCTTGATGCATCCGCTCCTTCCGGATCAGGCAGAACGGGTCGGATTCATCTGGTGATGCGCTGCATGGGCCCCGATGCGCCCATCCCCGGCGGGACCGCCAGCAGATCTATATCCGTTTCACCGGGGGCGAGATTTTCATAATCATCGGTACTCTGCAGCGTTTTTATGCGGTATCTGAACTGGATCGGTTCACTCTCCTTCTCATAGGCAGTTGTACCCGAAACCGGCAGATAAAATGATGGGCGGTTCGCCACATTCATACCCACGGAAAGATATTTTCCAACTGTAATTCCAGTCTCAAGACTGCTGCTGGAATTATCTGCGCCCTCCCGATTACCGGCATTACCGCCGGTAATCACAAATGAGAATCGCATCTCTCCCCGGACATAGTCATAGTCTGTATCGAAAATCAACTCCACAATAGTGTAGGTTCCCGGGGGCAGATTTCGTCGGAAAACCGCCTGTTTCGGATTCTTGTCCAATATGGCGCTCCCGGCGTTGGATTCTCTTCCCAAACGATACCGCCTTCCCCCGGCCCGTTTCACAATCACCGTTTTCAGGTCTGCCACCCGAAGCACCATTCCTCCTCCGGCGGGAAATTCCCGGGCCCTGAACTCATGAGGGGTGATTACTTCAGGGAAAATGAAAATTTGCATAGTGATATGTTCCCTTCCGGCGGGCGCAGCTGCGTGACTGTCTGAAACGCCCCCCAATGAGCGGCAGGAGGACAGAATCGGGAACAAGAGAATGGCAAAAAGGATAACGGGAAGTGAAATTGCGGTTCGTATAGCGGGGCGGCAGGAAGGCCCGTTTTCAAAAAATGCGGAGCTATTCTGGAAAGCTTTTTTGTTCCCGAATGTACGGGTTTTGCCAAATGCCCAGGTCATTGCCGCCCCCGTTTTCCCCAGATGTATTCCAGCAGATGAAAGCGTGACCCCCGGAGAAATTGATGAGTATTATAAGAAGAAAATATCCCTAAAAGGTCGGTCTTTCAAGGTCTTTACGGATATCAGGGTTGATCTGCACAGCAGCCTCTCCTTCAGGGGCCAATACCTGGTTCAGATTGAGAAAGGCAAGAGGCTTGGTGTCAGCCCGCACCGCACTTTCTTCATCCCGAACCATGTTCTCCGCAAGTTCTGTGGAACGACTGAGAAAAAGCTGACTCTGGGCAAGAAAGTCTCGGGACCGCTCACCCCCCTGGCGATACAACTCATAAAGGGTAACTCCCAGATTATTGTTGGCCCGAATCTGAAAATCTATAAGCGCCTTATGACGGTCATCCTCTTCCAATAGAAAGGTGGATATGCTTTGACGTTCTGCGGTCAACTCGTCCAGAAGAATCCGGTACATGCTTGCGGCATCGTTGAAATTTTCCCTCTGATACTGGGTGTTGGCCCGGGCGTACAGCAGGTTCAGGTTCGCCGTGGGTACGGCACCCATGGCATGGTTAAACTCTGCAATAGCATCATCCAGAAGTTCCTGGCGGTTCGCCACCCCGTCCTGACCATCCGGCCTGAGCTCATTGGCCTGAAAGTAATGGATAAAGCCCATTTTATACGCAATATCCTGTCGATCCGGGTAGTTTTCATCGTAGGTGTCCAGGCTTGCATATTGATTAGCCCGGGCCTGTTCATACCGATCCTTGGCGCTCGAATAATTGTTGGCATGATAATAGTAGATGTCTCCAAGCCGGGCATACAAACGGCCGAAATCCGGGTGGGGGGTCACCTTACGTGCAGATAGAGCAGTTTCGTAGAGGCCGGCAGCCTCCCGAAGACGGGTCTCGGCGCTGATCAGCTCTTCCAGCCGGTAGAGGTTTTCTCCCTCCCGAATATAGGTATCGATTTCCCGGGCGGTTTCCCGGCGGGTCAAGGGCCGTTCTCTTCGGGTTTCTTCATACAGTTCCCTGGCGTTATTCAGGGCGGTAATTTCATCCTGAAAGTCCCCGGTAATTCTCGAATACCTTGCCCGGTGATAATGGATGTCCGCAATCTGATCATCCACAGCCATCGCCTTGTTCAGTACGCGGATAGAATCGTTCAGCAGATTATCCCGGGGTGCTTCTCCCTTCAGGCTGTCAATATAGCTCTGAACCGCATCCTTTTCTCCGAAACTCGCCATATCCCCAAGTCTGCCCTGAACAATATCAATGAGAAATCCCCCCAGTTCCGCCATACCCCGGGGTTCAATCTCCGCGGTTTCATCGCTGAGAAATAAGTCTTTCAAATTTAGAGCTTCTTCAACCTTGTCGGTGTGAATAAAGTACCTGAGCATCCGGAAAAGAAGTTCATCCCGCTGACCGTGTTCCTGCATCAGACTGGCATATTCAAACCGTGCATTCTCGAAACGATCGTTCTGCATTTCCCCCGGGGGCAGTTGGAGACCCCATTCCAGGTAGCTGTCTCCCCTTCCAAGCCTGGCCTCATAGTCCCAGACATCTTCTTCAATGAGCCGGTTGAGATATTCAAGGGAGGTTTCGTAATCCCTGAGCTGCAGGGTGCTGAAATCGGCGAATTCCAGTATGGCACGACGGTTAAGGGGCTCAACACCGGGGCTGAGAAGGGTCTCATACTTTTCTCTGGCCAGGGCGAACTGACGCTCCTCCCGGAAGGCTCGGGCGTAGTCCAGATACCGTGAATTCACCGGCCATACATCATATGCCTGGGAGAACAGCCTGTTCCCCCGCTCGTATTCCTGAAGGGCAATATTTTCCAGCCCCTGCTCGTAAAGCCCCCGAGCATAGAGGGGCTGATACACAAAGCGGTACCCGAGAAACAACACTGCACCAAGCATGGCAGTGCCGAAGAGCATGAGGCGAAGCACCGGCCAGATATTCATCCGGAATCGGTAGGCAAAGCTGTCCTGCTCCTCGGCGAAGGCCCGCCCGCTGAGTTTGGCGTACCCTTTGGGAATTTCAATCTTTTTCCCGCTGATCTTACCCACTATCCGTGCAAGATCCCGGGGCGCTTTCCCCTCTTTCAGCCCGTCTATTACTTTCCGGACATCCTCAAAGGGATAATCACCAGATGTAACTACGGTGGCCGCCTCAATTTTCAGGTTTAGGGGCAGCTGATTCAGATTTTCCTTCAGGGTCTGGAATTCCTGTTCGCTTATCTGGTAGCCTTCGGCCTCATCTTCCAGGGAGGCTTCCTCAAGGGCTTCTTCGGGACCTTCTCCGCTTGCAGCCTCGGGTCCCTGCTCCTCGGGTTGGGCGAAGCTATCCTCCGGCCCTTCATCTTCCATAATGCCGAATTCAGCGCCAAAATCCCCCATGCTGAACTCATCACCGAAATCCGAGGCGTCGAACTCATCATCAAAATCGCTGAAGTCTTCCAGACCCGCAGAAAAATCTTCCCCGCCTGCTGACGGCCCGGTTTCTCCGCCCGGGGCTTCAGCCGGTGAAAGATCTTCAAAATCCGATCCGGCGGTATCAAAATCACCGAAATCGGCATCAGGAGAGGTCTCCGGGAATTCATCACCGGTGTCGAATTGATTATCATCAAATTCGGCGGCTTCAAACTCGCTGTCATCAAACTGAAAATCTTCAGATTCTTCCGGGAGCCCCATATCATCCTCGTCCCCGGACACGGGCACCTCGGATATATCTCCCACTTCAAGATCGGCAAGATCGTCTTCTATGTTGGGTTCGGAAAAATCTCCACCGAAATCCTCATCGAATTCTTCGGGGATATCCTGGGAAAGGTCTCCAGATAGATCATTCTCCGGCTCACCGGATAGTTCTTCTGGCCCTTCCATCTCTGCCCCGCTGTCAAAATCTGAGGAGAAGTCTTGCGAAATCTCTTCATCAAGACCGAAATCTCCGCCGAAGACATCTTCAGGTTCTTCAAATTCTTCAAAACCGGCGCCATCTTCCGGGGGTTCTGCGGCCGCTGACAGTTCTTCCGGAGCTTCTTCCGCCAGTTCCGGCTCTGGCGCTTCCGTGCCTGGTCCTTCCGGCTCTGGTTCTCCCAGCTCTGGCCCGCTGTCAAAATCTGAGGAAAAATCTTCTCCGCTTATGGTGTCAAAGTTATCAAAGCCTTCATCGAAGTCAGCGCTGAACTGATCGGCTTCCTGGATAGATTCGTCTTGTGAATCCATTTCCGCCAGCTGATTTTCAAGATTATCAAGCTCTGCATCGATGTCGTCGCTGCCGTCCAGGGCAATTTCCTGGTCAGACTCGGTCAAGAAATCTTCGGATTCATCGGGCCCTGCTGCCCCCGTCGGCGGTTCCTGATCAGACTCAGAAAAGAAATCCTCTGGTTCACCGGCTGTATCATCACCGAAGTCCGGCAGCACCGGCTCTTCATCCTCCAGACCAAGGTCACTGAGGAAGTCGTCCTCCGGAGGAGAGAGGCCGTCGGGAGTTGGTTCATCTTCATCGGAGGCAAGACTTTCACTCAGGCTTGAGAAAAAATCGTCCGCACCCGCCGCAGCGGCCTCCCCGGCTGTGGCGGAGGGAAATTCATCGGGAGAGGGCGGGGTCACAGACTCCACCTCTTCACCCCTCTGCCGGGCAACATCAGGTTCGTTCCCTGTCTGGATGAGTGTTTCGTTAAACTGTTCCAGAGAATCCATGTTGGGCATGCTGCGTTTATCTACCTCTCCATCTGTATTTTCGGCATTGAATATGAAATCTCAAGCTCGGGATGCATTAATCCGAAGATGTTACTGTAAAGAGACACGGGAGATCATAATCTCATCATACAGGATTACCGGGTGATTACGCGAGGTATCATATGAAAAAGATAATCATAGGCATCTCATTATTAATATGCATGCAGTTATTTCCCGACCTCCATGCTGACGAACTGGCACGGCATCTGTTTATTTCCGGGCTCGATGCAGCTCAGGCTCCTGTGTATCACAGTCCGTCGGATTCGCTGGTATTCACCTATGAGAACAATCTTCAGCGTCATCAGCCCCGCTATGTGGGAGTTGCCTTCGAACATGAGCAGTTCTCCCGGATTCATGAGATGCAGTATTTTGATACCAGGGATGATAATGGCGAACTGGAAAGCCGGGTCTACTTCCTCTTTCTTGAAGTGGACCGGGAAATCGAAGAGATGAAGAGCATCCGATACCGCTATGTAATAGACGGAATTTGGACCGAAGACCCCAGAAATCCGGAAACAACCCGGAAACTCAGCGGGAGAAAACTGTCTGTAGTCCGGCTCCCGGAGCAGCGGCAAACGAGACCCAGGAGTCCGATGGTTCTTGAGGCATCATCGGGAAGGGCGAAACTGGTGCGCTTTATTTATACCGGAGAGCCCGGTCAATCCATTTACCTGGCCGGCAGTTTTAATAACTGGGATCCGTTTATGTACCGCCTTGAAGAAAACCCCAGGGATCCTGGGAATTATGAGATTGAGCTTCGTCTTTTACCCGGCGATTATCACTACAGCTACTACTACAAGGGCCGGGCCATCCAGGATCCACTGAATATTCAATCCAGTCATGACATTGACGGGAGTGTATATTCCTATTTCTCCATCGATTCCTGACCGGCAAATGGCCTACTCTGCCCCGGCCGCCCCCGAATTTCGGGGTTTCTGGATCTCCCCGCTTTTCTTTTCCCGCGTGAATGATGTATAAGTGTGCACCGGATATTACAAAATGGCAATTGGAGAAGCTCATGACCACCATTCGAGAAAAATACGGACATATTGCAAAAGAATTAGTACAGAACAGCATGCAATCAGGCAGTGTTGATCCAGATGCCATCTATCAGGAAGCAAATAAATCAAACCGAAGCATCCTCAATAAAATTGTACAGGATCTGCTGCTCCCGGGCAGCGAGATTAGAAATTTCGGTGAATTGACCAAGCTGTACAATCTCGCCCAGGAAGGAAAGTCCTGCCTCATTCTTATGGAGCATTACAGTAACTTCGACCTTCCCAACCTCTATTATCTGCTGGAGACCCGGCACAGCATAGGAGAGGAGATCGGCGACAGCATTATAGCCATGGCAGGAATGAAACTGAACGTGGAAAGTGATTTTGTGAGAGCATTCACCGAAGCCTATACCCGGATTGTGATTTATCCTTCAAGAAGCCTAACTCCGCTCATGGGCACACAAAAATATGAAGAGGAAAAGACGAAAGCCCGAAAGCTCAACATGGCAGCCCTGCATGAGATGGTTCGGGCCAAACATTCGGGAAAAATTATTTTACTGTTCCCCTCCGGAACCCGCTACCGACCGGGGAGTGAAGATACCCGCCGGGGACTCGCGGAAGTTGACTCATATATTAAGGGCTTCGATTATGTCCTGCCCATTGCCATTGCCGGTAATACTCTAAGGGTAAATACCAAAGGCAGTATGAGCGAGGATTTTGTACACCCTGACTGCATGGTGTTTCAGCCCGGAAATGTGCGGGAAGCCAAACCATGGAGGGCCGAAATACGGAAGGATGCACCCGAAGGGGAAAATCCCAAGCAATTTATGGCGGACCGGGTAATGGAAGAACTGGCGCAGCTGCACGGGGACGCAGAGCGCTATCGTATAAGCCAGCTTCCATCTGACTTTATGGAAGAATGAAACCAAAGAACAGAACGAACGTTAACGGGGAAGAATAACGCCCCGGGAACATCATGCCGGGTCAGGGAAAGCGGAGAATATCCTGCTGAATTCCCTAAAACCCTGGCGTTCCAACATTGGCCCCAGAAACCCCACTCCCGCCCAATTTTCAAAATGGACCTGCCGAATATCCTCAGATCTGCTGTTTTGAAGATAGTGTTCAAGGAGGGTGGCGGCGATCCCCAATCCCCGGTACGCGGGGTCAACATAGAGCTGGAGAATGTGTGCAATCACTTTGCGCGGGGAAACCTCATCATGAAGTGCCCAGAGAAACCCGCATAATTCCCCTCCGGGGTTGTACACCCCCAGAACTATGCAGCCCTCATCGGGACTGTCAATGGGCGGAAGATGATCCCTTCGAAACGAGTACCAGTATGCGGCCTCCCTGGGATCGGCAAATACCAGGGAAAACATCGCCCGGTCCAAGTCGGATGCATCCTGAAGCTCCCGGGGGTCTTCCATTTCATGAATTTCAAAGTCGCTGAGAACCAGGTCCTCGGTTTCCGGGATCTCTGCCTTCAATGCTTCCAATCCCCGGCTTTCCCGGATGGTGTTGAACCATTCCAGGACATGCCGTTTCATTTCCCGGTCCTTATAGGCGAACCAGAGCTTCTCAACTTCGGGCTGCTCCTTTAGGGCGTTTTTAAATTGTCTGAACACCCCCCGGCCGCTTTGAAGAATCCGGCGCAGCTGCTCCCGGGCCAAAGGATTTTTCAGAGCGGCCACAAACCCCTCCATGAGATTGTATCCGTCAACAGACTCCCACCCAGGTATGGGCACCAGATCTCCGGAGCCTTCTCCATCTTCAACATTCTGATCAAGTTCGCTGTCGCTGATAATTTCCAGCTTGTCCAGGTCCAGGAAATAGGTGTGCTCCTGGTTCTCCATTCCGAAAATAATCTGATCCACCAGTTCGCTGCTGAGATTGGCGCTTTGGTTCATACATGCCTCTTTACGATTCAATCGGCTTTGGGAAAGAGTTTCCCCCGGGAGAAGCGCTCCTGCTCCAGATCTTCCAGTTCACGCAGCTTGGCTTCCACATGGTTCAGCTGCACCCTTTGGGGGGGACATAGACGCCGATGACAGATCATGAGCTTCCCGTCATCCAGTGTCTGACCCGAAATTATCATCCGCACCGGTATTCCGGTACGGTCAAGATCCCTGAATTTGCGGATTACGGGAATTCTCCGGTCGTCTAACAAGATCTCCGGTCCCAGACGGGAATGAATTTTATTCCCGATTTCCTGGATTGTTGCGCTTCTTCCCACAATGATCAAGACCGCCTTGTACGGTGCGATATTCATGGGCCAGATATATCCGTCCTTGTGTGCATGGGCTTCCACAAGACTGGCCATCAGGCGTCCGAGACCAAAACCATAGGCACCCATGGAAGGATACAGTTCATCCCCCTGACGGTTCTCCAGAACAAATCCGAATTTTCTTGAATAGAATTCGCCGATCCGGTAAATACTGGCAATTTTGATGCTGTTGCTCAACTCCAGTTCCGTATTGCAATGATAACAGCGGGCGGGGGAATCCACCATGGTGAAATCGCCGCTGAAATCGGCATCAAAGTCCCTGCCGAAGTTTACATTAATAATGAAACTCCCCGGTTTTCCGCCGCTGAAAATAAGATTTGCGCTTTCGGCCACCGAATTATCCACCGCAACGACAAACTCCAGGGGCTCCAGATCGGGAGCCCCATCGGGTAACGGGGACAGGAAGGGCGATGCCTCAGGATCGGAGGAAGCTTTTCTCCCCCTTCCCGGTCTGGCATATGCAGAGAATCCCATCTGTTCTAATTCGTTTTCATTCATTTCTGTGATAATCGGGATATTCAGAACCTTCGCCAGCTTGTCCGGAGAAATACAGCGGTCGGAACGGTACACCGCACATACATATCCACTGAGGGTCGCAAAAACCCTGGCCTCCGCGGTTCGGCTGGCAGGCAGCCCCCGGGATTGGCGCAGACAGGGAAGATCGAAGCAGTTTTTATGATGCACCCGTTCCATCTCCAGCGGACGGCCTGCATGGTATTCCTGGCGGGCCACTGCGACATCCTGATTCGCACTGTACCCGCATCCGGGACAGTGCACCAGTACATCCTCTCCCTTTGGATGGCCCAAAAGAAAATCGTAGGAACTGCTGGCGCCGGCAAAATTCGCCGCTCCCTGGGCGGTAATAATATTCAACCCCAGACCGGTGAATATTGCCGTATATGCGGCAAACATCTTGGGAATAAAATTATTCAAATCGGTGAAACTTCGATGAAATGAATACGCGTCGCTCATAATGAATTCCCTGGCTTTTAAAAGCCCGGTTTCACTCAACACCTCATCTCTGAATTTTCCCTGAAACTGATGGATAAACCTGGGGAGCTGGTCAACGGAACGGATACTCCGGCGCATACATTCCACGCTGGCCTCTTCATGCATGGGCGCAAGTACGAGGAGCCGGTTATTCTTATCTTCAAACCAGGTGATCTCATCGGAGACCATAATATCCCTGCCCGATGTCTCCCATAGATTCCCGGGATTCACCAAGGGCAGCAGCACCTCTTCCCCGCCCAGCATCTCAAACTCCCGGGTAATATGTTCCGCGAGGTTTCGGATCACCTTCATACCCATGGGCAGGTATGCAAAGAGCCCCTCTCCCAATTCCTGAATATATCCTCCACTGATGAGCAGACTGGTACTTTTCAAACGTCGGGAACCGACAGCTTCATCCGGGAGAGAATCATGAAATACATGGAGGGTCCTGCTTATTTTCATTCTATCTTTATTCTAATTTGCCCGGTATGATCCTGTCCAATGGAATATGGACGGCGACTTGACAACCCCCATAGTTTGTCGGATATTGGTGTTAGCAATCCATGGCAGGCTTTTCAATCCCGTGAACAGCACGGTCACCGGAAACGGAACTCAACATCCCCGGTGACCGGGCAATGTCTGGACTGCAAACCCCTGATCCGATCCGACTAATTCCAAAAAGTTGGAGCGGCATACCGGTTTATTCCGGAAATTCACCATTTACTAGGAGATATGTATGAGTTTAATCGAATACGTTGAGGCCAGAGAAATCCTTGACTCCCGTGGTAACCCCACAGTTGAAGTGGACGTCATTCTTGAAGACGGCAGTTTTGGACGCGCGGCAGTACCCAGCGGTGCATCCACCGGCGAACATGAAGCAGTTGAGCTCCGGGACGGAGATAAAAAGCGCTACATGGGCAAAGGCGTCCTCAAAGCGGTGGAAAATGTAAATAATACAGTTGCAGCGGAAATCGAAGGACTGGACGCACTGGATCAGGTGGAAATTGACCGTACCATGATCGAGCTTGACGGAACAGAAAACAAGGGCAAATTGGGTGCCAACGCGATTTTGGGCGTTTCTCTGGCAACAGCCCGGGCAGCTGCCGATTTTCTCGGACAGCCCCTTTTCAAATACCTCGGCCCCTACCACACCACACTCCTCCCCGTTCCCATGGCCAACATCATCAACGGCGGCTCCCATGCAGACAACTCGGTGGACTTTCAGGAATTTATGGTTATGCCCGTGGGTGCGGACAGCTTCCGTCAGGCAATGCGCATGACTGCGGAAATTTTTCACAACCTGAAGAAAATTCTTAAAGACAAGAACTACGCCACTTCTGTGGGGGACGAAGGGGGATTTGCTCCCAACCTGAAATCTAACGAAGAAGCTCTAGAAGTGATTATGCAGGCAATCGAAAAGGCCGGCTATAAACCCGGTGAAGATGTGTTTATCGCACTGGATCCCGCATCCAGCGAATTCTACAACAAAGAAAGCGGCAAATACGAGCTGAAATGGTCCACCGGCGACAAACTCAGCTCAAGCGAAATGGCAGATTACTGGGCTGACTGGGCGAAACGGTATCCTATTATCAGCATTGAAGACGGTATGGCGGAAGATGACTGGGACGGCTGGAAGGACCTCACCGATAAAATCGGCGACAAGGTTCAGCTGGTTGGTGATGACCTGTTCGTAACCAACACAAACCGCCTCTCTACCGGTATTGAGAAGGGAATTGCAAACTCCATCCTCATCAAGGTGAACCAGATCGGAACCCTCACAGAGACCTATGAAGCAGTGGAAATGGCCAAGCGGGCCGGCTACACCAGCATCATCAGCCACCGCTCCGGTGAAACTGAAGACAGCTTCATTGCCGACCTGGTTGTGGGTCTGGAAACCGGACAGATTAAAACCGGTTCCATGAGCCGCTCCGACCGGCTTGCCAAGTACAACCAGCTGATGCGAATTGAAGATATGCTTGAAACCACTGCGGAATATGCAGGCATGAAGGCATTCTACTCCATTAAGTAGTTCACGGGCCGGCTCATAAATCAGCCGGCCTATACATGCGGCACCCGTTTTCCATGCGGTATCCATTGCCGGCACAAACGCTGCCCCACCCCGCGACCGCAACTTTGCGGGTGCGGGGCTTTTTTATTCCTCCGCCGGTTCCTGCAGCATTTCTCCCCAGCTTTCCAGCCCTCCGGCTGAATTGCCCAGGGGTAATGCCGTGTTCAGCAGGTTTCTCATCTCCCGCTCAAACCCTTCGAAGTATGATTTGTTTCCCCGGGGCACAACGCGTGCCGCGACAAAATACTCAGTCTCCGTAACTATCATCCGTCTGAAGCCTATACTTCTGAGAACAGAAGCCGAACCGAGACCCAAAAATCCTACTGCGAATAGAAGCATGGCGGCTCGGGCCGGAACAGGAAGTGTCAGACGTCGACGGGGAGGCTCCCGCCCCGCAGCTGCAGCAGCGATGCGCCGGTCCAGTTCACCCTTTCCATGCTCCCGTAATATGCTCAGCACATCTTCAGATGAGTATGTTCCGACGTTCAGTTTCTTTTTCATAACGATCGCTCCCTATCTATACAGCGGCCGGCACCGGGATACACCCGGGAAAACACCGCAGCCAGTTTTTTTCTTCCAGCTGAGAGACGCGACTTGACGGTCCCTTCAGGTATTTTCAGAATCCGGGAGATTTCCTGAATAGATACCCCTTCCATTTCCTTGAGCATCAGGGGCATCCGTAAGCGGGGAGAAAGCCTCATGAGAGCATCAATCACCGCCTTTCTCTGAGAGTCGATCTCCAGTAAATCTTCAGGACCCGGTAGGCTGCTTTTCTGAGCATCCAAAATTTCACTCCCCTCAATGCTGATCTCCCGCCGGCGAATATTTTTCCTGAATCCATCCAGCGCCGTATTACGACATACAGTGAACAACCAGGTTTTGAACCCCCCGGGACCACGGAAACTATCCAGCTGTTCCAGGGCCCGCAACAACCCTTCCTGAAGACTATCCTCCGCATCGTGGTGGTTTCCTTTATGAAGTACATATAGATAGCGTCGCAACGCCGGAATGTGGGGAGCAATCAGATTCCGGGCGTTCCTGTTACGCTCCGAATGTTCCAGAATTGAATCATTGGGGTAAACCATATTCCCGGCTTCCGTCACTCACCGTACATTTCAATAACACGCATAGCGAATATCAAATCCGGCCTGGCATTGCGGATACGCTGTGAAAGAGTTCGTAAATTTATCCCTGACTGACGGAATTGCCGGCTCAGCTGCTTCATCAACGCCCATCTCCGGGGTCCAAGAATTTCCTGCATCTCCAACTCCCGGATAATCTGAGCCATTCGGATTTCCAGCTCATACTCCAGACTCTCCCGGATAAGATTCTCCACATCCCGCAGGTCCGGCTGATCTGCCAACAATTCCCGGGATATTTGCGCCCGGAGGACCTCTATTTCAGCCTGCGGAATTCTGCGGCTGGCGCTGTATTTCTCCTGGGTTTCAGTGATGGAGCTAAGTTCATCCTCACTGACATCCAGGCGTTCCAGCGTCAACAGCAATTCCCGTTCCGGACTGTCATTATCTGCCCAGACGCCTGTGCCGATACTGATAAACAGCAACAACACCAGGAACACCCTGAGACTGTGAGAACCGATTCGTTTGCAGTTCATGTTCGCGTTTCTGCTTCGCAGTTTTTTCATGTTTCCCTCCGTTTTTCCTCCGCCGTTTCCCGCGCTCTTTCCTTTATGCTTTCGTCCACGTGCCTCCCGCCATCATTTCTCCGTACAGTATTCAATACACTATTCAAAGAAGGACGGGTATGAACGCCGGCACGGAGTACGTGGCAGCAGTAGATGCGGCTGTATGATCTATAGACGTCCGGAAGTACCGAAAAGTTCGGTTTTTTTAGGAAATTCGTTCAGCCTTCCACTTTATCTGTCCCCCACCCCCGGAAAAATCACGGAGAGGTATGGAAAATAAAGATTTTCACCTGGGAATGTACAGAAAACAAAAATCGCAGACGTTGGTATTGGTAGGGCCCGTTTTATACAGCAAATCCTGTTCTGCAAGATACTGATACGAATTGTTCTGACTCAGATACGGCTGAATATCCGGGCCTTCCGAGAGGCTGGAAATTTCATCAGGACCAATAATTGCACCAGCAGCATCAGTCGGACCGTCATTTCCGTCGGAGCCGGCGGCAAGAAACCACGGGCGGTGCATCAACGCGGATTCTCCCCCGCGGATCATTTCATACAGGTAAGAGAGGGCCAATTCCTGATTTCTTCCGCCCTTCCCCCTGCCGCGGATGGTTACGGTTGTCTCGCCGCCGGCCATAATCACCAGGTTGGTATCCGGCGGATCCATGGCCATAGCGGCAAAAAACTTCGCCATTTCCCGTGCTTCACCTGTCATTCGGGAGGTGAGAATTAATGACCGAACACCTTGCCGGGAGGCAAATTCCGCTGCAGCGTTCAGAGAAGCCCGGTTGTTCCCAAGAATTACCGTACGAACCTTACTGAACAGCGCAGCCCCGGGCTTGGGTGTTTCCGGCACCTTTCCTTCCAATCCCCGGCGGAAATGATTGATAATCTGTTCGGGAAGCTCATGTTCAATCTGATATTTCCGGATCACCTTCCACACATCCTGAAAGCTTCCTGAATCGGGGACTCCTGGACCGGATGCAATTATTCCGGGATCATCTCCCACCACATCTGAGAGTAGAACATTCACCAAAGTGGCAGGATGGGCAATTTCAGCTAAACGCCCGCCTTTTATACCACTGGCATGTTTCCTTAATGTATTCAACTCTTGAATATCCGCCCCGCATTCCAGCAGCACCCGCACCATTTCCTGATATTGCTCATATGCAATTCCCGGGTAGGGCCTGGCCAGGAGGGAGGACCCCCCACCGGAAATCAGGTTAAACACCAATGTGTTTTTGTCCGCCGTTTCCAGGAGCGAACAGATCTCCCTGGCCGCCAATACGCTGTGTTCGTCCGGAATAGGATGTCCTGCTTCTTTCAGGCGTATAAAATCCGTATGTGCGGTATGCCCATACTTCACCGCAACCAGGCCTTCCATGGCTGTAGCGCATTCTTCAAACACCATTTCCATTGCTCTGGCCATTGGAGCGCTTGCTTTCCCGGCACCGGTAAATAGAATACGGTTAATGCCTGACAGAGATATACGAACATCCCCTTCTCCATCGGAAATATACACCGATCCGTCCTCATACCGGACACGATCCCGGATCATTTGAAAAGGATCGACCCGCTTCACAGCTTCTTCATACAGTTCTTCCATGAACGTTTTCATCTTCACTCCCCCAGGGTCATCTATGTGGAGTCCCATCGGCCTCTGGATTTCATCATATCATTGTATAAAAAAAATTGACGGATAAATATTTTCACCGTACAATACAGCACTAAACTAAACCGGTTTACGTCGCAATCTCAGCTGTACTCTCGATAGAATCAGTCTTCCAGCTAAAACGGCGTACTCCAGGTATGGCAGGAATCGGTAATTGACCCCGGTCTCACATCCACTGATTCCCACCGAATATTAAGCCTATTTCAGACTAGGTTTTTGAAATAGGTTCAGGAGTATACATATGTCCCGATTATCAAGTGCCAGACGAAGCGGCATTCTATTACACCCAACGGCTCTTCCCGGGAAGCACGGTATCGGCACCCTGGGGAAAGAGGCATTTCATTTTATTGATTTTCTCACCGTATCCCGTCAGCGGCTGTGGCAGATATGCCCCCTGGGTCCCACAGGTTTTGGAGACTCTCCGTACCAGTGCTTTTCCGCCTATGCCGGGAATCCGTATCTCATAGATCTGGATCTCCTTATCGAGGAAGGAAGCCTTAGCGGGAAGGAACCCCAGTTAAAGGGTTTGGAACAGCTGTCCGAATCAAAAGTTGAATTCGGCAACATGATCCCCCTGAAAATGCAGCTTCTCGAAACGGCGTTTTCAGCCTTTTGGAACAAACTGGAGGACAATACGGTAGATGAAGTGTATCAGGCTCACTACCGCCGATATCTCAACGATAACTCCGCATGGCTAAATGATTTCGCCGAGTTCATGGTAATCAAAGAGTTGCAGAACGGCGTAAGCTGGGATAACTGGCCGGAAAATTTCCGGATGCGTGACCCCGAAACCCTGAATGCATTCAGGAGGGAACGGAAGAAGGAGATCGAGTTCCAGAAATATCTTCAGTTCCAGTTTCACCGCCAATGGACGGCCGTACGCAATTACGCCCATACGGCGGGAATTCAAATAATCGGTGACATGCCCATCTTCGTTGCGTATGATAGCGTTGATGTATGGGCAAACCCCGAACTGTTCCAGTTAGATGCACAGGGGAAACCCACCCATGTGGCCGGCGTACCCCCGGACTATTTCAGTGCAACCGGCCAGCTGTGGGGAAATCCTCTCTACGATTGGGATCACATGAGGGCAAACGGGTTCAGCTGGTGGATAGATGTGCTGAAGTCAAAAATGGACCTGTACGACATTGTGCGAATCGATCACTTCAGGGGATTCGAAGCCTACTGGGCGGTACCCTATGGCGATACAACCGCGGTGAATGGAGAATGGATTAAAGCGCCGGGACGGGAATTATTCACCGCAATTATGGAGGCTTTGCCTGAAGCGGATATAATTGCCGAAGATCTGGGGGTGATAACTCCTGAAGTGGAAAAACTGATCGCCTTCACCGGTTACCCGGGCATGAAAGTGCTTCAGTTCGCGTTTGACTCCAACGATGATAACGATTTTCTTCCCCATAATTATGTGAAGAATGCGGTGGTGTACACCGGCACCCACGATAATGAAACGGTGAATGCATGGTATGCCAACTCATCTCCGGCGGACCGCCGATTCGCCATGGATTACCTTCAGTTATCCGACGAAAAAACCGAAGTTCACTGGGATTTCATCCGCAGCGCCAGTGCCTCGGTGGCTTCAACGGCAGTGTTTCCCCTTCAGGATATTCTCGGCCTGGGCGAAGAAGGAAGGTTCAATTTTCCCGGAACCCTGGGAGGAAACTGGGACTGGAGATTCCGGAAAGAGGACCTGACCATGGAGCATGCCCATAAGCTGGCCCGGATCACCGAACTGTTTGGACGCTCATGAGCATATTCTGATTCTCTGTACTTTTCCCGCGTGCCGGTTATAATGTGGACATGGCGGATCTGCAGGATGTGACCACAGTATTAAAGACCTTATCGGACCAGAACCGGCTGCGGGTTCTCAGCCTCCTTGACGGAAACGAGCTTACCGTCAAGGAGATGCTGGAAATTCTCCAGCTCAGCCAGTCAACTCTCAGCTCACAGCTTTCCCAATTAAAGGATTCAGGTCTGGTTCAGTCCCGCAGAGACGGACAGTATGTCTTTTATAAACTGCCCAAACAGTATCCTGAAAATGTGAACGAATCCCTTATGACCGTGATTAATCCATATATTAAAAACGCCGACTGGTATGAACGGGATCAGAGGAATCTTCAGGAAGTGCTGAAGACCCGCCAGGCTGCCTCATGGCAATACTTTGCAGACAGGAATGTACAAAATAGCCGCTCCCCCGGCCAGACCTGGGAATCGTTTGCACTGGGAATCATGGGGCTGCTTCCTCCGTCCCGGATAGCCGATTTCGGCTGTGGTATCGGGAGGGTTGCGGGCCTGCTTGCGGAGTTCGGCCACCGGGTAACCGGAATTGATAACAGCCTGGACCAGATTTCCAGCGCCCGCAAACTGCATGCATCAATGAAGGATCGATTACGATTTGTACAGGCGGATATGGAAGCCTGCACCCTTGAATCCGAAAGTATGGATGTGGTTCTCATCAGCCAGGCCCTGCACCATTGCCGGGAACCGGAAAACGTTATTCAGGAAGCTGCCCGGGTACTGGTGCCCGGAGGGAGCATGCTGATACTTGACCTGTACCGCCACAGCCAGGAATGGCTCCAGGACAGATTCGGCGATTATTGGTTGGGATTTGAACAGAAAGAAATAGAGACATGGATTCAAAACAGTAATTTCAGCGGCTGCAATGTACGGATTATCCGCTCGGACAGCGAACACACCGAAATCGATACCCTGGTGGTGTACGCTCGAAAAACCCGTACATCCTAGACCCGGGCTCTTCGAACCGGCATTGTCATACAGCGAAGTCCGCCGCCGCCCCGGGCCAACTCGATGCCCGGCACCGTGACAACCAGACGTTCGTTACTATTCGCAAGTTCTTCCCATGGCTCATCGGCTGCCACGGGAACGACTCGGTATCCCTGACGGTTCAGGGCTTCAATTGTCGCGATATTGCTCTCATAGCTCACGATTTTTCCGGGTCCAAACGCGAACACATTGGTTCCGGCGAACCACTGCTCCCGCTGCTGAAAATGGATGTTGTCCCCGCCGCATTTGATCGTCTTAACTCCACGGCCCAATGCCTCCAGGGCATCCGGAAGTCCCTGATAATCGGTGAACCGGGGATCCTTTCCCGGTGCAAAGTGACCGTGGGTACAACGGGCGCGCTTCGGACCGGTAACCAGAGGCTCGTATACCAATGCGGTTTCCTGATCGAGGTAAGTGAAGATCATATCCAGATGAATGGTTGCCCGCTGCAACGGAAGATTCACCGCCAGCACATCCAGCGTCTCTCCGTACATGTTCATAACTGAGCGCACCAGCGCATCTATTGCCTGTGCGCTGGTTCTCTCGGAAATACCGATTATGAGCAAATTGCTATCGGCCACCAGGAAATCCCCGCCTTCCAGCCGGATATCGGTCTCGGGCCACGCCCGCTGATGACGCAGCCCGGAATATACCACCGTTTCGGGATCCGAAAGATGATTCCACACCACTTCCTGAATGACAGATTCGTTTCGTCGTACCCCATGAGCCATCCCGCCCACCAAAACAGATTCCTGGTAGGCCATGGCGCTGTCCCGCATAAAGTAAAAATTGGGAAGTGGAGAAAGATCATACAGACGGGCATCCAGGTGGTCCTGGAAACTGCTTGAGCTTTTATCCAGCCCCTGAATCATTGCACGGGACAGTTCGGAGGGCGATAACGCATCCAAACGCTCGGTTACTTCTTCATATTTGCTTCCATCGAGGGCCTCGGACTCAACCACCGTTTTTATGGCGAAACGTTTTGCTTCCGACTGCTCCAGCGCTTCAGTTAATAGATCACCCACTTCCAGAACATCACTCACCCGGTTCATGAAATTCCAGAGCATTGAATATTCATTCTGAACTGCCTGCAGAGGAATAATTTCATTGTACAGCTGTTCATGGGCAGAATCAGGGGTGACTGACTCAACCTCCGGTCCCGGGCGGTGCATGATTACCGATTCGAGACGTCCTATTTCTGAATGAAGAAATGGTGCTGGAAAGGATGATTGTTTCATTAATATACTCGAATGTGCCGGCGGGGAGACTTGAACTCCCACACCATTGCTGGCGGCAGATTTTGAGTCTGCTGCGTCTACCAATTCCGCCACGCCGGCCAGGATTATTTGAACGACTATACCTTAAACAGGAAAAACTTGTCCAGAGCAGAAGAAGTCTCTGTTTCTCCGTGAACAAAAGAATGACAAGCGCCCACTTCAAAAGGACTCAATAATGGGATACATTGATTTCATGCCAGCTGCCCCTGCATACACAGCGCCCGGAAAACACCTCTCCCGTCTGTTTGCAGCAGCAATCCTCATTGCCATTTTTCTTGGATCCTGCCGAAGCACCGGTAACTCTACCCCCGACAACATTTTTACGGTTCCCGAAAATCTTCCGCCACTTATCAGTTATGCCATGGGGTACATACCGGATATTCCGGAAAATGAGTCCCAGATATTCATTATCACCACCGCCGCTTCAAGCCTCACAAGCAGAGAGAATCCGGATGACGCCAGAAGTGTCCTGAATCTTGGAGCCAAGCTGATAGATCCTTCGTCACGGCAGAGACGAATTGAACTGCTGATCGAACTGAGCAGGAATTATGTGGAGGCGGGAATCATCAGCCAGAGCTTAGTGCTGCTTGAACAGGCTCTGGAACTCACCGAAAGCTCCTCCCAAATTCAAACCCGGGGGCGCCTGGTTCAGGAAATTATCACCGTATGTTTCATCATCGGCAGCGATGCCCTGGATCTTCTCCGGCAGGCGGTTCAGAAGATATATATAATAGAGGATTATCGTCTCAGAGCCGAACTGCTGCTGGATACCGCCAGAAGATATCAGGAAAGCGGAGAAGGTCAACGATCCAACACCCTTTTACAGCAGGCCATACCCGCAGCCAGCTCAATTGACAGCCCTCTCGCCCGGGCAAATAGTTTCAGCCAGCTTGGTCTGCGGTTCTCAGAAGAAAGAAACAGCGATCTTGCCAGGCGTTATGTGGACAGGAGTGTGGAAATTCTACGGTCCGCTGACGGTGTCAGACCTCTCAGCTCAGATATTCCGGGAATTTCGGCAGATGAACAAATTTCCCAGACGCTGATATTTCTGGCCAGGGGGGAGAATGCAGGTGAGGCGCTGAGTTTCAGCAATATGATCAGCAATGACAGGCTGCGCCTGAATGCCCTACTGGAAATTGCCCGGGCTTTTTATGAGTCGGACCAGCTGTTGCAGTCGGACCTGGTATTTGAACGTATCTTTTCCATTCTTGAACGGGATGCTCAGGACGAGCTGGTGGTTTCCATGCTGCTGAACATCACCCAAACCTATTTTGAACTTGGGGATGCAGCCAGTGCAAGGCTGTACCTGGAAGCAACTGAGAACTACTTTGCCCGGATCACCGATATCAACCAAAAAGACAGTCTGCTGCTGGAAGCCGCAATTCTGTATGCAAGACTCAATCGGTTTGAGTCGGCACTGGATACCATCAATCGGATCAGCGACCCGTTTTTCCTTGCCCGGGGCTACAGTTCGGTGGTAAGTGAACAGCTGAACATCCTGGAGACATCCGGTGAACAACCATCTGTTGAGCTAATTCAACGGCTTGAAGAACTTCTGGAGAGGGCATTGAATACCGAGCAGGAATCCTCATCCCTGGAAGATGTTCTGCGGAACGAAATCGCCTTGCTATACCAGCGGATGGATTCTTTCGATCTCGCTCTTGGACTGGCCAGCGTAATTCAAGACAGCTACCTGAAGGCCTTAACTCTGGCTCAGCTGCATACCGGTCTTTCAGGCACAGATGAGGAGGCTGCGGTAATCGAATCCTACAGCCGCCTTCTCCAGCCCTGATAATACTTCCTATTCAGCCGAATGATGCCCCGGCAGTCAAAACTCTCTGCCCTGAGGATACCCGCCGCCCCGTTTTCCAAAAATGCGGAGCAATTTTGGAAAACTCTGTACATACAGCATGGCGGCCAGCCCGCACGGGGAAATTCAGACCGAACGTCAAACCGGTCCTATTGTGGTGCCGAAGAACTCTCTGCCCTGGAGGACTGCTGCGATATTTTCAAGGTCGTTGCCTCCGGCGGCAATCACTTCCAACCCCATTTCCGCTGCTTTTCGGGTGGCAACCGGGTCGAAAGGGAGGTTTTTGCCCGGCGTCCATTCATCTCCCACCATATTCCGGAATTCGCTCCAGCTCACATTCTCCAATGGCTTTGCCATGGGGTCGAGCTTGGGATCTGCGGTATACACCTGTTCGATGTTGGAGAGGTTAATAATTCGCCGGCCACCGAAGCGTTCCGCCAGCATTACCGCATCGAAGTCTGTGGAAAAGCCAGGCTTCCATCCAGCTGCCACCAGCACTGATCCGGTAAACTCAAAGTCCGCACTGGGGTCTGTTACCACCGGGTTATGGCAGAGTTCCGCCAGCCCCGCCCGGATCAATTCCGCGTTAAGCCGGGTAGCCATAATTCCGATCCAGTCCTGGTCTTCATGTTTGGGATCTGGGACGATATCCCGGTACGCCTGCTGATATTTTCGTGCAGGTCCGCCTCCACCCACAATGAGAATAACCCTCTGCTCTTCACCTTCAGATTCATCTGTATGAGCACGAATGAGCCGGATAAAACGGGAAACAAACTCTGTATCCACACCGTCGGGGGCAACAATTGAACCGCCAAGAGAAATAATACTGACCATTACACCACCTTTTCACTGTGGCAATCTTACCTGCACAGCTCCGAGCTTTCAAGCACTGAAGATAGATCAAGCATTGACAGAGAACCCCTATTCATCGGATATTGACTTCGTCTGCTTATGAATAACATGAAAATATTAGTTAAAACTGCAAGTATTATATTCGGATTTCTCCTCTGCACCCTCTCTGTTTCGGCCCAGGAAATTATTACCGGCCAGGACTTTTTTGACCGTGTTGCGGAAAATTACCAAGGTATTGAAGATTATATTGCCGATTTCGAAATGAACGTGGAAGACACGGTGATGTCGGGACTTATCTACTATAAAAACCCCAATCTCATTCGTATCGATTTTCTCGACCCCGAGGAACAGGTTCTCGTTGCAGATGGAGAAATTATCCAAGTATACGTTCCCGATTATAACGTAACGCTGACCCAGAGGTTGAAGGATCAGACGAATCCGGGAGGGTTTGCAACCGGTGAGGGGCTCTCCCTGTTACGGCGAAACTACCAGATTGCGTTTAAGGACAGTCCCGAGCCCCAACCTTTAGATAATTCTTCAGAAGGGAGCTCAGAACTGGTGTATAAATTATTCCTCACCTGGCGAAACACCGCCCAGGGCTTCAGACAGATTGAACTTGCCGTAACTCCGGATCTCTATATCCGACGGATGACAGCCGTTACCGCAGATCGGCGTAACATCGAATTCACCTTTAAAGATATCCAGGTGAACCAGAGCATTCCCATGGCACGATTTGAATATGACTCACCCCCATCCTCCAATAATTTTGATAATTTTCTATATGGAGCTGAATAAGCATGGAATCAATCGGTGAGAAGCTATCACAGCAGCGCGAGCATCGGTCTATCAGTATTGATCAGGCAGCGCGGGAAACCCATATTGCCAAGCGTTTTCTGGAAGCCTTGGAAAACGAGCATTTTGACACCTTTCCCGGTGAAAGCTATCTTATCGGATTTTTGCGCAACTACAGCGACTACCTTGAGCTCGATTCAGACGAGCTGATCAGTCTGTATAAAAACACTCAGATTCAGGAGCAGCCCAGTCCCATAGATGAATTGCTGGATACCAAACCAAAGCCCAACTTCCCCCTGATTCTCTCCATACTGATAGCCGTAGTTGTTGTGGCAGGAGGGGCTCTGCTCCTGACAAGCCTTGGAAGCGAAAACGAAAACCGCAGCATCAGCACCGAAAGCAATTCCGGAAGTGCACGACAGCAGAACGAACCTGCACAGCGGGCAATACGGGAAACCGTGAACTTTAACTCGGAAATCCTGGAACAGGAATTTTCATCCATGACTGCGGTGGAAGTGAGTGTGAGGAATGAACAGTACAGGATCGAAATCGGAGAAATCACAACACCTCTGGTTCTGTACAACGATCAGGAAGCAATTGAACTGAGCCCCAACGAGATTTCTCTGATAGACGTGGACGGCGATGCGAGCCCGGATATCCGGGTCATGCTGAAATCATTTCTTGAAAACGGCAATCCGGTAATCCGGTTTGACAGAATTATCGCCGGCACCAATGTTCAACCCCCCGATATCAGCTCAGAAGCATCTACTGTTGAAGAGGGTCTGGTAAACCCCGGCCGCAGCTCCGAACCAAGCAGAGAGCGTCCGGTACAACAGCTGACAAACAGCGTGGAAGCAGGGCAGAATCTTCGTATCGAAGTAATATTCCGCGGCCCGGTCATGTTTCGTCATATGAACGCCGGCGGAGAAATCAGTCAGCAGATGTACGGCAGCGGTGAACGGTTTCAGACAGAGATTTCGGACAGCGGCTACTTCTGGATATCCAATGCCGGAAAGCTGCAGTTCAGCGTCAACGGCGAAAATATCAGGCTGGGCAGCGACGGCCAGCCCCGGGCATTTCAAATCAGAAAAACCGCCGACGGAACCGAGCTGGCTCCCCTCTACTGAGAACAGTGCTCCAAACCTTCCCCTTCCCTGCAGAATTCCAGCTCTGAGGGGGACAAGGTATGTCCCAAACATCCGAAAAAACTCAGGGTCGTTCCAGAAACCCAGAGCCATAGCTGAATAAAGCCATTCTATCCCTGCCCGGGAAAACCATGTATACTGATATCCAGAACAAATTTCCAAATGGAGTACACGGATGGAAGAGCCGACAATCTTTGAAAAAATAATCAGCGGAGAGATCCCTGCGGATATTGTTCTGGACGGCGAAGGATTTCTTGCTTTTCGGGATATTAATCCCCAGGCTCCTGAACATGTACTGGTAATTCCCAAGACCAAAATCCGGGGGATTCACGAACTGCATTTACTTGATGCCGAGACACTCTATGCATTTATGCAGGGCATCAGAAAGACCGCCTCTCATCTTGGTCTTGAGAAAGGAGGCTATCGTGTGGTATTCAATACCGGCAAAGACGCCCAGCAGAGCGTCGACTATATTCATGCCCACATTCTCGGCGGACGGGCAATGACCTGGCCTCCGGGGTAAGGATCTTAACTTTGAAGCCCATTCATGAAAGCCTTGAATTGCTGAACGAACAGCAGCGCAACGCAGTGCTGCACAAGGGAAGCGCACTGCTGATCCTTGCGGGGGCCGGTTCGGGAAAAACACGGGTAATTACGGTTAAAATTGCCTACCTCATTGAAGAACTGGGTGTCGACCCCAGATCAATTCTGGCTGTCACGTTTACAAATAAGGCTGCAGGAGAAATGCGTGAACGGGCCCGGGATCTGAGCGAATCCTCAGAAGCCGTGGTAATTCGTACATTCCACAGTTTCGGCGCATGGCTCATGAGGAGAAATGCCGCAGCTCTGAATCTCTCTCCCAACTTCACCATTTATGACGATGACGACAGCTTGAGCCTTCTTGCAACCCTGTTTCCGGAAAAATCCCGACAGCAGCTGAAACACTTCAACGCCCTCATCAGCAGAGCCAAGGACAGCTGCCTGGGGCCGGAAGACCCTCTGGATGATATCAGCCCGGATCCTGAACTGCAGGCAGTGTATTCAGCCTATGAACAGCGGCTTCGTGAAATCGGAAACAGCGATTTCGGAGATCTTATACTCCGTCCGATCGAGCTGCTTCAGTCGGATCCTGTAATCGCTGAGCGAATTCGAAACAGATTCTCCGTAATTCTTGTGGACGAGTATCAGGATTCTAATCACGCCCAATACCGGCTTCTCAGCGAACTGTACCGCCCGGGAAGTTACATTTGCGTTGTGGGAGACGATGATCAATCCATTTACCGCTTCCGTGGAGCGGAAGTGAAAAATATTTTGAACTTCCCTCAACTGTTCGAGAATACGGACATTATCAAACTGGAACAGAATTACCGCAGCACCAATCCAATACTTGAGCTTGCCGGATCTGTGGTGGCCAACAACCAGGGCAGACTGGGAAAACAGTTGTGGACAAGCCGTGAAGACGGCGCGCTGCCGGTGATTTCACGTCTCAGCGACAGTGACGCGGAAGTGGATTATGCGCTCCGTCTTATCCGGGACGGGTTCGAGGGAGAGACCGCCATACTGTATCGAACCAACGCCCAAAGCCGTTTGTTTGAGACCCGATTTCTCCAGGAAGGTATTCCTTATCGCATTGTGGGCACCCTGCGGTTTTATGAACGGGAGGAGATCAAAGACGCGGTTGCTCTTCTCAAACTCCTGGCAAACCCGAAGGATGAAGTTTCTTTTAACAGAATAGTAAATAAACCCTCCAGGGGCATCGGAAAATCTGCCCTGGGAACAATCAAATCCCATCTTCAGGCTGCCCGGGGCGATCTGGTCCTGGCTGCCGAGTACGCAATGGCTTCCGCCAGGAAACGTACAGCCAAGGGAATCGCCGCCTTTCTTGATGTACTGCGGGGTATGGAACGTCAATTAAAAGAAAGCGAAGGGGAGCATCTTGGTGACGCCATCAACGCCGGGCTTGAGCACAGCGGTCTTGCCCAATACTACATCAATCAGGATGAGATAGCCGGCAGCAGCAAGATTCAAAACCTGGAGGAACTGGTGAATGCCGCAAGCCTCTATGCAGCGAATTACGAGGGACTGGTGGAATTCCTAGAAGCAATAGAACTGGACAGCTCCAGGGAACAAAGTGATGAGGATGCCCGGGTAACCCTTATTACCATGCATAATACCAAAGGCTTAGAATTTGACAGAGTAATTATAACCGGACTGGAGGATGACCTGTTCCCACGGGCGGACAATGGAGATCCCGACGCCCTTGAGGAAGAGAGGCGCTTGTTTTATGTGGCAATAACCCGGGCCCGTCATGAGCTTCACATTACCAGCTGCGCGTCCCGCCGTATACACGGAAAAATTCAACGCCTTAGTCCGTCCCGTTTTCTCTCAGAGATACCCGGTGAACTGGTTGAATTTTCGGGACGCGGAGCACCTGGTATGTCCGGCAACAACTCAACATTGTTTGGAGATGAAGATCCGTGGAGCTCCTGGTCCCGGGGAAGCACGGAAAGCAGAGGATATACCGATTATTCAGAAGGGATGAAACAAGAACATGAAGGTGATTTCCCCAGGGGACAGGTGGTATACCATGATGATTACGGTCCCGGAGAAGTGATTAAAAGCATGTTCAACGGCAGCGAAGAGGTGATCATTGTCCGGTTTCAGTCGGGGCAGACCGCCCAGTTTATCCCGAGGTTCAGCAGCATAGAAAAAATAAGCAGCTTTTGATCCCCCCTCCGCCAAAACAGACAGAAGGGGCGGGGTTGCCGAAGATGCAGAGATACTGCTAAGGACGACAATATATGAAAATTACCCGAGCCCGGAATTACCGGCTCTATTTCGGGGATGACAAACGCAGATTACTTGATCTCGGCCTGGACGGGGGAAGAGCTCTTTTCGGCCACACACCGCCCGGTCTGGGAAAAAGTTATAAAAATGCCATTTCCCGGGGATTATACGCTTCGTTGGAAACACGGATACACGGCATGGTCAGCAGGCAGCTGAGAGAACTTTTCCCCGGCTATCATTCCCTGATTTTCCCAAACCGCAAAGCAGCCCTGGATTATCTGCATTGGGATGAAGACGATTTCGCCGCTGCGGACTTCCGCCCCCCTGAGAATCTGTACAAGGGCCTGCTGATCTGGCGTCCCTTCGAAGGCTCTTTACCGGCTGAACCTCTCCCGGTATCCTCCCAAGCGTACAAACGGAAGGAAGGGGACGCAGAGGATGCACGGGAAGAGGGGAAAAATCATGAATTTAATCCCCGCGCCCCCCTGTACCTGAATCCTGTTTCACAAAGCTCCAACGGGGGGCAGCCCCGGATCATCTTGCCCGTATTTCCCCAGCCCGGTGAAAATTCCCCCCAGGTGCTTATGTACCTGCATAATGCAGGGCTCCAGCCGATGGATGTTCCCGGGTGCCCGGGGGTCGCCCTCCACGGTTTGCAGCATTGCATCGGGTTAACCCAGCGGGCACTGCACCTGGGAAGTTTCCGTTCGGTGGCAAAACAGAAGTATCAGCCGGAAAAGCATCGAAAAGCCATGGGCGTAAGTAACTTTTTATTCTCTGAGGACCAATGGCGCCGTTTCGAACCGGAAAACCTGAATCCGTTTCGCCGGGTTGGCCCCTACATTATCCCAGCTGGAAGGGGCCAGGAAAAGCAACGTGCCGCTCGGGACTCATATTCAAGGGCGGTCTGGAGAGAATTGAGTATGGATTTTCGGCGCAAAGGGCTTTTGCTGCCCGACGCTCCAACAGATCTCCTCATACTCCCAGCCATAGCTAGCGAACGTGAAGCAGATGATATCCGGCATGCTTTGCAGTATATTCAACGTAGAATGGAAGAAAGCAGAGGAGAACAAGAATGACAGACGCCACCATTCTGATGATGGTACGCTTGAGTGTAGGCGCAATTACCACCCTATTCGCCATCCTTCTCTGGGCCAGAACACGGGACAGCGCATGGATGCTCATTATTATCGGGGTTGTGGTATATTATGGCGGAACGGTATTCCAAGCCCTGGAATTATTCGGCATGGCCAGAATCAATTTACCCGTTGAAGCGCTGAATATTAGTGCCCGGGCATTAATGGAAAACCTGCCAATGCTGTTTATCAGCATCGGATTGCTGGTCATGCTGAACAGAAAAACCTGAATGCTTGACCAATGCGCCGACTTCATGCTTTAGTTTTAATCATACAGCGGCTTTGGAGGAACTATGGTAGCTCTCATTATTGGAATTCTATTTATCGCTTTCGCGGTTGTTTCAGTTTGGCCCGACCTGCTCCTGAACTGGTGGGATCAAATGATCGCATTTCTACAGGGCGGAATCCCCGTTTTTGCCCTCTTCATCGGTCTCATCGCCGTTTTTATCGGAATTGCGGACATAAAAGACCGCATTGAAGCAAAAAAAGAAGAAGCAGAAGAGCAAAAAAACCAGAATTCGGAACAAAAGTAATAATCCTGGGCGGCTCCGCTTGAAATTGAAGGGAGCAGCGTCAAACTGAGGATACGGAGATGCATCCGGACATAACACTGCTCCGTTACGTCCCGAGCTCTCCAATTCCTGAACATACATATGTTGGCAGTTTCAGCCCCACCCTTTCCCTGCTGAATCCAACACAACTCCCGGATTCTCATCTTTCTCGAAGAGGCCCGCCGTGGGCGTGGACTTTGTGTGGGGTGTGAATCCCTTGACATTTTGCTGTGGATGTGGAAATATGCACAACCACTTTGACAAGATAAATCCTTACGGACTAGATAATTGAGGAGTATTTCCTTAACAGCGTGAGGAAAATTGAGTAAGGAAAGAAAAGGCTAATTGCAATGAAAACGATATTCAAAAAACCGGTAGATTTCGATCGCAGCTGGTACGTTATTGATGCCGAAGGCAAAAACCTGGGACGCCTGGCTTCAAAGGTTGCCCAGATCCTCAGAGGAAAAAACAAGCCCCATTATACTCCCCACCAGGAATGCGGGGATTTTGTGGTTATTGTGAATGCAGATAAAGTTGCCGTAACCGGCGATAAAATGCAGAGCAAAATGTATTATCGGCACAGCGGATACATGGGTGGTTTGAAAGAAACCAACCTCAGCGAAATGCTTGAGAAAAAGCCCACCACACCGGTGGAAAAGGCGATCAAGGGGATGCTACCCCATAACCGTCTTGGACGTAAATTGTTCAAAAACGTAAAGGTTTACGCCGGCCCCAATCATCCCCATGGCGCACAGAAACCTGCCGCCCTCGAAATTTAAGGAGTTATATTGTGGATAAAAAGAATCTTGCACTGGGAACAGGACGGAGAAAAACTTCAGTTGCCCGTGTGTACCTCCGGAAAGGAAATGGAACTATCACGGTAAACAGCAAACCGGCAACCGATTATTTCAACCGGGAAGAGCTGGTGTACATTATCAATCAGCCGCTGGATGTTACCGACAATAAAAGCAACTATGACGTTCTCATTACCGTTCGCGGAGGCGGAAAAACCGGACAGGCCGGAGCCATTCTCATGGGATTGTCCAGGGCACTGGTTGCCCACGATGAAGCCAACCATAAAGCTCTCAGAGCCAACGGTTTCATGACCCGGGACGACAGAATGGTGGAACGGAAAAAGTACGGACAGCGCGGCGCGCGTCGTCAGTTCCAGTTCTCAAAACGATAATTTCACAGAATCCATTCAATGTGGATCTGAATCCATTCTTACCGAATGGATCACCAGATCTGTTCTTACCGAACGGATTCGGGAATCTGTCTATACCAACGAAAAAAAACCGGCGGAGTATCCGCCGGTTTTTTTATACCCATGTTGTGAGTATATTATATCTATGAGCAATACATCTGGGAACAACAGATCGAGCAATGAGCATACGGACAATCCCTACGCCGACCCCGGAACTCCATCGGTACACCCGCCGGAAGTTCTCCGTTGGTCGTTTATAGAGGATGCCATGGTTCTCAACTGCAGAATTCAGGAAACCCACGACGGCAGCAACTCCATGGAAACGCTTATCAGAGATATAAATATCCGCACGCCATTTGTTCACGATCTGCTTGCCGGAATCCAGATTCATGGATTCCCATCTGCCGAGAATGTTCTTGAAGCCGAAGTGCTGCAGAACTGTTACCTCCAGGGTGTAAAATATGTTTCCAAAAGAGAACACAGCAGACATCAGTTGAATATCAAGCTTCGACGAAAAGGCTATTCATCCGAAAAGGTGGAACGGGTACTGAACGAGCTTGAGATCGAAGACTCCCTCAGCGACCGGCGGTTCGCAGAACAGTGGACCAATGCCCGGCTTCAAAGGCATCCCGAAGGACGGATACGGATTATATCCGGACTTCAACAGCGTGGAGTTCATCGTATTACCTGCGAGGAAGTCCTGCGGAAATTGGAGAATGATGATCCCGGGTTATTCAGCCGTGCATGCCTGAATTTTATGCTGAAAGCTCATAGGAAGAATGCTGATTCTAAAGACCTTATCTTTTCCTGCAGAAAAAGAGGTTTTAGCAGAAAAAATCTTGAGAATTGCAGTAAGGAGTTTTATAGTATAACAGGTGAGGAACTATCATAACGATCATTCTGATATTTCCTCCAGGATGAAGATTTATTGATTTTTACCTTGACATATTAGATATATTTTATTACTCTAAAAATCAACATCCAAAAAAATCCAATCCTAAGGGGTGCATTATGGCACGGACTGACAAGAAGATTCGAATATTCTCAGCTCTCGAAGTGGCAAACATTTGCGGTGTGGTCAACCAAACCGCCATAAACTGGATAAAGAACGGTTACCTGAAAGCATTTACAACACCTGGCGGACAGTACCGCGTCTATGCTGAAGATCTGATCAGTTTTCTCAGCGGACGAGGTATGCGTTTGCCGGTTGAGCTGCAGAAAATGATGGAGGAAATCCAGAGCCTCCGTACAATCCTGATCGTTGACGACGACCAGGCACTGAATGACAGCCTGAAAAAAGGGCTGGAAATGATGGATCCGGACCTCACTATCCTGCAGGCAACAGACGGTTTCGAAGCCGGCCGGGTAAGCGTGGAAAGCAAACCCAATCTAATTATTCTAGACATCGACCTGCCTGGTGTGGACGGCTTCAAACTCTGCAAAACGTTCAAGGCAGATGAGAAACTGGCCAACCCCATCATCATCGCCATCAGCGGTATGGGCCTGGAAGACACTGAATCAAAAGCGATGGAAGCCGGTGCCGATGCCTTCATGGCAAAACCCATCAACTTTGATGAACTCTCTTCACAAATTGATGATCTCCAGGAAAAGCGGCAGAACGCCTGATCATTCATGCCCATCCGGTTTTCCATATGGGAATAATCCATGCGAGAATAAAAAAAAGCCGCTCCGGTGTTTACCCGGGCGGCAAATCTATCGCATGACCATGAACCATATCCGAAAAGAATTACCCTGGTGGAAATCCGTATTTATCTAGCCGCTTTGGTGCGGCGGTTAATACTCCTTCGTGTCAAAGCCTTTTAAGGCTGCAACACCGAAGATAAAAAATATCAGCGCCGTTCCGGCAAACACCACAGAGCGCCCCCAGATTCCCCAAAAGCTGTCGACTATAACCCTCTCGCCGGACGTAAGCAGGAGATCTATGGAATCACCCACTGCATATTCTTCCGTATCCACGGGCCGGGGTGATATAAACTCGTTGGAAGATCCGTCCATTGTCTCATACCGGATCACCGGGTAGTTTTGCATCCCGCTGTCCTCTTCGGTGAACGGAATGGCATTCTGCACCACCCGGTAGCGGATAATTTCTCCGTTCACCGAGCGGGCTCCGGATATCCGGGAAATTTGTATGGCCCCGAAAACGACGGCAACCCCAAGAAGTGCGGCGGCAAACCACCAGAATATTCGGGCAAAGGCTTTGGCTAAACTCACAGAAATACTCCCTTTTTAATCTACAAAGTTTCAACAGATGTTCTCGCAACACTGCCCCAATACCATACTAAATCGGGAACGCCCGGGCAAATTCCAAAGCACGTATCTTTGGCTGCATCTGCTGAAAACAGTGATTATCAGAGGCTGAATTTTTCCATATGCACGTTTGCCGAAGAGATGCCCAGGGATTTCAGCGTCTTACGCAATTTGCTCATCATTACCGGAGGTCCGCAAACAAACACCTCCCAGTTCTGCTCCAAGGAAACGTGTCTGCTCAGACAAGCCTCATCCACAAACCCGTAGTCCAAGAGTCCCGGAATATCTCCGTCCACCGGAGAATCGGCCGCTTCTGCATCCTGAAAATTACTAAGTACATGCACCATTTTCAGATTCTTCATTTCATTCTGAATCTCACGAATTTCTTCTTTGAGAAAAATATCCCTTTCTGTTTTATTTCCCCATATACAGATGATTCTCCTGTCAGGGTCATCCTTTTTCAGAAGACGGAGCATGCTGAGAATAGGCGTGATACCCACTCCACCGGCGATTAATAGGAGCGGTGAGGAATCCTCCACATTGGTATAGGAAAACCGGCCGTACGGACCTTCTATATAGGCCTCGGATCCGGCATGATTATCAATAAGTTTGGACGTAAAATCGCCAACTGCTTTGATGGTAAATACCACATCCTTACTGATGGGAGAAGAGCTGATGGTGAACGGATGCGCAGGCTCTATGCTATCTCCCATCTTCAATCTCAGAAATGCGAACTGCCCGGGTTTATGATCCAGAGTCTCCCCGGCGAAGGAAAGCTGTACCACATCATGGTTCAGTCGGTCGATTGAGCTGAGCATGTACGGCTTTTTCCGCGAACGGAGGAAGAGATGAATTCTCCAAACCCAAGAGTATAGCACCATGGCGAACATGGTCAGCCACAGAATATACACCAGCCTGTTGGAGGCGATTGTTGTGCCCAGAAGCATCGAGTGAATAAACAGCCCGGGATATAAAATAAACGTGACTCTGTGCAGGATTTTCCAGCGCTCGTAAGAAAGCTTAAGATTCACTCTGAAGGCCGCAGTAAAGGCTACCAGGATTAAAATAATCAATCCGGCAATGCCACCCAGAACAGGAATATCCGAAGGAAACCTGAGCCGTAATCCGCCGCTGGCTGAAATCCTGTAGATAAGGTAAATGACACCATGACCCAGGAGCAAAAGGACGGCTGCAATACCAGCGAGTCTGTGGACAAAAATGAGCTGATCCTGGCCGTATGTTTTCTCGATAAACGGCAGCCTCGATGAAAGCAGAAACTGCAGACTAATCAGGGTAAACCCCAGAAGTCCGAATACCCTAATAAACATGAAAGCATCAACTACCGGATTAATGAAGATATATGATGCCGGAGGCAGCACAAGGAGAACCAGGGCTGCAAAATTAAGTATTGTCTTTTTCATAAATACTCCACAATTGAAGTATAGCATGTTGAAGACTAATCTTGAAATCTTTTCAAAATGAGAATTGAGTTATGTCCGCCGAAACCCAGACTGTTGGACATGGCATACTCTATCTTTCCCTCCACACCCTGATTAGGCACATATTCCAGATCGCATTCGGGATCAGGGTTTTCATAGTTGATTGTAGCCGGGAAAAACTGATGTTCAATGGCCTTGGTGCAGATTATGGCTTCCAGCGCTCCTGCAGCTCCAATACAATGGCCGGTCATTGATTTGGTTGATGAAACCTTGAGCTTATGGGCATGCTCCCCGAACACCTGTTTTATTGCCCGCGTTTCTGTGGGATCGTTAATCGGGGTGGAAGTCCCGTGGGCGTTTATGTAATCGATCTGTTCCGGGGTGATTTCCGCCTGGCGAAGTGCATGATTTATAGCCAGGATTGCCCCCCTGCCCTGGGGATGGGGGGCGGTAAGATGACTGGCGTCGGTGGACGCACCATTGGCGACAACCTCAGCGAGAATTTCTGCACCCCTGTTTTTGGCATGCTCAAGTTCTTCGAGAATCAGAATCCCCGCACCTTCCCCCATTACAAAACCATCCCGATCTTTATCAAACGGCCGGCTGGCACGTTCAGGCTCATCGTTGTATGCGGTACTTAACGCGTGAATGGCATTAAAAGCGGCTATGCCCAGGGGAGTGATGGTTGCCTCGACCCCGCCGGTTATGACCACATCGGTTATCCCGTCTTGAATATTTCTCATGCTGTGCCCGATGGCATCCGTACCCGAAGCACAGGCGGTAGCCAGAGAGTATGCCGGTCCCTGGGCGTTCAGATAGATAGCTACATTGCCCGGTCCGATATTGCTGATGAGCTTGGGAATAGTCATTGGATGCACACGGCGGGGACCTTTGGTGGTCATATCATGGAACGATTTTTCCAAGGTGCTGAATCCACCGATCCCCACCCCCAAAATACAGCCGACTCTCACGGGATCAACATCGCCGTCGGTAAAACCGGCCTGAGCCCAGGCTTCATAGGCACTCACCACGGCGAATTGGGAAAACGGTTCAAGCTTTTTTGCTTCCTTGGGATCCATAAAATCCCGGACATTGAAGTCTTTGATTTCCGCAGCAATTTTGGTGGCATGTTCCGAGGGATCAAAATGGGTAATGGGCCCCACCCCGCTTTTTCCTTGGCGGATTGCCTCCCAGAAATCCGTTACATTGTGTCCAAGAGGATTCACACTCCCCATACCGGTAATAACTACCCTTCGCGCCATGGTACATCTCCTGTTGAGTTCCCTGTTCCCGCACCTCCCCCGACTTTTCTCTGCGGGAAAGGAATTTCTGTCGTACGTGACTATTTCCCGGGCTTTACATTCCCAGACCGCCGGTAATTTTAATTACCTCTCCGGTAACATAGGATGCCAGATCGGAAGCCAGGAAAACGATTGTTTTGGCAACCTCCGCAGGCTCGCCCAGCCGCCCCATAGGTATTTGATCGTAAAGGGCTTTTTTCTGATCCTCATTTAGCTTGTCGGTCATGGGTGTAACAATAAAACCCGGTGCGACTGCATTCACCCGGACATTCCGGCTTGCAACTTCCCGGGCCATGCTTTTAGTCATACCTATGAGTCCTGCCTTGCTGGCAGAGTAATTGGTCTGCCCGCCGTTTCCGATAATTCCAACAATGGAGGCTACATTGATAATTGAACCGCCCTTTTGCTTCGCCATCTGTCGATAGAGAGCCCTGCTTACCAAAAACGCGCTGGTGAGATTGACGTCCAGAACAGACTTCCAGTCCTCGGTTTTCATCCTCATCATCAGGGTATCTCTGGTAATTCCCGCATTATTCACAGCGATATCAACGGTTCCCGCTTCAGAAACCACTTCAGAAATCACAGCCTGAACCCGCTCCTCATCCGCTACATTGCATTCCTTGTACGCCGCTGAGGCACCGTTGGACGATGCGATTTCCTGATACTCCTTCAGATGTTCACCCTCGGCTAAATCAAGATACCAGACCGAGGCTCCCTCTCTGAGAAAAGCCAGGACAATTTCACGGCCGATTCCCCGTGATCCGCCGGTTACTATGGCATTTTTTCCTTTTAACAACATATGTTCCCCCATGTGTAATTGAGTTTTCTTGTATTTAACAAGATTACCGAATATGATTCAAAAATGGAAGATATTATTGAACACTATTCAGGAAATATCTTACACTCTGGCATATTTTTTTCCCCACAGGTATAGTGAGCTGATATGAATGAGCGAGTCACAATTGTTGCCCTGATTCTTCTTGGTCTGGGAGTGGTATTTGTAATTTTTAATCCGTTCGGCTGGCTGGAACCGGAAGAACATCCTCTTCCGGAACTTGAGCCGGAACAGATTAGTCAACTTGTTTCTGAGATCGAGCAGGGAAAAACCGATCCCTATAAAGGAATTACCGATCTATTCCAGGATCATCAGATCGTCATGGCCGGTGAACTGGGGGTAATCAAAAACGAGGTAGACTTTATCGCAAACCTCCTTCCCCGCCTTCCCAATGAAGGGGTCCGCATTCTGGGAGTGGAACATTTACTGGCATCCGACCAGCAGGAGATCGACGAATTAATTAATGCACCCGAATTCCAGAGGGATGGGGCTGAAGAGCTTCTCATGCGCCGTTTGGTAACCTGGGGCTACGATGAGTACGTCAAACTGCTGGAATCAGCCTGGCGGGTGAACAACTCCTCCGACGGTCCATTCAGAGTTCTGGGTTTAAATGTATTTCAAAGTTACAGCCACCTCAACACCACTGACGATTTTCGGGATCCTAAAAAACTGCGTCAGGTTATGGAACAGGGAAATCCCGATGAGTTTATCGCCCGTACAATCGAAAGCTCCATTCTTGAGCAGGGTGAATCCGCCCTAATTTTTGTTGACCGGGAGAAAGCTTTCACGGATTTCCTCCTGAAATCTCACGCTGAAGAGATGCAAGCTATTGGGATAGAAGAAACCCGCCAAAGCGGCAAAATTCTTGCGGACAGGTATGGTGATAGAATCGCAACCGTTCTCTTTCACAGCCCCTGGCCCAGCAGTTTCACCACCTCCAGAGCTCAATATCCGGTGAACGGCCTAATGGACGCTGCAATTGAAACCTTGAAGCAGAAATCACCGGAAGAAGAACTGTTTCCCTTTGCCGTTCCCATGGAAAATATGCCGGAAACCGGGAGTACTGCAATTGCACACACCAATTTTGCAATCGGATATAACAGCGACAAAAATGAAAGTTCCGAACTCCGCTTCAGACAGATGACGGACCTTTACATTGTATTTGAAGAGTTACACAACCTGGATACGGCAACTGCAATTCCTGATTTTGTGAACCCGGATAATACGGAGTTCGCCGTTTCAAACTTCCCCGGCACCCGGTATGAAAACGCAGACAGCGACGATGTGAACGATTTCATCCGCCGATTCTCTGAAGACAGAAAAGAGCTGCTGGAGCGATTCAATGATTAACCAAATAGGTATCAGGTCGATTCTACGGCCCAAGCCGTCCATTTTCAACAGCAAGGAGCAATAATGATGCGGGCATACATTCGATCGGTAGGAGCTTACGTTCCTGAAAAAATTGTTACCAATGATGACCTGTCCAAGACAATAGATACTAATGACGAGTGGATTTTTTCCCATACCGGGATTAAGGAGCGGAGAGTTGCCGCGCCCAATGAGGCAGCCAGCGACCTGGGATATGCAGCCGTACGCAGCGCCCTGGATAACATCGCTCTACAGGATCCGCAGGGTGGACAATTGAGGGGAGAGGAGGTCGATCTCGTGCTTCTTGCCACTTCCACACCGGACTACCCGGGTCTTCCTTCAACCGCCTGTATCGTACAGGATAAAATCGGCGCAGAAAATGCCGGAGCCATGGATCTGGTGGCTGCCTGTACGGGGTTTATATATGGTCTCGAAACGGCGAAAAATTTTGTCCTCAGCGGGGCGGCTAAAAATGTCCTGGTGGTAGGTGCTGAGGTGTACTCAAAAATTATCAACTGGAATGACCGTTCCACATGCGTACTTTTTGGGGATGGAGCAGGCGCAGTGGTTGTGAGTCCCGGCGAGAAGGATGCCGGCAGCGGGATTTTTTCTTCGGTACTTGGGAGCCGGGGCAGCGGCGTGGAACATCTGCTTCGACCGGCAGGTGGAACCCGTACACCCTATGTTCCGGGGGTAACCCCCGAGGAAGATTTATACCTTCAGATGAATGGCCGGCAGGTATATGTTTTCGCCGTTCAGGCAATTACAGACAGCATCAACAGATTGCTGGAAATTAATTCAGTCAGCATGGATGAGATCGACCACGTCATTCCCCACCAGGCTAACCGGAGGATTATTGAAGCAGCCTGTAAGCGGAACGGATGGCCTGAAGAAAAATTCTTTATGAATATACGCCACTATGCCAACACATCCGCAGCGAGTATTCCCATAGCAATGGAAGAGATGCAGAGACATGGTATGCTGAAGCGGGGCGATAAAGTACTTACCATCGGATTCGGCTCAGGGCTCACATTTGGCGGGAATTACTTCATCTGGTAGCCAACCCTGAACATCGGGGGGTGGCCTAGTCTGTCAGGACCGTCCGCCGGTAATCTCTTATGAGGGATTCTATGTCCTCGTGCGAATATTCACTGGGGAGAAGAAGCAGCCGGGATTGACGGATATCCACAATTCCGGCTTCGATTGGCATCTCTGCTGCATTGCCAGGGAGATCCAACTGCTCCCTCATATGTTCAACGGCAAGACGGTATATATCGAGCTGAAGGGAATAATCCCCCGGATTCACTTCCTCACCGCTTTTGAAGTCCAGAATCAGCAGGCGTTCATCTTCCATGAGCAGCAAATCTATTTGCCCCTGAATATATACATCTCCGACAAAAAGGGTAAACGGAAGTTCAGTTTCACGGTTTGCTGATGAGCATATGCGTTCATACAACCCTGATTGGAAGAATGCTCCGCAAATCTTCTCCGCAGTCGGCAGCAGCTTTTTATGCTCTTCCGGGGAATGACCGTCCCAGAACATCTGCTCCAACTGTCCCAAAGGCCAGTGAGGGTCTCCGGCCTGTCCTGTTCCACTCTGTCCTGTTCCTGCCGTTTCGGCCTGTTCGGCCCTGGCCTCTCCTGCTCCGCCCTGCCCTTCTTGAGCCTGAACTGTTCCGGCGGTTTCAGCCTGACCTGTTCCGGCAGTTTCAGCTTGCTCCCCTCCGCCGTTTTGACGGAAATTCAGATTCATTTCAATAATCCGATGAATCAGGGTACCGAGTTCGGCAGAATCGCCCCTGTCTGGGGAGGCCGATTCAGATACGGCGACCGACTCCTCTGTCAGACCGGGCCTGCCCGGGAGATGTTCACCGCTGTTCGCTAAATCATGAACATAGTTTTGCAGCCGGGTTACGCTGATGCTGTATGGAGGAAATTTCGGCATCCTCAGTGGAGCAGGAGGGCCGGACAGCGGATCCGCCGCTCCTATGGAGGACTTCCGGGAAGATATCCTGGAGGCGGATATCGGCGGTGAACGGTAAAGATCAAGCTCAACCGAGTTTTCCCCCAGTGCTTGGCTACGCCATGAACCGGGTTCCATTTCTCCCAGGTTGCTTCGGCTCAGCTGAAGAGCGGACTCAACCAGATCGTACAGGTTTTCTTCTTCCTGATCTGTGGAATGTCTCCGGTCGGCGATACCTGCAGCGCCATCCGTGCCCGAGGCTTTTTTCCCGTTTAAAGGAATATTATCTGCAGTAATAACGATGTGCTGCCGGGCCCTGGTCAGCGCAACATACAGCAAACGTCTTGTTTCTGCATTTTCCTCCATCCGAGTCCGCGCCTGGAGTTCCCTGACAACGGGGTTTCTAAATTTTTTCCCCGCATGCTTATCTCCTGGAAACCAGCGGTGAACCACCTCTTCACTGATACCACCGTACAGGAGCGGTGTACCTTCCGGGGTCTGGACAAAAGGTTTCGACGCGCTGGTGTCCGCCCGGCCCCTGGAATTGGTGTTAACAAGAAAAACAATGGGAAATTCCAGGCCCTTGGATTTATGAATCGTCATAAGCTGCACTCCGCCGCCGGTTTCCCGGAAAATTGAAAGATCCTCGGCCCGTTCATTGCTTCCCAAATATCTCTCCAGATCTTCCAGAAGTTCGGCAAGGGGAGCGTCTTCATACTGTTCGAAAAACTCCAGCAGATAGTCATAGTACTCAAGAAACCCTCTTCTGTAGTGATCCGACCGCATAAACTCCTCATACCCCGATTCCCTCCAGATAAATCCGAGAAGCTCCTGATGGGAAATTCGGTCAATCATGGTTCTGCAGCGATTCCACAGATGTATTCCCCCAGTCAGACGCCGCCGCTCATCCTCATCGGAAAGGATTTCTGCCATGCCTTCGTTCAAAAGCAGTGCCGGGTTCTCCGTGTTGTGCACGCTGCTGATCAAACGGGAAATGCTTTCATCACCCAGTGCAAGCATTGGAGAACGGAGAAAGGAGGCAAATGATATACGATCCTCCGGATACAGACAGAATTTCAAAAATGAGTGTATATCGTACGCCGGTGCATCATGGAATAGCGACCGGGTACTGTCGGCCGTGTAGGGAATGGAGAAGCGTCTGAACATCGCCTCCAGCTGATTTTGGAGACTTCCGGTTTTATACAAAACCACAATATCCTCATATGCCGGTCGGCGAAGATGCTGAGTTTCCTCATCCGGTATGAGATACTTCTCCGAGTTTACTATCTGCAAGATTTTTTCGGCCACCATGTGGGCTTCATGCTCAGAAGCAGATAGGTTCTCCCCCCCATGATCATCTTTAAAGCCCAAAAGAAGTTCAAAACGCGATTTCCCATGTTGTTTCAACCCCGGGTTCAAGTGTTCATATTCAGCCTCAAAGCCTCGCTCCCCTGCCATGATCCCAGGGAATATATTGTTGAACCCGTTAATCAGGGCCGGACTACTTCGATAGTTTTCCGACAGACTGATGCTCCGCCCCCCGGGAGGGAGCTCACCGGAGAGGGATTTGAAGACCGAAACATCGGCGTTGCGGAATCGGTAAATGGATTGCTTCTGGTCCCCCACAAAATAGAGTACTCCGGACCTAAGCTCCTGGAACCCGGGAACCCGTTTTTCCCGGTACCCCGGTTGCGCAGCAAGAAGAAACAGCAAATCCTTCTGGTCTTCATTATTATCCTGGAACTCATCTATCATAATAAATCGGATCTCACGGCGGAGAACATCCGCAAAATCGGGATACTCCATGAGAACATGCCTTGCCATATGGAGAAGGTCCTGGAAGAAAAGAATCCCATTGCGCCGCTTAAAATCCGACGCCTTTGCCCCAAAATCCTCAAGCACCCTGTACATATCTTCATACACCTCATCCTCACTGAGAATAATCAGTGAGGGAATCAGCAGCTGCTCAAGTACTCTGCCCTGGACATCTTTATAATCCTTCCATGGCCTGGCAGCTTTGGCACTGGAAGACGTAAATCCCGACAAGCCCGATTTCAACAGCAAGAGTACAGGAAGCATCTCGTGAATAATCTGCGGTTCAGGATCAGTAAGAACCCGGGGAATCCGGTCAAGCTGGTCAAATGCCCGGTCCAGAATTTTCAAAGCCTGATCCAGTTTTCCCCCTGGAGCATTACCCAAATCCTCCCTGAGAGCGAGGATTCCACCCAGAGAATCATGTAACTCGCTAAGAGTCCGGTTCACAAGTTCAATTAAACGCTTTCGGTGAACGTCATGGAATACCCCCTTTGCGAAAACGGAAGCCCGTGGCGTCTTAATCAATGGCATGAAAAGATCTTCCACCAGAGAGTGAAACGGAAAATGCTCAAGAAGGCGGGTGATTCCGGGAGAAGCAAGTTTAGTGCTGAGAAACCCAAGACAGAACTGGTTCAGCTCCCTGTCCATCTCCCGGGAAACTACTGAAACGGTACCGGGATACCCGAAATCGCTCAAATACGGTCGTAAAATAGAATTGCAGAATCCATCGATGGTGGTAATTCGAGCTCTCTCAAAACGCTCGAATTGACGGCGGTAGAGGGGGTTTTCCGACTCATTCAATAGACGGCCGTGGACCCGTTCATACATTTCACCTGCAGCTTTCCGTGTGAAGGTAAGACAAAGAATATTCTCCACTCCGCACTGGTCATTATTTAGAAGACTGAGATACCGCTCCACCAAGACTGATGTCTTTCCGGCACCTGCTCCGGCGGACACTATGCTGTGCTCCCTGGTTGCGATTGCCTGGAGCTGATGTTCAGAAAATTTCATGGCTCATTCCTTGTTCACACGTCCTGATTCTACACCCAGCCCGCTCATACATTGGGAGAGGGGATGTCATATACCCTTTTCATGGGGCATTTTCACCCCAAATCGATACCGGCACAGCCCTTTAAAACTGCAGTTGGAACACTCGCTATCCGGGATCCGGAAATCCCCCAGGGCGAGACCATCCAGGGCTGCGCGGATCTGCTTTTCCGCCCCCCGGCTTATGGCGTCCAGAAGCGCCGGATGCCTGATAGGTGCCCGGGAGGAAACGGTTGCAGGGGGAGGATTTTCTATATCCAGGACCGAGCTGAAATTTCCACTGAGCCCGTTATCGCCGGGTTTCAACAGATAATATCCCATCCGGCTCACCTCATACCCCATACTGCCCAATAGGTAGGCGTAGGCTGGAAGCTGAATTGAAAGGGGTTCGCTGGGGGCCTTGTGTATCAGCTCAATGATATCTTCGGATGTCATGCCTTTTTGCTCTTTTACCCCGGGAAGGTAATCCTGAATACCGTTGAGCACCCGGGAGAACGGGGGAATCCTTGAGCTTTTATAATCCAGTACCGCCACCGAAGCATCCGCGGGATTCCGCATTACCCTGTCTGCCCGACCGTGAAAAATCATATTCTGTCCTTGGAAATTCAGCTCTGCTTCGAGCTCCATTTCAAGACCGAGAATTTCCCAGGAGTCAAAGTTGACACTATCCTGCTCCAGGATATGATGCGCAGCACGAATAAAACGCCCTTTCAATTGTTCATGCAGGGGACGGGGGATGGATCGCTGGGGCGAACCGGGTCTCTTGCGGTCAACACCGAACATCCGCTTCGCCAAGGTAGCTGCCAGCTCCCGGTACTTATCCAGCCGTGAGGAAAGAAATAGTTCAGGGGGAGAACTGCCGTCCCCGTCCCGGATAAGCCGGTACAGATCCTCCATCAGGCGGTGGAATGCATTCCCGATGGCGGCAGCAGGGTAGAGGTCCGGAACGGTGGAAAAATCATCCAGGTTCTGGAGCTTCCAGAATAATCCTTGAGGGCATTCCAGGTAGGATTGCACCCTGCTCATAGAGATTCTATCTCCGGGAATACCCAGATGCTTCGCCCAGTAACTACCGGAAAAATTATCCGGAAATCGACTGCCGGTGAAAATGCCTCGAAAATTGATGTTTGGTCCCTGAACTGTGAGGGGTAAGTATTCAACAGATGCCTCAGGGGATCCTCCATGGGTATCATTCAGGAAATTTTCAGCCGGTAAAACGGCGCGGCCTTTCAGTAAAGAGCTGCAGCTCATGTATACCCGGGATGCAGAACACTCGTAGCCCCGCAGGAAAGCCCGGGTCATATCCCCGCTTTCTCCGAAAAGATCCCGGAACTGATCTTCTCGGAGAAATCCCAGGCCGGATTTCTGCACTCCGCTATCAACTGCGTTCACATTGAGTACGAAATGATAGGGGAACGAAGAACCGGCAGCCACCCGGTAATCGTAAACCGGAACGCCGCCCCCCTGCTCCTGGGGAAGATACAGCCGTGAAGAAAGTTCCGCTGTGAGGAATTCGAGTATTTCAGGAGTGTACTCAGGATATTCCTCCAGGGCATGATCCAAGGATTTAATTTCCTCAGCGCAGCGCTGCCAGGCAGCCGCATCCCCGTGGTCCCAGGAATCGGTATTGAGCCATGTACGGAAAAAGTCGTATATCCTGTCGTAGAGCACAGATCCATCAGCTGCATCCAGAATATTATCAAAATACGAAAACAGACTTTGAATAGCCGGACGGGAAGATAGACCGTAGTTCCGGAAATCCCGGTCAATGCTTCCCGCAAGCTGCTTCCAGGATCGCAGCCCACCTTCCACCAGACCTGTGTCCACGGCTTCCTGAAGCAATGAATTAATGGCATGTTCAGCTTCGGATTTCCAGGGGAGTCCGGGATTTTTCAGCAGACGGCGAAGAGAATGAAAAGAATAATTATCGCTTCTCAAGGCGGACAGCTCTCCCAGCCATGCAACAGAGGGATACTCAATTAAGGGAAGGCCTTTCCTGAAAGAAAGGGGAACGCCCATGGATTTTCCTATGTATGCCAAACGTGTCTGGAGTCCGTCAAACCCCGCCACAGAAATTGCAATTTCCCATGCCTTTACCCCCCGTTGGAGCAACTCCCCCACTCGTTCCATTACACGGAATAGCTCCTGCCGATGATCATCGTAGCGGTTCAGAAATTGATTCCCTTCCATCTGATCAAGACTCAGATAGCTTATGCCCTCGGCTGACTCCAGTTGCGCCTGATATTCCTGAAAGTCTTCAAGGAGCCCGGGAAAGACTATGAGGTAGCGGCGGCCGTCGGACATAAAGGTGGTGTTCTGCCATGAGGGTTCATAGCGTTCATGGCGTTCGAGAAATTCCCGGTATGCAGCTTCCAGTTTCATAATATCGTTTACAAGCGCAGGTCCCAGGACCTTCTCAAGACGATCCCTGGAGATGCGGGAAACTGAGCCCAGGGCCGGGAGCATCCGGGAAATAGCCTGTGTATAAAGCCCCACATCGTCCCGAAATGTCCCGGGTACGATCCGCGTGAATAGCTGATGCCGGCGATTCTGCTCTAGAATCAAGCGGGAGAACACTCTACGGGTAATTCCGTTGGCCGGCCGCCAGCTCTGCTGTCCGAAAAAGGTGAGTTCCTTAAAACTATCCCAGGATATAAGACGTCTACGGTTAACTGCAACGCTCTGCCTGGCTATGGTCCGGGCCCAGCTTTCCGCAGCGATCTCGGAAGGAAGCACGAAGACTTCATTGCCGGTGAGAAAGCGTTGAACTATATTTTCACTGGTTTCCATTCAGGTGTTCCCTGTTCGGTTCAGCTGCGGTAATCGACCACCGCCCGATCTTTCATGAGGGTGGAGATTTTTTCCGCAGCTGCCTTATGAGCAGGATGCACCCGATAGTCTTCTAAAGCATGGGGGCTTTCGTGTTCGCTTCGCAGCGTTACATCCCATGCCGCAGCTGAAGTATTGGTATTCAGGCCGAGCTCCAGGGAGATCAGTCCGGGAACGGTTCCAACCAGGGCTTCCAGTTCCTTTTTCATTCCGGAAAATTCGCCCGGACCGTCAATATCATCCTTAAACTTCCACATCACAACATGAATCATCATAGTTTCATTCTTACACGGAGATATTTCATTCGCAAGCATTCGTCGGGCAATTTCCTAATCGATTCCAAAAGAATTTCATAGTGCTAAAGTGATTTCATTTTATGGCGAAAATTAATACAGGCCGCTGATTCGGCATGCAAATCCGAAACGGCGGGAATTAAGAATAGATTTCCCGGGCTCCAGAGCCGTGTGGAAGGAGGATTGTATGAAGCGCAGACGCATCGGAAAGAGCTATAAAGTACAGGGACTCAACGGTTTTGAAACCGTAATATCAGTTCTGGGAGAAGACGAAAAACATATCGACATTCGTATGACCAGTATGACCGCTTGGGGCAAAAATGAATCCACTGAAGAGCTAAGCAAGGATCTGTTTGAATCCTGCATCCGCACCGGCTACCTCCAGGAAATATCTGAAGAGTTATTGACAATCCAGTAAAATATGCTCATTATGTGAGCCACTTCCGGGGGTGTAGCTCAGTTGGCTAGAGCACTAGCATGGCATGCTAGGGGTCACGGGTTCGAGTCCCGTCACCTCCAATTTTTTTTTGAGTGCACCAAAGCTTGTAAAAAACTTCATTAGAGTCTCAGCTACGCAAACCCAATTTTGTCTAATTTCACCACCTCAGCTCTCGTACTCAAAATGGCTCATCGGATCCGGTATCACACAGAGATTGCGCAGCCCAGGCACCTCACACCGGGGTTGAGCCTTCGCTCACACCCACACATGAAACGGCACTCTCCGA
>NZ_JBXWXS010000034.1:0-33157 GCF_059431795.1 Salinispira sp.
CCCGCACTCGTTTATCTTTCCCTTCTCTCTATTACTATGTTAAAGATCGCTTTCCGATATCAGCACCTGGAATCCAGATAACTGTTTCAGAAGGATTTACGCGCCTCAAAGACGCTCCGATTGACCCAGGCGTTTCCGCCGATCCCCAACCGGTGAGAACGAACTATATTGAAGTTCGATTCTTTTGTCAAGAAGTATGTGAAGTAACTTTTCGATAAGCACAAGAAAGATTCTTCCGAAATATAATTTCCTTCGGAAGAATGAACACTGTTATGTGTTCGAGATCTTTGCCCCGTCTGGATATTCAACGCTTCCTGATCGCACCGTCCGGCCGTGCCGTTCCGATGTGAGCGTGAAGATACCAGAGCTATGCCAACTAGTCAACAACCTTTTGCGGTTTTTTTTTGAAATTTAGCCACCTGAGGCCTCCTGGAAAATCTAGTTGTGAACGGGCCTCAGGATGGGGAACACTACGCATTATGCACAGATATTTGGGAAGATCTTCACATGCTCTCCCCTTCATATGATGAGCTCGATCTGGAGATGGGATTAATTGCTTTCCGGTTCATCTGCCTCTTGTGAATCTTCCGCCTCATCATCTCCGGAAACAGAAAGTTTATTCTCTCTGATGGCAATTTCATCCTCAATGGATTTCAACTCATTGAGTATTTCAGTGACTTCCTGGTTTTTCGCGGTAATACTGGATTTATCCTGTTTCACAAAGTGATCGAAAACCAACTGACCAAGCCGGGCGAATTCTTTTTTGCCCCGCCCTTCCAGTTCGCGAATCTCCAGGCGTAGTACGCCCTTCTCGCTGAGATCCTTGGCGGTGTCCCCCGCTCTTCCAAGGAATTCCCTTGAAGCTTCCACCCCTCTGTCCAGGGTTTTTTTCATTCGTTCCATAAAATCCATCGATGCTGCCTCCTTGGAGTTTGAATTGACTGTTCAGTCTCCTTCCCGTAATATAACGCAAAATGACGTGATGAGGAGAAAAAAATGAAGCTGGTTTTTCTCGGACCTCCAGGAGCCGGAAAGGGCACCATGGCAGGTCGCCTGAGCGAAGAGAAAGATATCCCCCATATTTCCACCGGCGATATTATCCGCGGAGCAATCCGCAATCAGACTGAATTGGGAAAAAAGGTAAAGGAAATCGTAGAAGCCGGTGGGCTTGTCCCCGATGATTTAACCATTTCTCTCGTGGAAGAGCGCCTGAAAAAGGAGGATGCCCGGGACGGGTTCATTCTCGACGGATTCCCCAGAACAATCGCACAGGCAGACGCCCTGAAACATATGACATCCCTGGACGGGGTTATTAATTTTCAGCTTGATGATGAAGAAATTATACAACGCCTTTCGGGCCGCCGGGTCCACAAGGCATCCGGCCGCACCTATCATATTCTGTTCAATCCACCCAAGGAGCAGGGAAAGGATGATGTTACCGGCGAAGAGCTGATAACCCGGCCGGACGATACCAAGGAATCAATAAAAAAGCGCCTCGAGGTATACCGGAACCAGACTGCCCCGCTCATTGATTATTATACCCAGGAAGGTATTCTCACAGACCTTGACAGCAGTCCCTCACCGGACAAGGTATTCAACGCCCTACTGGCAGCTGTATCCTGACACGACTGTTTGCGGGTAAAAATCCCTATATGTCTTCCTATTCATGGCTGCCAGAAGTTTCCGGCAGCCTTTTTTTTCAGGCATGCGGCCATAGCCTATTCTCCGCCATTCGATTCATCTTCTGTTCCGGAAGCTGTCTCAGCTTCTTCCTCGCCCCCTGCAGTCCGGCTACGGATAAACTCCAAACTATCAGGATACAACTCTTCAGGCTGCAGGCCGGGAACAATGTCCTGGGAAACCCAGTCAACCGTAAATGAGTCCAGGTCGTCGGCAATATGGCTCAGGTATGTCCTTACACGGACATCCTTCAAGCCCTGCTGGACCGCATGTTCGGCTACGGTGAGAAACAGGGATCCATATTCGCTTTGAAGATTGGCATTGAGGCGCCCCCAGTTCGTTGACCAACTGATCATCTGATCGGCAACGGAGAAGAAGCGGTCAAAATATTCAAGTTCACGGTATGAGCGTGCCAGAAGCAATGCCGCCCGGGGATATTCGGAAATACTCTGCTCTTCCAGCCACAACGAGGCGGAAAGAAAATCCTCCTTATCCGAATCCAGCGCAGCAAGCTCTATTCTGGCAGGAAGGAAGGATGGCTGAGCATCTATCACCCTCTCCAATTGGGAATACGCTTCTTCAAAATCCTCCAGGGCTATAAGGGTGAGGGCAAGGTTAAACCGGTACTCGTAATTCTCAGGATCTTCTTCCAAAAGGCCGCGGTAGAGTTGACCGGCCCGCCCAAATTCTCCCCCACGGGCCAGGAAATACGCCTGGAGTTCCCGATATCCTTCATTGCTCAATTTCCCTGCCGCTTCCAGAAACAGTGCTTCTGCGCGGGAAACATCGCCCTGGGCTAAATACGTTTTAATCAGTCCGTATCGGGCATTCCAGTGGCCGGGATACAGCTCTAACGACTTTTCGTAGAGACTCCCTGCCCGGGCATAGTTTTCTTCTCTGGAAAACTCGTCCGCCAGAATGACATATTCCTGGGATAATTCCACACGGGCTTGTGAATATGTGGCGCAGGCGGGAAGCATCAGGATAGAGAGAGACAAAAACAGCATAATTCCCCGGATTTTAAAGGAGGTTATTCGGTTCATAATGCGTCAGCCCATCTCACCGAGGACGGTGCGTTCGATTTCCCGTACCTGTGAGCGGTATAGATTGGTAATGCCCGCACCGTAGTCGGCGATAAGCTGAATAATATTCCGGGGATTGCCTCCAGCGTCCCGGCCGTTCAGCCGGTCTCCCGCGTCACCCAGACCCGGGAGAATATATGCCTTGCTGTTGAGAACAGGATCCATCCAGAGAGTGTAAATCTTTACCCCTTCAATTGCCCGTGCGATCCGCAAGCTGCCCTTGACGGCAGATATCACATTGAAAAACTGAACTGATCTGGGCTTGACACCCTGTTCTTTCAGATACTGGACAATGGTGACCAACGAACCGCCGGTTGCATTCATTGGATCGGCAAAGAAAAGATCCTTTCCATCCAGACTTGCGAGATCGAAAAACGAAGACTTCAAATCCAGCACATAGTGCATATCCGATTCTTTGCGGGTATCATCCCGCTGAATTCGAAACAGGGCGAAGGGAGTAACATACCCGGTGGATGAATATTCCTGGATTTCCTTGGACATGATCATGGAAGGAAGCAGGGCTCCCCGAAGCATTACGCACATCACCGAGTTTTCGATTTTACTGTCCACATCGGGGATTTTATGGATGGCATAGTTTTGTACCGGATCATTTACCGGTGTTTTCACAATCAGATGGTTTTTACTCTGGGTTTCACCCTGATGAAAAGCAAGATTAAAGAGCAGCTCATACGCCCGTTGAATATAATATAGGAATTCCTGGTGACTGGTGCGAACATCCCGAAGCTTGGCTATGAGACGGGAGGCTTCTCCCCTGGATGAAGGAGGCAGCTGAAAGGAATAAACATTGATTTGAGGATGCCGGTCGCAAATCTCCTGAATTCGATCTCCGATACGGTTATAGGTTGATATGATATTTTCCCGGGACTGATCCAGCCGTGTCTGATTGGCGCTGCTCTCCATAATCTTGTAATCCTGCATCGCCTGGTTGTACAGCTCATCCAGATCCTTTACATCTTGTTTATCTTCAGCACTGAGATACCCGTCCAGATCATCGGCAGTCAGCAGTATTCGGCTGTCTCCAGCTTCCATTCATTCCTCCCAATATAGTCGTTTCTGTATAATTTAATTGAATTGTATTCTACCATAAACTATATTAAATATTCCAACATACTAACAGGAGGAACTGTACATGAAAAAAATCGCAATGATTGTTGTGATACTCATGCTTATTACCGTATTCAGCGCATCCGCAGTGGGTGTGGGTGCCAGCTTTGGACTGCCTATCGGCGGTTTACCGGGTACCGATGTAATGCTTTCTGCCAAGCTCGATTCCTTGCCATTTTTACTTGGATTGGGTTTCGGAATTGAACCGGCCTACTTTGGGGCCACCGCCGATTGGTGGGTTCTGAATGAAAACCTGGCAGGTGCGCTAAATATTTACCTCGGCCCGGGATTATACATCGGAGCTGCGGCGAACACCTTTCAACTTGGGGGACGACTTCCCATTGGCTTAAATATGTATCCTGTAGATTTTCTTGAATTATTTGTGGAAATTGCCCCTACACTTACCATAGCCCCCACATTTCCATCATTCGGGGCTCAAGCGGCGTTCGGCTTACGGTTCTGGTTTTAGTCAGCAATCAGCAGCCTGGTATTGTAAAGACCGTCTGAGGACCCTCTTCAGACGGTCTTTTTTGTGCAGACCCACCCCATCCGCCAGAAATTGCAGCTTGGTCTAAAATGGCATTATGAATAAAAAAAGGAGCACATCCCGAAGGATCTGCTCCTATTTTTTGTAATACAAAACCATTTTGAATTAACTGATGTCATCTCCTAGGGGACTCGAACCCCTGTTGCCGGGATGAAAACCCGGTGTCCTAACCACTAGACGAAGGAGACAAAAACCATGCGGAGTGCTCCGCAAACCTGAGCCGCATTGGATTCGAACCAATGACCCACGCCTTAAAAGGGCGTTGCTCTACCAGCTGAGCTAGCGGCCCGTACCACGGGAAATGCTGCGCTCGAGACGCTTCATTTCCGTATGGGCCTGGAATATATCAACTCTTTATCTGTGTTGTCAACACTATGACAGAAAAAAAGCACCGGAAATAGAATCCCCGGTGCTTTCGTTTCAAGTACTTGCGTACTCTGGACTTAGAAGCGAACGGCAAATTCAACACTTGCGCCGAGCTGCTTGAACGCCCACTCCCCTGCTTCGTTCTTTTCGAGCTGGGAAAGCCCCACCCCGGCATTGATATCCAGGAATAGAAGATGGATTCCAAGACCTGCACTCAGGAAGTCACCGTAGAATCCGCCCCGCACACTGGCAAGTCCGCCCAGGAAGGCCGCTTCAGCCCCCACATGGAGACGTTCTACAAAGTTGTAGCTTGTGCCGTAGGTGGCCTTATCTTTCTGCACCCCTTCCTCGTTAATGTAACGCAGGAAACCGAACAGGTCATGAATATCCACGTTCACCCGGGGGTCAACTATCCAGCTGAGAGGACCGAGGTCAGGATTGAACTGGGCGCCCACATTCACTTTCATCGGCGGGATTTGATACAAATCACTGGCGTCTGTCACTTTATCACCGCCCAGAAATTTTCCGCTGATTAAGGCCGCCCAGTACTGTTCTACGCCTTCATGGCTTGACCATTGTACCGGAATAGGAAGAAGGTCCTTAACTGCAACACCGAATGTAAAGGGTCCGAGGTCGTACAAGGCACCGGCATCCAGACCGATGTATAGACCTGAATACACTGCTCCACCTACTATCGATGCGATATCCATTTCTTCACTTTCCGATCCACCGCCCAACTGCTGCATGAGAATCTGGGAAGGATTAACATCCGCATACCCGAGAATTGTAGGCCTCAGCTGAGCTCCAACCGAGAAGGGACCGATGGGCAGGGACAAACCGCCCACAGCTGCAACGGATGAAAGCACCCGGCCCCGTGTGGAAAGTATGGTATCGCCGTTAAATGTACCGTCAACGTTTACAAACAGACCAATGCCCAGTCCGTTTCCGCTGTAGGCAATTCCTGCCAAGGCTCCAAAGCGCATCTGTCCTGAGGGAATGCTTTTCTTTGCTTCAGCAACCGCAGCATCTACACTATCTTCCCAACCTTCACCAAGACTCTCATCTGCGGTGGGAACGCTGGTTCCGTTTTTATCTGACTCTTCAGTAGCCGCCTCATCCATGGCTTTGATAATTTCGGTAAGATTTGAGTTGCCGGACTCACCTTCCTCGAAGATGGGAGATGAGATTATAGCACCGGCAAGCTGCTCAGGGGAAACCTCTTCACCGTTTTCGATTGCCGTTTGTAACTCGGAAATATCGTCAGCAAGGGAAGGATCCATTGTGGCAATCTGATCCAAAGCTGCAGATATTGCTGCATCGCCGGCTTCGGGGTCGGCAGTGTTCACATCTTCAAGCCACGTGGAAACACTCTCAACCTCGGTAAAGACTCCTTCGAGGCCCAGACCCTGCAATTCCGCAGGGAGCTCAGATTCACTCTGCCGGGTAGAGAACGATGCCTCTCCGGAATCGCCGCCAAGCAATGCTCCGGCAAGATCCAATATGGCCCTGTCCAGCATGGCGTACACTCCCACGGATGTGAGGGTGAGTTCTCCTTTTTCATGCCGGAAACCCGCCGGGTTATAAAAGAACGAGTTCATACCTTCAGCATTAGCGGTAAAGGCGCCGCCCTGAGCAAAAGTTATGGGGTTTGGGGGCATAAACGGATCCAACTGCGCAAAGGCAGCCCCGGATACCATAAGGAATGCTGTAATCAGCAGTACTGTTTTTTTCATAATTACCTCCAGGCCCCTGAAATTTTTACATGTTTGTCCAGGGGTCGCCTTTTTCAAAGTATAACTCATATATTTTACTTTACCACAATTATACTTGCTTTTTTTACTAATGTTTTATGGATTCTATTCAGCATCTCTACTTACATTATTATACAAAACCCAGCCCGGCTCCCGTTGTTCCCGGAATTTTGTCAAATCGGCGGGGGAATACCCCGGGAAATTCAGGGGTATCCCGGGAAAAGATTTGGCGGCAGCGCCGGACCTTGGCACCGGGCCTTAGCGCCGGGCCTTGGCACCGGACCTTGGCGCCGGACCTTAGCGCCGGGCCTTGGCTTCTGGCCTCGGTATCTGGCATCAGCTTCTATCCTCGATTTTTGACTACAGTGCCGGGATCAGGCCGGGCCTCGGTGCCGGGCATCAGATGGAGAGACGCTCTACTGCCTCATTGGCGTCCGTAAGGTTGGGATCTATGCTCACCGCCTGTTCGTACGCTTCAAGGGCAAGGGCATCGTTCCCGCCTTGCTCCCGGGCCAGGCCCAGACGGTACCACCACTGTGCCTGGGAGGAATCGTAATATAACGCGGTGGTATATGCGATATCGGCGGAATGGTACTCTCCCAGCCGCATATATACCTCAGCCATTTGGCGGTACACTTCATCGATAATTGCCCCATCGGGTCTGATAGCCGTGTATTCCTGAAGATATTGAAGGGCTGCAAGATTATTCCCCAGCTGATACTGGGCTTCGCCCATAATTGCGATTACCCGGTGATCATAGCGGGAGACCTGTAGACCTCTTTGGGCAAGATCGACCGCATCGGCCCAGCGTCCCAGAGCCAGGAGAGTCCACCCCTGCACCGCGTAGGAATCCATGTTGCCCGGTGTTGAGTCGATCTCCCTGTTGGTAATCCGGATGGCATCCTGGTAACGACCTTCCCGGAACGCCTGCAGTGCATCTTCCCGGGCCTGAGCCCCCTGCTCCTGGGAATACATCGGAGCAGATACCATGAACAACCCGATTAAAACAATGAGAGCAGGAATTGCCCGCAGGACGCTCCGAAAAACGGCAGAAACCGTGGGAGAAACGCTCACCTTCATTTCAGCCCTCCCTGTGCATCCCCGTCAGTGTTTTGGTCAGCGGGAAGTGATGCCGGTGAATCGGGCATTGAGCAGGTCCCGTTGAATATGCTTCCGCTTTGTACGATTAGATCCGGGGTGCGAACCTTCCCGGTAAGGCGCCCGCTTTTAAATAGTTCAAGCCGGTTGCGGGCCTGAACATCTCCCGCAACGCTGCCCTTGATACTTACCACTGGAGCATCTATTTCAGCTTCTAAATCCGCCTGTTCACTCACATAGAGATTACTCCCGGTGGTTATGGAGCCCTTGATTCTGCCTTTAATCAAAATGGGATCGGTGAGGGACATTTCCCCCTCAAAATCCACATCCGCCGCAATAACCGTTTCAAGGTTGCTTTCGTCTATGCTTCGCACCCGAAGATCCGACATATGCTTTTCCTCCCGCCCGGGCCGAAAAACCCGGACAATTAAATGTACTATTGCTTCTGATGACTGTCCATCTGCTGGCCGTCCAATAGTTGAATCATCTGTTCAAAATGACGGGTCATCTCCCCTCGGATTTCTCCGGTATAGGGATTGTATTTTTGCAGATCGATGAATAACTGCCAGGGATCGTTGCAGGTCTGTTCCATTACCTCGAAGATTTTCCGAAAACCCAGTGTGGATATTCGAGAAGGCTTCAATTCCAGACTGGCAAGAAACCGGCCGATGAAGTGGGTAATTCCCTGTGTCCGCGCGGCTTCATGATCATGTTCATCTGCGCTCATGGAAATAACCTCCATCCCTGCCCGACTGAACTGTTGGGACCAAAATTCCAGAGAGCTTTCCGGGGCGGTCCATGGAGATATTACCAGTGGCAGCCCCTGAATTCCGCTGCCCGCAGAATCTGGCCCGAACATGGGATGGGTGCCCAGAATGGGCTGTGAATCGGGCAGCACACGGGACAACTCCCGCAATGGATAGAGCTTCACCGAACAGGTATCCACCACCAGGGTATCGTGCCTCAAGAGAGGTGCAATTTCCCCCGCCACCTGTGGAATTGAAGATATGGATGAGCAGATAAACAGCACATCCGAGGCGCATGCTTCTTCTAGAGCGACGCGGGGTATCCGAGTTCCGCTGTCTCTTGAGGAGCGATTATACCCGCAGACATTGAAGCCTAAATCCATGAGCAATTCGGCCCAGAATCTGCCGAATCTCCCCAGTCCATACACCGCAATTTTCATAATTGCACTATACCAACGAAAAAACGAGTATGATAGTATGTAGGCGAAATTTATTATTCGGCATACAGACAGATCAAAAAAAATAATTCAGGACGGTATTATGACTTTCATTGAGAACATGCATGACATTGCAAAAAAAAAGCAAAAGCATCTGGTGCTCCCCGAAGGAACAGAACCAAGAACCATTCAGGCCGCGGCTGAAATCCGTAAACGGGGAATAGCCGCTAAAGTGAGTTTGCTTGGAAACAGAAATGAAATTGAGCAGGCAGCACAGAAATTATCAGTGGATCTTTCCCAAGTGGATATTGTCACCCCTGCAAGCGATGAGAGAAGAAGCGCATATGGGAACGAGTATTATGAATTGCGAAAACATAAGGGAATGACGGCTGAGCAGGCATTTGAGGATATGGACCATCTGCTGCGCTTCGGCTGCATGATGGTGCGACTTGGAGATGCAGATGCCGTGGTTGCCGGCGCGGAGAATACCACAGGAGATGTTCTGAAGGCCGCATTCACCATTATCAAGACCAAACCGGGTATCAGTTCCGCTTCATCCTGTTTCGTAATGATCCATCCGGACACCCAGTGGGGCCATGAGGGGCAGATGATTTTCAGTGACTGTGCCACAATTCCCAACCCCAGCGACTCCCAGCTTGCGGAAATTGCCGCGGCTGCGGCGGAAAGCTGTCGGACGTTCCTGAAAACCGAGCCTAAAGTGGCCATGCTCAGTTTTTCCACCAAAGGCAGCGCAAAAACTGAAGAAACCGAAAAGGTGGTGCGGGCTACACAGATGGTTCGGGAAAAACATCCTGATCTGGAAATTGACGGGGAGCTTCAGTTGGATGCGGCCATAGTTCCCTCGGTGGGCAAGAAAAAGGCTCCGGGATCATCGGTTGCCGGCAGTGCAAATACCCTGGTATTCCCGGACCTTCAAGCGGGAAACATCGGGTATAAACTGGTACAGCGTCTGGGAAGCGCAGAGGCAATCGGGCCGGTACTCCAGGGCTTTGCCAAACCCATCAGCGACCTCAGCCGGGGCTGCTCGGTTGAGGATATTGTGAATACCGGAGCGCTGACCATCAGCCAGTGTGAGTAAGCTTCGCTGCAGGAACAAGCGGCACCAAGGCATACAGAACGAGGAACAGACTATATGAATATCACCATAATCGGCTACGGAAGAATGGGAAAAGAAGTTGAGCGTATAGCCGCAGATCGTGGACACAGCATTGTTTCCACCATTGATCCTGTTGGCGGAGCGTTCACCGAGCTCAGCGATTCAGCCCTGCAAGAAACAGAAGGGGTCATAGAATTCGGACTGCCTGAAGGTATTCTGGAGAGGATCGATTTTCTCGCACGGCGGAACATTCCCATGGTTATCGGCACCACCGGCTGGCAGGAGAGGGAACAGGAAGCGGGGAAGATCCTGGAAGAGCAGGGAGGAGCGCTGCTCTACGGCTCAAATTTCAGTCCCGGCGCCAACCTTTTTTTCCGGATTGTGGAAGAAGCCGCCGGACTCATTAATTCCCTTGATGATTACGACATAATGATGCATGAATATCATCATAAAAAAAAGAAAGACAGCCCGTCAGGCACGGCCTTGACAGTTGCGGGCAAAATTCTTGAAAAGCTGGAACGGAAAAAAGAGATCTGTTTCGATCCTCTTCAGCGGGAAATCCGTGACGACGAGCTTCACATCGGGACGGTTCGGGGGGGTCACATACCGGGTATTCACAGAGTGACCCTGGACAGTCCGGCTGACAGCATCGTTCTGGAACACAGCGCAAGAAACCGTTCGGGGTTTGCCTCGGGATCGGTTCTGGGACTTGAGTGGCTCCGGAACAGGAAGGGCATGTACCATACAGACAGCTTCTTCCAGAACCTTATGGAAAACTGAAAGATCACCAAGAGACCGGGCTATATCCCCGGCAGTCACAGGAGGCAGAAATGTTTACCGGAGTATATACTGCGTTAATTACCCCGTTCACAGCAGACGGGACCATAGATGAAGGCGCGCTGCGGAAGATTGTTGAAGATCAGATAGACGGAGGGGTGGATGGTCTGGTGCCCATGGGCACTACCGGAGAAAGCCCCACAGTGACCCATGAAGAGAACCTGGAAGTTATCCGAATTGTCATAGAACAGGCTGCAGGCCGGGTGCCGGTGATTGCCGGTACGGGGTCGAACTCCACCAGCGAAGCCATAGACATGACCATGAAAGCCCGGGATATGGGTGCAGCGGCAAGTTTGCAGGTGGCACCCTACTACAATAAGCCCAGCCAGGAAGGGTTTTATCGGCATTTTTCAGCCATCGGAGAAGCTACCGGCCTTCCGGTAATTATCTACAATATTCCCGGACGCACAGGAAAGAATATTGAAGCGGATACTATACTCCGGCTGGCTGAACATCCCCAAATTGTGGGAGTGAAGGAAGCAAGCGGAGATTTGTCCCAGGTAATGGATATTATCCACCGCAGACCTGAGGGGTTCTCGCTGCTCAGCGGGGACGATAACGTCACCCTGCCTTTGATGAGCGTGGGAGCGGAGGGTGTTGTGTCGGTGGCAAGCAATATTATCCCCGGAGAAATGAAGGAACTCACAACTTTGGCAGCAAGCGCAAACTTTGGCGGAGCAAGACAAGTCCACTACCGGCTCATGCCCTTGTTCAAAGCCATGTTCCTGGACACCAACCCCATTCCGGTAAAATACGCCATGCATCTTGCAGGGCATTGCAGCGACCGTTACCGTTTACCCCTCTGTGAGCCCACAGACACGGTGAAAAAACAGATTGAAAAAACCCTGAAGGAATTAAAGCTGCTGTAGGAGTCAGGCCCCCGGGCTTCATTCTCATGAGGCCATTAAAGGTCGCATGGCCCAGTAAGGGACCTGGGCCAATTACAGGCCGCATGGAGCATGTTAAGGGTCATAGCAATTCAACTCGGGATCCTCTTTTTTTCAATCGGGTGAAGAATGCAGCAGGATGTACGCCACAATGCTTCGAAAATCATCCATTCCCAGAGAATCGGCCCGGGCTTTGAGTCCGGCGTCCGTTTCTTCCAGGGCACTTCGAAGGAGTTCCGGGGTTATCCGGATGGAAGCGGGGTCTGCCTGCTGCCCGGTTTCCGGCCTCGGGATTATCCTTCGCTCATCTCCCATATTCTTAATATTATTCGCCAGGGTTTTTCTCCGGTTGTGAAAGAGTATTCTCAAAACCCCATCCAACACCGCCAGACCTCGCCCGGCAAGCGGGTCATTGCCGGGGGTCATGCTGAGAATGGCACTGGATACTTCGGGGGCAGGATAAAAGGATCCAGGGGATATGGTCCCCGAGTTTTTGCAGGTCATGGCATATTGGGCAAGCACGGAAAAACTGCCGTAGCGGGGAGATCCGGGAGTCGCACAAATACGCTCCACCACTTCTTTCTGCAAAGTGAACACCATGGGCAGAGTATGAAACCCCGATGTAAGCAGTCTTGCGATCATTCCCGAGCCCACATTATAGGGCAGATTTCCAATAACCATATCCGGCATTTCCTGCTGCTGAAACAAGGTCTTGTTCCCGTCACCTTCAACCAATCTGCAGTCCCCGTTTTGAATATCTTCCCGAAAGAGCTCCTTCAGGGTCTGGATAAATCCCCGGTCAATCTCAAACATGGTGAGCTGTGCCGACCTGTTCAGGAGCATTCTGCTCAACGCTCCGATTCCCGGTCCGATCTCCCAGATGTGTCTGCCTGCTACCGGCGGGAGACAATCCACCACCTTTTCCCGCATGGCTGGGTTGATCATGAAATTTTGCCCGAAGCGCTTCTGCATGGCGATGCCCCGGCCGGTGAGAAGCTCCCGGATATCCTTTAGCGAATCGTAGTTGAACATGACTGGAAGATACCAGAAGCGTATGCTTCACACAATAGAACTGCCAGCCGAGGTAAGGCAGCAGAAAAAGCAGCCAACCGGCCAGCTTGAGCAGCTGGGGACTCTGGTTCAGCCCGGCCCCTAAAAGGTGAAACGGAAACAATAGGCGGTGAATCAGATCAATAATGAGCATCAACATCCCGTTAAGAATCCCGGCCGCGGCAGGCCAAACAAGCAAAAGCGGAATGCTGCCCACGCATAGTGCAAATAGAACATAAAACGGAAGTATGACCAGAGGCAGAACAATCCAGGAGTGGGGGGAAAACCCGGAGAACAGCAGCAAGGCCAGCGGCATTACCCCGCTCTGGGCGGCCAGCGAGCTGGTCACCATATCCCCAATCCATTTCCCCGCAGACCGGAGAATGGGAAATTTACGGAAATTTGCCCTTCCGCCATCCGTTGCACCAGCTCGAAAAGGGTTGGAGTATGCTGCCAGCAGCCAACGGATCCTGCCTGCGAGAAAGCTGTAGGGCGTACGAAGATTCATGAGCCCCCATACGGCAGCAAACGAAAGGTACATTCCTGCATCCAGAAGAGATGCGGGGCGAACCAGTACCAGACTGGTCCACAAAAGCCGAAGGAGCACCTCCGGTTTCATACGTACGCCGGCCATATTCGCCGCAGAATAGCAGAATATAGCCCCCGCCGCCCTGAACGCCGATGTTCCGGGGTTGATGATTGCCAAATAGAGCAGGATTGTCAGAAGTGCAATGACCTCCCGCATTTCAGCCGTACAGAAACCGGGCAGAAGCCTGAGCACCCCAGCATAGAGCAACACCAGATGCATTCCGCTGAGCACCAGAATATGCATAACCCCCGCCTGGCGGTACACCAGGGAAAACACGGCAGGCAGACCGCTGCGGTACCCCAGAACAAGACTCTGAACAAATGCTCTCCCGGGGTTATCAAGCAGCTGAAGACCTTCAAGAATTCTGCTCCGGATACGCCTTCGGAGCAATAATCCAGCATCCTCCAGCCTGGGGAGAATGCCCTGATGGACCATTGGCGTCTCTCCGCCGGCCCTTCCCCTATGGAGCAATTTCACCATTCCTGCCTGCAACGGAATGCGGCTCAGGTCATCGGCGGAAGCGCTGATGACGATTTCCAACCGCTCACCCCGGAAAAAACGTTCTCCCGGCAATTCAAAGATTGCGCTTCCCGGACGGGAGAAGCTGCTCCCGTTCTCCATTGTCAGAATCAGATTATCTATGCTGTGAACAGTGCGACCTCGGTAATCCAGGCGGCTGTCCGCATCCACCCTGCCCTCTACCCGTATGGAGCGGGCTGCAGCCAACATATCATCGGGATATTCTCCGGGCATATGGGGAGGCAGGTCAGTATCAGCTTCCAGTCCGGCAAAAACCCAAAGGGTTGCAAGAACCGACAGTGCAGCTGCGGTCCTGTTTAAAAGCTGGGCTCCGGGGTTTACCAGTCGTCTTGCGGGGGGCGGCGTATCTTTTCGACGGGGGGATGGAATCCGGGCGAGCAGGAGTGAGGATGCAAGCAAACCCGCCGCCAGAATCCCGATTACGGGCAGGGAGAATTTATGCGCGGCTTCCACGGCCCCGGATATTCGGCGGTAACATGCGGCATATATTATCAGTTCAAGAAGAAACAACAACGCCCTCCATACACAGGAGGGCGCAGTGATTTTGTCCGCCGGAACCCCTCAACAAGGTTCCCACTGAACCGGTCCGAAGCCGGTTCAGCAATACATTACTGTCGTACCGCCTCCAGGGCCTCCCTGGCAGCATCCTGTACACCATTGGAATAGTTCAATACTGTAACCATGTATAAGGGGTTGTATGCTTCAGGTTTGCCCAAAGTTTTCAGATTATTAATGATAGCCAGGGTGATCTGACGGTCAAAGGGCCGGTCAAGTTCGGTATATGTGTTGATGAGATCAAGATATTCCGCCAGGCGCACTGCAGCTTCGGTGCTGTCGGTTTGCCCAAGAGCTGCCACAGCTTCCAGCAGCAGACTCTTGTCTGCGGTTCCCCGGTCGTAGGACCGAATGGCCGCATCCAGATGGGCAATAAGCGCAGGTGCGAATTCTTCCCTGGGTGAAGCGGAAAGGATACGAGCCGCATCCAGACGGATGCTGTCCAGGGTAATTCTGGCTTCCATATTATTGGGACGGGTTTCCAGAATATGGGAGAGCACCCGATGAGACACTTCAAGAATGATATCTTCAAACTCATCGCGGTTGGTATAAAGTGTGAACAGCTCACGCTTGATCGGGGGCTGACTATCCTCAAGGGTTTCTACCAGCAAATCGCTGCGGTTCTCGTAATTAGCTATGGCCCGGAGGGCAATTCCGGATATTTCTGCGGAATACTGGTTCAGAACGGTATCCAGCAGTACGGGATACACCACCGGATCTCCCAGCGCGCCCAGGGTTTCAACGGCCTCTCTCACCACCTGAAAATCCGGACGGGTGCCGGCACGCTTGCTCTGGTTCTGGTCAGCCATCCAGTCGGCCAGGTTTATGGCCAGCTGTCTGTCACCCTGCCCCACCTCTTCCATGACATTCAGGACTTCAATTCTCCAGAAGGTTTCTTCAAACGAGTCGAAGAGCGTCCACAGCTGCCGGTTCATTCCGGTGAACCCCCCTTCAACAATCCGGGGAAACACCAGGAGCGCCATTTCTCGCAGCTGGGTGTTGGAGCTGATACTGTCCTCGTTGTTCACAACATAGTCGAGTACATCGGCATAAAACGTTTCAAGCTGATTTACCTGGGCATCCAGGGTACTTTCAATAACTTCCAGTTTGCCGACATCTTCCACCCGCTCAAAGGCTTCTACAAAAGCCTGAACCTCAGGGGGCAGATTTTCATTACCGTCAGTTCCATCCTGAGCGGAGACTGAAACGGCAGCAAAGATGAATACTACGAGAAGGATGCTGTATCGTGCAGGGGTCTTCATGAATTCCTCCATTTCCTAAAGAGGCAACCTCCAAAGTTCACATCTTCGGTTGCCATGGTCAATATACATAATAATGCTGCAGGGGCCAAATAGTTACCTCTGCCGACCCTGAGAGATCGGTGAACAGGACAATTTTCACCGGATTGTCTCACAGCAAATACTAATGAGTCCCGAAAGCTTTTGCAATCAAATTACCGTTTTCTCAATCCTTGAAAATGCCGTATACGTAGCTGAGAATCCGGTTTTTCATTACAGGGCTGGGATGAACCGCCTGTATATGCAGGATGGAGACATTTTTCGAATCTTTATAGCTCACATCCTTCACCACGCCGTTGAGAATAACGCTCTGTCCCTGGAGGTCTGTTTGTATTTTCACCGGCATTCCGGCCTTTCCCCGTCCGCCCACCAGTACTCCCGCTCCGTCCTCTGAAATATCCACAAGCTTGCAGCGGTACCCGCCGCTGTGCTCCACTGATTCTGAGGCTTCATTGATGGTTCGCAGACGATACAGATATGCGCTCTGGTTCAGCCCGACTCTGATACTGTTTCGTTTTTGTACACGCACAAGGCTGTCCGAATGCTTAATATGCAGTATAGGATACTGCTTGTCGGTGTAATCTCCCAGTACATCGGTCTCGAAAAAGTATCCTGCATCTTCTTTGCGCCAGAAATATACTTTTACCTTCTGACCCCGCCAGCTGAATCCCGGCGGCAAGGCCTTACCTTCGGGGTATGCAATTGCCAGATACTTCCGGAGATTTTCAACGATTTTTGAAAGGTACACTCCTGCGCCGGGAAGAACGATTTTCATGTACTGTCCGGCCACCATATTCCTGGTAGTGGTAATTCCCAAGCGATACTTAGGCAGGTTAAACTCAACCCGTTTCCGGAATTCAAACAGCTTGGAGAGAAATTCCACCGATTCGGGAGTTTCGGCCACACCCTTCGAACGCTGGCGGACCATCACCCCACGGATGGAACGGTCCAGGGTTTTTTCGGACCAGAACAAGGAACTGGGATTTGGGAGTTTGTTTTGAACCGCAACTTTCCGCAGTAAATTGATTTCACCCCATGAAAACCCAGCTTCCTTACCTTTGACATAAAAACTCATCCATGGAAAACTGAATCCTCCCGAACGCTGAATCAGAATTGAGGCGAGTACAGCAAGTACTAGAAGAACAATAAAAAAGATGGTCATTCAATTCGCTCCATTGGGCACCCAGCACGAAATTCGGCCCCGCTGCTGTCCTGAGTCCCCTGACCGGCGTAAAAAGCCCGTGAAAACGGTTCCGGGCAGGTAACGGGAAGCCGGGAGTATTAGTATGATTATACGTAACTGTGGCGCTTCCTGTAAAGATATCGCGCTTTTTATCATTTTCTCTTATCTTATTGACTTTCTTCTGCTCCCCCATCTGTTGCGGGGAACATTTTCCATACCCGCCGTATTGCTCGGGGTGAACCTGGTAAAATTGGTGCTCATCGGCATCATTTTGCTCACCGGCAGGTATGGGCATTATAGCTTCAACCTTCCATCACCGGGATTCGGGCCTGTGCTGGCTGCATCCGGGGTTAGCTACCTTGGAATATCGGCTCTCAACCTGGCGGCAGCTGCGCTCTTCGGGAATGAAACGGCCCCCCTATTCCCAAGCCCCGATGGTGTTTCTGATCTGATTCTCATTCTGCTTTTCACCACGGCAGCGGTATTGGTTGAGGAACTCTTTTACCGAAAAATCCTCATCATTGGGATACTGCGCCTGGAGATGAATCGGCCCACCGCCATCCTGGCATCGGCATTGCTCTTTTCATTGGGGCATTTGTATGCAGGGGTCGGCGGGATGCTTTTCTCTCTTATCTCTGGAGCAATTCTGGCATGGCTGTGTATTTTCAGCGGCAGGGTTGTATTCCCCATACTCGTACATCTTGCATACAATATTTCCGCGCTGGTATTCAGCGGATATCTTCGCATATAATTCTCTTCCCTTGGGTAATACAATCCACAGCCGGGAGTGGCTATCCGGAATGAGCCGGTATTAGATTGATATGCCTCGGTTTGTATCCACAAAAAAAGATTTTCCCCGTGATAGTACTTTCCATTTATACCCAGAAGAACTATATTGTTTCTTAACTTTACTATATATTCGGAGTTATATATGAATACACAGCCAGCCCAAGTAAGAGCACAACGGATTACCGCAGTGCTCATGTTAATGGCATTTCTGTTCATTCCGGTCCAACTCACGGCACTTGGAGCTGAGGAAAGCTCTTCACCTGACACCGGCATTGCTGAGGATAAACAGGAAGAATCGCCCTCTCCCGACACTGGCGCAAATCCGGTGCCCTCCTCCATACAAACCCGGGAACAGTCTCTGGCTGCATTACGAAATATCGGGATGACGGTGTTCGATGAACCGGTGGAGGCACCGGATTTCACCCTCAACTACTTAAATGGCGAAGAGGTATCCTTGAGCGATTTCCGGGGGAAGGTGGTGTTTTTAAATTTTTGGGCCACATGGTGCGGTCCCTGCCGGGTGGAAATGCCTTCAATGAATGACTTGCATGCGGATCTCAAGGATGAGAATTTTGTCCTCCTGGCCGTTAATCAGCAGGAAGAGCCGTCGGTGGTTGCAGACTTTGTGGAAGAACAGGGTTATGATTTTCCCATTCTTATGGACCGCAACGGACGAACCAGCTATCAGTACGGAATCCGGGGAATACCTACTACATATATTATCGGTCCCGACGGGAACGTGATTGCCGGAAAGGTTGGAACCCATATCTATGACGGAGAACAGTATCGCGCACTTTTCCGTCAGCTGATGCAGGGATAAGCCGATGAACCCCCAAAATCTCAACATCTTTCTGGCGTTGGCAGCGGGTACGGTGAGCTTCCTCAGTCCATGCGTGCTTCCCCTGGTTCCCAGCTATGTCTCCTTTATTGGGGGGCAGGGTCTGAAGGAACTTCGGGATGGAGAGTCTCCAAAGCTTCCTCTCATGCTCAAGACCTTAAGTTTCATACTGGGGTTCACCGTGGTTTTTGTGGTACTGGGCATGATATTCAGCGGAACCGCTGCAGCCTTCAGTGGAGCCACCTACTGGATTAACCTGATTGCCGGAATTATCGTAACCGTATTCGGTTTGAACCTGATTTTTAATTTTATCGGGTTCTTAAATTACGAAAAGCGCTTTCACCTGGCCAAGCGCCCTGCCGGCATGGGAGGTGCCATGCTGCTTGGCATGGCGTTTGCTGCGGGATGGTCGCCCTGTATCGGACCCATTCTCGCGGGAATTCTGGCTATGGCCGCCGGCTCATCAAGCCTGGCCCAGGGAACAATTCTTCTGGTGGCATATTCTCTCGGCCTCGCTCTACCCTTTTTCCTTACAAGTCTTTTCATTACACGAGCAGATTCTGTGCTGAAAAAACTCAAACCCCATATGGTGACCATCCAGCGGATCAGCGGGGGGATTCTCCTTGTTATTGGTGTGTTGATGATTTTCGGTCAGTATGCACGGATTACCAACTGGCTTATCGGTCTCAGTTTCCGCCTCAAGGACTGGCATCAAAACGCACCTGGGGTGAGTTCCGGAGTGTTTGCAGGTCTATTCCTCATTTTCGCGCTCCTTACCGCCCTGCCGTTCCTCAGAAGAAAAAGCAGCGTAAAAGGGCATCCGGTACGGATCCTCTTCATTCTGCTCTTTCTCATTCCGGTGGTACTTCAGCTCGCCGGGCTGGTGGAACTTCCACTGCTTATTTCACAGTGGCTCAGCTTTCAGGGAATTTAGCAGCTTCCGGATTGTCAGAATGAGATCCCTGGGGCAACCTTCTATTCTCACAACATAAAATACGAGCCGTCCGATTCATGGAATCCGACGGCTCGTTTGGTTGAAGTTATTAACCTGGATGCATTTTTCGCCCCGCAGCCCCGGCCCCGGGACCCGGCCTGAAGCACTGTTCAGAAATTACCGGAAACGGAACAGCTTTTTGAAAAAGTTTTCTTCCTGATCATTATGGGGATCGTGAAATTCACCCAGACTGAGCAGCTTTTGACTTCTCTCTTTTAAAAGCTGCTCCATTTTTTTCTCTTTCAGCTCCTGGTAGGAGGTAATGATCGTTTCTTTCAGTCTGCTGGCCACGAAGTCCGGGTCGTTGTGGGCTCCAGAAGGAGGTTCGGGAATAATTCCGTTAATAATGCCGAATTTCAGCAGGTCGGGAGCGGTCATCTTCATCAGATCTGCAGCGAGCTGATTTTTTTTGGCATCCCGGAGAAGAATTGAGGCGAACCCTTCAGGACTGATAACCGAATAGGTGGAATTTTCCAGCATGTACACCCTGTCGCCCACGCCGATTCCCAAGGCTCCTCCGGATCCCCCTTCACCGATCACTATGGCAATAATGGGAGTTTTCAGAACCGAAAACATCTTCAGGTTTGTTGCGATTGCCTCAGATATTCCCCGTTCCTCACTGCCGATTCCCGGATAAGCTCCTGCGGTATCGATGAGGGTGAGAATGGGGCGTCTGAATTTTTCTGCCTGCCGGGCAAGGCGGAGGGCTTTTCTGTAGCCTTCCGGGTGGGCCCAACCATAATTGCGCTTCAGATTTTCCTTCATGGTTCGACCTTTCTGGTGGCCCATGAAGGTGAAGGGCACCCCGCCGATTTTGGCGATTCCCCCCACCATGGCGAGGTCATCACCATAGAGACGGTCGCCATGAAGCTCCACAAAGCTGTCGGAAATCTTCCCGAGATACTCCAGCACATTGGGACGGTCCTGATTCCGGGCAAGAGTGACCCTCTGCCAGGCATCCATGGAGCCCGGTCCGTCTCCGGTAAGTTTGGCGCTTATCCGGTTGAGGTCATCGTTTATGTCTATCTGCTTTATATGTGCAAGATTTTTCAGTTCGCGAATTCGCTTTTGAAGTTCTCTGTCACGCATCAGGCCTTCCCCCCTTCGTAGCTGTGGGCATCTATGAGAAATGCCAATGTCTTTCGAAGCTGGGATCGGGGAACAATTTTATCCACGAACCCCTGTTCCTGCTGGAATTCCGCCCTCTGAAAACCAACGGGAAGTTTCTGCTTCATAATTCCCTCAATTACCCGGGGTCCTGCAAAACCGATAAGCGCATTGGGCTCGGCCAGGGTTACATCTCCCAGCATGGCGAAGCTTGCGGTCACTCCTCCGGTTGTGGGGTCTGTAAGCATAATAAACAGAGGCTGCCCCACCTGCTCCAGAAGGGCTGCGGCATGAGAGGTTTTTGCCATCTGCATGAGGGAAAAAATTCCCTCGTGCATTCGGGCTCCCCCGGAGGCTGTGAAGAGAATACAGGGAAGACCCCGCTGGGCGGCCAGGAGAATGGCCCGTGCGATCTTTTCGCCAACCACAGACCCCATGCTTCCACCGAGAAATTGGAAATTCATAATTCCCACAACCGCCTCCCGGCCCTCGATGCGGCATAATACCGTCTGTACCGCTTCGTTCAGTCCGGTTTTCTGCTGACTCTTTTTCACCTTCTCTTCATACTCGGGGAATTCCAGAGGATTCACCGTCTGAAGATCCGAGGAAAACTCCTGATACTCGCCGTTATCCGCCAGGAAACGCAGACGCTCAGGGGCGGATATTCGAAAATGATGTCCGCATTGGGAACATACATAAAAATTTTGCTTCAACAGCTCCGAGTCCAGCTGGGCGTTACAGCTGGGGCATTTATGCTCTTTCTGAAGAAAACCCCGGTCGTCAGCGACGGAAAAGTCGCTGAATTTCATTTTTTTCCTGAATATTTTCTGGATCAGTTTTGCCACTCTGGTATCTGCCATCTGATTAATCCTCCTCGGCAAGGATGTGAGTCAGCACATCGGTGCCGTACTCTCCGCTTCGAAAGATCTTTGAATTGATGATCTTCTTCTGGGTTTCGATATTCGTGGGAATTCCCACCAGAATCAGCTCGTCCAGAACCCGGTTCATCCGATCCAGCCCCTCATCCCGGGTCTGAGCATAGCAAATTATTTTGGCGACCATGGAATCATAGAACGGAGATACGCTGTAGCCGTTGTAGAGAAAGCTCTCCACCCGCACGCCATAACCTCCGGGGGGGAGGTAGTCGCTGATCTTGCCCGGCGCTTTGGCATTCACCCGGCATTCCACGGCATAGCCGTCAAGGCGTACATTTTCCTGTCGAATGCCCAGCTCAAGTCCGCTGGCCACACGGATCTGTTCCATAATGATATCCACACCGGTAACCATCTCAGTCACCGGATGTTCAACCTGCACCCGTGCATTCACTTCCATGAAATAGTACGCACCTTCGGTAACCAGGAACTCGATGGTTCCTGCTCCGCAGTATTCCAGACCTTGAAACAAGCGCACGGCGTCTTCACCCATATTCTTACGCATTTCCGGTGTGACTACGGTTGAAGGGCTTTCTTCCACCAGTTTCTGATGATTCTCCTGACAGGAACAGTCCCGTTCTCCAAGATGAACCACATTTCCATGGCTGTCGCCTAAAATCTGAATTTCAACATGTCGGGGATTCTCCAGGTACTTTTCAAGATAGACAGTCCCATCGTTGAAAGAGGCCTGGGCTTCACTTGAAGCGATTCTCAGGGTTCCGATAAAATCATCCGAATCCCGGACAATTCGCATGCCCTTTCCGCCCCCTCCAGATGCTGCCTTGATAATTACCGGGTAGCCCATCTCATCGGCGGCTTTTTTCGCCGCTTCGGGATCCTCCACCGAACCTTCCAGTCCGGGAATGACAGGTACGCCGTATTTCTTGGCTGTGAGCTTTGCCTGGACCTTATCGCCCATTCTGGCAATAGTGTCAGGATGGGGTCCGATCCAGATGAGGCCGGCTTTTTCAACTTCCCGGGCAAAATTGGCATTTTCGCTAAGAAAACCTACACCCGGGTGAACCGCATCTGCTCCGCTGAGAACCGCAGCAGAAATAAGATTTTCCATTTTCAAATAGCTGGAGGAGCTGGGGGGAGGACCAATACAGACCGCTTTGTCCGCGAGACGGACCGGAAGAGAGTGGGCATCAGCCTCGGAATATACAACGATTGAGGTGATTCCCATTTCTTTGCAAGCCCGTACTACCCGAACAGCGATCTCTCCGCGGTTCGCAATGAGTATGGACTTGATCATACGCGTTTCACCTCAAAAAGGGGAGTTCCATACTCGATCATTTGACCGTTCTCCACCAGGATCTTTACAATTTCCATATCATAATCCGCTTCAAGTTCATTCAGAACCTTCATGGCTTCAATAATACAGATAGTGCTTCCCGCTTTCGCCGTGCTGCCTTCATCCACAAAAGGAGGGCTGTCGGGGGCGGGGGAACGGTAAAAGGTACCCACAATGGGAGCAGTAATAGTTTCAGCTCCATCTGTTCCTGCATCATTGGATTTCTGTTCTCTTGCATCAGTGTTTACTGATGGAAAACTCTGGGCATCGTGATGCTGGGGAAGAGAGCCCATGGCTCCGGGGACCGGCTGATACACAGGGTTGCTGTGAATAACCTGGGGTTCAGACCCTTTTTTCAATGTGATGCTTTCTTGTTCGGTTTTATAGCGGATTTCTGATATACCGCTTTCATCGAACTTATCTATAAGATCGAAAATATCCTTCTTATCCATTCGTAAAGACCTCCTTGGACGTTCCACCGGGGATTCCTGACGGATAATTAAAGACGCTATCATTTCGCCTATTGGCTGTCAATAAAATCCCGGGGTTATTCTTGAATCTGATTCAAAAAAACTGCTACACTCCGGGAACGGGGATTGATACAAGATCCTTCCTCAGACGAATATCAGACAAAGGAGTTGTCATATGAGAGATATCAAAGAATTATTGCCCCACCGCGAACCATTCCTTTTTGTGGATGAATTAGTGGAAGCCGGCAAAGAGAACATCACAGCCACCCGGGTGTATACCTCGGCAGAGCCGTTTTTCCAGGGACATTTTCCCCAGTACCCGGTGGTTCCCGGCGTCATTCTGGTGGAAACCATGGCACAGTGCGGAGGAGCAGGAGTGCGGCAAGCAGGTGTTCTTGAAGATGACAAACTCTTTTTCCTGGCAACCATCGATAAGGTGAAATTCCGACGTCAGGTACGTCCCGATGAAAAGGTGCGCTTCGAAATCACCAACAACCGCATCAGTCCCAAAATGCTCAAGCAATCCGGCGTGGCATATGTGGGAGATGAAGTGGCAGCCGAGGCGGAGTGGATGTGCCTCGTGGGTGACGCTCCGGCCTGACGGCCCCTTCAACACCCCGGCGAATTGGGGTAACATGACAGAAATGCAAAAAACTATTCAGCTGTTTCGGCCCCATTCACGGGGCCGTTTTCTTTTCAGAAAGAACCGCTTTGTGATCCGGGTCATACATGAAGATGGATATGAAATCGACGTTCATGCACCCAACCCGGGAAAGCTCCTGGAACTGTACCTTCCGGGCACAGAAGTGCTTCTGGAAAAACACTCCAACCCCAATCGGAAACTTCCCTGGTCCCTGGCCGCGTTACGGCACAAAGAAGCGTGGGTACCCATGGTAAGTGCGGCAGCCAATGAGCTCGCCGCAGAATTGGCGATCCCCGCCCTCTACCCGGACGCTGAAAACCTGCGCAGGGAGGTGAAGTCGGGGGATCACCGCCTGGATCTGACCTTCTCCACCAGAGGCGGCAGCAGTCAAAATCGTATCCAATCCTGGATGGCTGAAGTAAAATCCTGCAGCCTGGTTGAAGACGGAGTGGCCATGTTTCCCGATGCCCCGAGTACCCGGGCCTACCGCCATGTTGAACATCTGATCCGGCTACAACAGAGCGAAGAGATTAGTGCACTCATTCTGTTTGTAATCAATCACGGCTGCCCAGAATATTTTATCCCCAATTACCACAATGACCCCCAATTCGCCCTCAAGCTGCTGGCGGCCGTGAATGCAGGTGTTGCCGTTCGCAGGGTAGTCAGCCGCAGCGATTCCCAGGGCCGTACCTGTCTTGTAGCCCCACCCGGAGGTGAACCCCGGCTGCTTTTCTCCGGTATGGAACAGATAATTCGGGAGGACAGCGGGGTGCTCATAGAGATCAGCCAGCGGTCTGAAAAAGATTCCCCATGGCATGTAACAATCGGCGGGTATCAGGAGAAGTTTGGAAAAGCCCTCAGGCAGTCAGCCGGAGGCAAAAGGGTACGAATTCCCGTACGATGTACACGCAGTTCAATCTCTGAAATTGCCCGGCGCTTTGGCGAACTGTTGGCAAGGGAGGCACAGACGGGAATACAGCACAGTGAGCCCAAATTCCGTTTTCCCCATAACCCACTGCATGTTCGGGGGTTAAACCGGGGCATTTTTGACTTGCGCCACCGTATCAGCAGGGAACAGCTGGGAGACGGACCGCTTTGGAGAGGACCGCAGTAATAATCGGGATCAGGATTCTTCCAGCATGGCCAGGAATTCCTCTTCGCTGACAACTTGAACTCCCAGTTTCCTGGCCTTCTCCAGCTTACTCCCCGCTTTTTCACCGGCCAGCAGATGGGTGGTTTTGGAACTCACATCGCTTAGCGCCTCACCGCCCCTACGCTTCACTTCTTCCATGGCGACTGAACGGGGCTTGAAGGTTTCAAAGCTTCCGGTTACGCACCACCTCTGGTTCTCAAAGATCTGTGCTGGCAGATCATCGGCGGAGGAAGGCTCTTCAGCCTGGAAATTCAGGCCCAGTGCCTTCAGTTCAGCGATCATGTCCCGCATTCTGGGTTCCTTCAGCTGCTCTACCACGGTCTCCACGGTTTTTTCACCGATTCCCTTAATTTCGGTCAGTTCCGCCTCGCCCCCTGCATCAATCAGTTCGTACAGCTGATCGATGCTGCGGTAGCCTGCGGCCTCGAGAAGTTCGGCCATTTTCGGCCCCAGATCGTGGATGCCCAGACTGACCAGAACCTGCCGGTATGGCCTGCTCCGTGCAGATTCGATCCCCTGCCGGATCAGTTCGGCCTTTTTCTCGGCGAATCCCTCAAGGGCGGCGATATCATCATAATTCAAGCGAAAAAGGTCGGGAACATCGGATATCAGCCCCTCTTTTAGAAGAGTAATAACCGTCTCGGAGCCCAGATTATCAATATCCATCTGATTTCTTCCGGTAAAAAAGACCAACCGTCCTTTCTGCCGCTCCGGGCAGTCGAAGTTCGGACAGAAGTGGTGGGCACCGGTTTTCTCCAATGGGGTACTGCAGGAGGGGCAGGATTCGGGCATGGTCCACAGAGGATGCTCCCCATCTCCTTTTTCAATCACCTCTTCAATTGCGGGAATAACATCTCCCCGCCGGCTCACCGCAACCGTGTCTCCGGGAGCAAGATTCAGGGCGGATATATAGTCCTGATTGTGGAGGGTCACATTGGAGATGGTGGTGCCGCCCACAAACACCGGTTCAATACGGGCAACCGGTGTAATGCGGCCGGTACGTCCAACTTGGACATCAATACTGTTTACGGTGGTTACTCCCCGGGGGCTTTCGAATTTGTATGCGATTGCCCAGCGGGGATGATGGCCGGTGTAGCCCAACTCTTCCCGGAAGGGAATTTCATCGATTTTCAGCACCATTCCGTCGATCTCGTAGTCCAGATCGCCTCTGCGGCCGGTGCTCATATCCAGATAGCTTTCTATTTTTTTGATGGCTGCGGCAAGGGACTCTTCATCGTTTCCGTCCACCGAAACACGGGTTTGATGGGGGTTCACCACCAGCCCCAGTTCTTTCAGCTGCTTCAGATTATCTTCATGGGAATCGCCGAAGCTTTCACCGTAGGGCTCGTAGGCGAAAAACCTCAAGGGAACCCTTGCCACATCCCGGCTTTTAATCCGCCGGAGGGTGCCGCTGGCGAAATTCCGGGGATTGGCGTACTCCCCTTCCCCGCTTATGGCTTCAAAATCGCTGACTGTCATGTACACTTCACCCCGGATTGCCGCGTCCACGCTCCTGTTAAGGCGAAGGGGAATCATACGAATCGTCCGCACATTCCCGGTAATATCGTTGCCCACCCGGCCGTTTCCCCGGGTTACCGCCCGCTGAAGTTCCCCGTTATGGTAATAGAGCACCAGGGAGGAACCGTCCATTTTCTCTTCAATAATTATGTGGAAGGGATGATCCAGCCCTTTGGCACAGCGGCGGATCCACTGGCGGATCTCATCGATCGAGTAGGCTTTATCCAGGCTGAGAACGGGAATATTGTGCTCAACCTCCGGCAGCTGGGAGCTCAAATCGGAGCCTACCCTTTGGGTTGGACTGTCGGACCTTTTCAGTTCGGGATGCTCATTCTCCAGATCTTCCAGTTCATCGTAGAGGTTATCGTATTCCCGGTCGGAAATTTCCGGTGCATTCAGAACGTAATAGGCGTATTCATGGTGTTGCAGTTGTTCTACCAATTCGGTGATGCGGGTGCGCGGGTCTTTGTGCGGGGACATACGAGCTCCTTGATATGTAGGCGAAAGCCGGGGCACGACGCTTTATGCGGGCCCCGGCAATAAGATACCAAGTTGACAGGATGATTGGCTACCGGGAACGACGGATTTCATTCCCGGCTGAAGGGACGTTTTTTTTCGTCCCTCCCCCGTGAAGAGATTATGAGGATTGGGGATGAAGGGAATCAAATATGCGGGACATATCGTAGCTTCCCGGCTGCTGGTAGATCCGAAGCCCGAACTCGGGGGCAACCGCCAAGAGGTGATCGAAAATATCAGCCTGGATGCTTTCATAAATCGCCCATATGGTATTTCGGCTGAATACATAAATTTCGATGGGTAAACCTGTGGGCCCCGGGGGCAGTTGACGAACAAGAAATGTCATTTCATTGCTGATCTGTGGATGAGCGCCCAGGTATGCGGCCACATAGGCACGGAAGGTACCGATATTGGTCAGCCTGCGGGCGTTCATCAGCCCCCCGCCTGGAGGGTCGTCTATGCGATGTTCAGCTATCTCCTGCCGCCGGTGTTTCAGATAATCGCTGATCAGGGATATCTTTTGAAGATTATCCATCTCCTCCTCTGTTAGAAACCTGATGGTGTTGATATCTATGGAAATGGCCCGTTTAATTCTTCGCCCCCCGGCCTCGGCCATGCCTCTCCAGTTGCGGAAACTGGAGCTGGTAAGAGCATAGATGGGAAAAGTCACTATAGTTTTATCGAAATTCTGCACCTTCACTGTTTGCAGGGTGATATCCACCACATCACCATCGGCACCGAATTGGGGTACTTCTATCCAATCGCCGATGCGGATAAGATTGTTGGCGGTTAATTGGATGGATGAGACAAGCCCAAGAATTGAGTCCCGGAAGACCAGCATGATCACAGCTGAGAGTGCACCGATTCCCGATAGGAGCCCGACAGGGCTACGATTGAGGAGGGTGGTAATCATCAGGGCAATGCCGATGGCGTACAAAAGGATTTTCCCCACCTGAATGTAGCCTTTAATGGGGCGGTTTTTTGATACTTCATACCCTTGGTAAATGTCCTGGACGGCACTCAGCAGAGAGTCCAGGACAAGGACGGTAACCCCAACCATATAGACAAGAATAATTCGTTGAATGAAGGCAAGAATATCTCCGGATTGGGTAAATATGGCTGGAAGGAGAAAATAGAGGACGAGAGCCGGGGCAAAGTGGGCCAGGTTCTTAAAAACACCCCGTCGTACAATTGTATCATCCCAGGTACCGGCAGTTTTCCGGGTGAAGTCGGTGAGTACTCTCAGAAGCAGTTTTTTGCTGATTGCATCGGCGAGCCAACTGAGCAGTAGGACCGCAAGTACGAGCAGCGACTTTTCCAGGATGGCAGCGGTAGATGCGGAGAAGCCGAGATTTGTGAAAAGTGTTTCCATAAAATCGGTCATTGTTTTTCCTTGGAGCTAGTGTGCAGTCTTGCCAAGGATACGAAAAAACCTGACTCTGAGCAATGTGCTCCGACTGACCGCAGATATTTTGTGAAGAGTCAGAATGTTTGGCGGCTGCAGCGGGAAGCGGGGCCGTTATTGGTGGTGGAATACAAGGATGAAGGCTGTATTTGGTTGATTTTTTGGTGTTGACCGCGACGGGCACGACAGATCGCGACAGGTAGGTGAAGAGAGGTGTGTTTTGGCAGAAAGGTATAGGTATGTTTTCGGACCAGTGCCTTCGAGACGATTAGGGATGTCACTGGGTATAGATTTGGTGCCGAAAAAAGTATGTTCCCTGGATTGTGTGTATTGTGAGGTGGGAAAAACCACCAAGCTTACTCTGGATAGAATGGAATATATCAGATACGACGGGGTCATTTCAGAACTGAAACAATGCATGAGCGGGAAACCCCGTATCGATTATATCACTTTCTCGGGTTCCGGGGAGCCTACGCTTAATAGTCGAATTGGGGATGTTTTACAGTGGATCAAGACACATTACCCCGACTTGAAAACGGCGATTCTCACCAATGGAACTCTGTTATCTGATCAATGTGTACGGGATTCAATCACCGCTGCAGATGTTATTCTGCCTTCCTTGGATGCAGCCAGCCAAAGGGTTTTCGAAAAGATTAACCGTCCGTTCAAGGATTTAAATATCGAATCTTATATTGAAGGTCTTATTCAGCTCAGGAAGGAATTCCCGGGGCAAATTTGGCTCGAGATTCTGCTGCTGAAAGGATATAACGATTCGAAGGATGAGTTGGATTTGTTGAAGGCCGCGATTAAGAATATTGACCCGGACAGCGTTCAGCTGAACACCCTCGATCGTCCGGGAGTCGAGGCAGACCTTGTTGCTCTGAGCTCAGCTGAGTTGGAGAATGTCCGTGCGTATTGGAATTTACCGAATGTAGAAATTATCGCCAATGCCCGGGAACGTTCAGCTCTCGATTCGTATAAGGGCGATATTGAATCTGCAATTTTGGGAACTATAGCCCGACGTCCCTGCACTGTGGATGATTTGCATGCATTTCTGGGTATTCATATTAACGAGATTAATAAGTACCTGGGGGTGCTGGAGGCCAAAGGTCAGATTAGATCGGAGACTTTGGAGCGGGGGGTTTTTTTCACCGCTACATGACAGCGTTATCCGGACTATTGCCATGCTTCACCGCCGGCGATTCCGCTAAGGAGCACGGATTGGGATCCAGTAGGGAAATATGTGAATTTTTGCAGGTAGCTTTGGGTTGTGTATTTTTTTGATGGGAACCGCGACAGGCACGACAGAGCGCGGCAGGTAAGTGCAAAGGATGTTATGGACCGGGGGAATCTCGGAGTGAAGTGCTCAAGGTGACGGTTTCAGCGGGCAGCAGTGGCCTTTTTGTGGTGGTATGCAGACACCGGGATGTTGTCAGCCTAGTGCTTTGCTTGATGTGGTGACCGCGACGGGGCACGACAGAGCGCAGCAGGTAAGTGCACAGGATTTCCTGGCCTGAAGTTTTTTTCAAATAGGCGGGTTACATGTTCCTGCCCTCCTCTTTTTTCATTATGTCCTTCACTCAGGAATCCTCAAGGCATGCTTCGCTCCCGCCTTCTGCGGGGCCTTGACCATTCCTTCGTTCCGGTGCGGGGGAAGAAAAAAGGAGGCAGCCATGCTGTATGAGGAATTGTCGAAGACGGTTTTAGACGGAGTGTTTGCAGTTCACCCTGAATTGGGGCCGGGTCTTTTAGAGCAGCCGTATCATAACGCATTGTACATGGCGTTTCGGGAACTGGGGTGCACGGTACGCTATGAGCAGCAGTTTGAAGTGTTGTTTCGGGGGGAAGTAGTTGGAGAGTACTACGCAGACCTTGTTGTGAACGGGTGTATTGTGGTGGAGGTAAAGGCGGTAGCCGCATTGAATGAACAGCACGAGGCTCAGTTGCTGAATTATTTGCGCATTTCCGGGTGCAACCTGGGTTATGTTGTGAACTTTGCGCCCAGGAGGGTGGAATTCATGCGAAGGGTGCTCAGCGGGTGAAGCCTGCCCTGCTTTTTGATATTTGGTACGCTTTGCTGCCAGCCGCATGTCAGAATTCTGAATACACTGGTGATTTTTAAGGAATACAGAATAACCGGTCATGAATGGGTCTTTGATTAAAACTTGTAAAACTCTGGATTCAATAATAAAATAGCCCATATTCTCATTAAAGACTTATTTTGAGATATGTAATTTTTATTTTGATATGAGAAATAGGGTTAATATTGTTGTTAAATGCACAAATTATTAATTACCTGAAAAAATGATCTGTTTCCAAGAGTAAATAGAATGATATTGAGCAAGTAATTTGGTTTCCCTATAATGAAATTATGAATGAACTGAAGCTTGATGCGAGATTTAGAGATGATATTGAAAGGGCAGTATCTTACCTCAAAGAAATGGGTTGCTCTGAAATTTATATTTTTGGTTCAATAGCAAATGGTACTGCTGATGATGACTCAGATATTGATATTGCTGTACGAGGAATATCACCAGAAAGATTCTTTAAAATATATGGTCACTTATTGCTTATCCTGGAACATGAAATAGATCTCGTAGATTTAGATTTACAAAAGAAATTTGGTGAGCGATTAATCGAAAATGAAACTCTTAAAAGAGTGGCATAGAAGATGGGATCTGAGAAAATTAAAAATGAAATAATAAAATTGAAAAAAGAGATTGATTTCTTAAATCTCACAAAGCAGAAGCATAATGCAAAACCCTTAGATGAACTAGAAATTCGCGGACTCGCTCTTATACTAATTTCAATTTACAACGGAATTGAAAAGATACTTTCTTTATTGCTGAGCAAGCAACACATAAAAATTGAGAACAAAAGAGCTTGGCATTCAGAAATATTAAAAAAATCCGAAGAGACTGAGATAATATCAAAAACACTAAAAGAAGAACTAGAGAAATTTTTGGGATTAAGGCATTTCATCAGACACGCATATAGTTTTGAAATCGATTATCGCACAATCCTCAATGTTATGAATCAAGCATCAGAAATAGTAGACTTATTTATGAAGGAAATTCAAAAAGAAAATATAAAATAAAATGGTTGGCATTTAACAAGGCAGTGGAGACTCATTCACCTATTGTCACAGTTTTTGCATTCGCAAAAACATGCGCCAATGGACGGTGAAGAGCTCACTGCGTTGTTATATTGAAATTACGTAGATATCAGGTGGACTTTGTGCGCACAATGTCATATACTGAATTATGAAATTTGATTTCGATGCTGATAAAAATGAACTACTTTTTCAAACAAGAGGGGTTACTTTTTATCAGATCATCGAAACAATTGCTGAGAGCGGAGTACTGCTGAATATTCCGCATCCAAATCGAGATCAATATCCGAATCAATGGATGTTTGTGATCGAGCATAATCAATACACATATTGTGTACCATATGTGATTGATGGCGATACATATTTCTTGAAAACAATCTTTCCGAATCGAAAATATATGTATCTCCTTTCCAACCAGGAGCAGGATAATGGATTCTAAATATTTGGATATTGAAGAAAAAGATTTGATGGAGGCATTTGAAAATGCCAACTCTTCGAAATCATTTAAACCTTCAGAAGAAGAGCAAAAGAAATTTAGAACTGCCGCAAAGGAATTTGTCACCTCTGAAAAGAAAATGAATATCCGGATTGATCCGTATGAATTGGAAAAAATCAAGGAAAGAGCTGCGCGCGAAGGATTACGGTATCAAACATTCGTAAAAAGCGTATTACACAAATACATTACCGGGCAGTTGGTTGAGAAATAAAATTTGAATGCACCTATGAGGAAAGGCAACAGGATAAGCACCCGTCCAATCCAAAGGGATGATGCGAGCGCGATCTATAATATATTCTCGAAAAGCGAAGTCTGTGAATTCTACGATCTATCACCATTTACTGACTTGAGCCAAGCGGTAGAACAAATTGAAAATTGGCTAAAGAATTATGATCTTGGCCGGCAAATTAGGTATGCAATTATTGAAGCCGATGAAGTCATCGGTACATGCGGTCTATATTCAATCTATCGCCATCAAAATCGTGCGAATCTCGGATATGAGCTACTTCCTTCAAAATGGAATCAAGGGTATATGACCGATGCATTGGAACTGTTTCTTGAGCTATGCTTTGAAGATTGGAATTTTCACCGCATTCAAGCTCTCGTAATCCCGGAAAACAATTCATCAATACGGCTACTTTCGAAGATAGGCTTCAATAAGGAAGGCCTATTGAAAGATTATGAAATCTGGCCCGGACGGGGATATGTCGATCTTCAATTATATTCAATAATAAATAATAAATAGCGTAAACAACCAAAGCTGGCTACAATTCAACATAACAAGGACTTCGAGACCGATTCGCCTATTGTCACGGTCCTTGCTTCGGCTGCGCCGGCAAGGACACGCGCCAATTACGGCTCGCGGCTCAAATGGTCGTTGAGGCTGTAGAAAAAGTCCCACTTCTAGTAAATGTAGTTCCATGGTAAAATTCATGTATCAGCCAGCCTATGGGAGGGACGGCATGCCTCGATACAAAGACTATTCCTATGATCAGCAGTTAA
>NZ_JBXWXS010000035.1:0-33840 GCF_059431795.1 Salinispira sp.
TTGATACTGAATGTTCATGGATTTCAGACTTCGCCCGATGGTTTCCACATATCCGTTGTCAAAGAGGAAGCTGTCGGTAACGATCATCGCCCGCCGCTTCCCCTGGAGATCTCCCAGGGCCACGGGCAGACAGCCCGGTGTATGATAAATTCTGGGCGGCAGTCTGAACCACAACATGTTTTCCCTCCGTTCCGCTACTGTTTTAATATTGATAAGGTGTTTGATACCCACGTTTTCACTCACCGAGTTGCCCCCCCAGCTTCCGCAGCCCAGCGTCAGAGAGGGCTCCAGCCGGAAGTTGTACACATCACCGATGGCCCCCTGGCTGGAAGGCATGTTCACCAGAATTCGGCCTGCGGGCATGATATTTCCGTACTCACGGATCCGGTCCTTCATTGAGGGATCGGTGTAGAGAACCGCCGTGTGCCCCAAACCTCCCAGCTCAACCAATTCTTTCGCCGCATCCACCCCAGTGGCAAAATCCGGCCGTCTATACATGGCCAACACGGGGGAAAGTTTTTCATGGGCGAAGGGCTCATCCACAGATACAGAATCCACTTCAGCAATGAGAATTTTGGTCTCCTTAGGCACGGTGAATCCGGCAATCTCCCCAATTACTGCCGCCGGCTGGCCCACAATTTTCGGATTGATGCTGCCCCGTTTGGGGTCCAGAATGCTGTCGCCCAAAAGCTTCCGCTCCTTCTCATTGCAGAAGTAGGCACCTCTTCTGGTGAACTCGGCTTTCACATCTTCATAGATGGTTTCGTGAACAATTACCGACTGCTCGGATGCGCATATCACTCCGTTGTCAAAGGTTTTACTTACGATCACCGAGTTTACCGCCATGCGGATATCCGCCGTCTCATCCATTACCGCAGGAGTGTTTCCCGCTCCCACACCGATTGCGGGTTTTCCCGAGGAATAGGCCGCCTTCACCATTCCAGGGCCTCCGGTGGCCAAAATCAGCGCTATGTCATCGTGCTTCATGAGGGCGTTGCTCAACTCAATGGAAGGGGTATCAATCCAGGAAATCAGGTTTCCGGGAGCCCCTGCTTCCACTGCCGCATCACGGATAATCTGTGCTGCCTGAATGGTACATTCGGCGGCCCGGGGATGGGGGGAAAAGATCACCCCATTCCGGGTCTTCAAAGCCAGAAGCGCCTTGAAAATCGCCGTGGAAGTGGGATTGGTGGTGGGTATAATGGCACAAATGATTCCCAAAGCTTCGGCCACTTTCCGAATTCCCTGGCTTTCATCGTATTCCAGGGTGCCGCAAGTCACACTGTCTTTATATTTGTTGTAGATAAACTCGGAGGCAAAATGGTTTTTAATCACCTTATCTTCCACAATACCCATACCGGTTTCCTCAACGGCATGCTTGGCAAGCTCGATCCTCATGGTGTTTGCCTTTAGCGCCGCGTGACGGAAAATCCCATCCACCTGCTCCTGAGAGTATGCGGAATATTCCCGCTGGGCCTGCTTCATTTTTTCCAATGTGTTTTGAAGTTCCTGCTGGTCCATACAGCCTCCTGTCTTGGGATATTCATACGATATTTTTTTATCGTTAATTTTATATAGATATTATATATCCACTAATTCCATGTCAACAGGAGCCGGGGTTTAAATAAATATTTTTTATTTATTGATACGAAGAGCCGTGCTACCATGATCAGATGGACGGAGAAACAATTATTCCACTTCCGGCAATCCGCCGTCTTCCCGGTTACTATTACCAGGTCAACCGTGCAATTGTGGCCGGGGAAACGCATATTTCCACCTCAGAGCTGGCTCTGCGGGCGAACCTCACCCCCATTCAGGTGCGGAAAGACATTGAGTATACGGGGGTGAAGGGAAAGACCCGCATTGGATATCCCTGCATGGAGTTGGAACAAGCTTTGGGTAAGATTTTGGGGCTTGAGCACGAGCACCGGGCGGTACTCGTTGGGGTGGGCTCCCTGGGAACGGCACTCTTAGGGCACAGGGGTTTCCAGCAATACGGCATACGGTTTGAGGCTGCATTCGATATCGCCTCCCCTAACCGGCGCATTCAAGGTATCCCCGTATATCACCCTGAGAAAATGAGCGAAGTTATTCCGCCCCTGGGAATTGAAATCGCCGTTCTCAGCGTACCCCCGGAAGCCGCATCCCAAGCTGCGCAGATGTGTGTGGATTCCCAAATACGAGGCATATGGAATTTCAGCGGCGCACCCTTGCATCAGGAGTTGCCCCATACCGTGTTCGTGCGGAACATCGATCTGGGTCTGCGCTTCTCATCATTCTTTGCGGAATTTCATCATCGAAACAGCTGAGTGGAAAAGGCTGAGGGGAGGGAACAGCGGAACCCCGATCCGGAAGGAAAGGGGTTCATGACCCTACTGTTTTTGAAAAGCTGCCCGCGCAACTTGCAGAATTAAATTTTGAAATTGTCTCACCCGATTGAATCAGGCGTTTTTCACCGCTTCCAGAGCGGAGCTGTAGTCCGGCTCCTGACCGATTTCCGGCACCTGTTCGGCATACACCACCTTACCGTTCCCATCTGCCACAATTACCGCCCGGGAGAGGAGACCCTCAAGAGGACCGCTGGTCATGCTGGCATTGTAGGTCTTGCCGAAGTCGCGTTTTTTCATGGTGGAAAGACTGCGGACATCTTTAATACCTTCGGTTCCGCAAAAACGTTTGTGGGCGAACGGGAGATCCTCGCTGATACAAAGCACTTCGGTATTCTCCAGATTCCCCGCTGCGCGGTTGAAGGTCCGTACTGAGGCCGCACATACACCGGTATCCACGCTGGGAAAAATATTCAACACCAGCTTTTTTCCTTTCAGATCGTCCAGGGTTATATCGTTAAGTTCCGTGTCGGTTAGACGGAAATCCGGAAGCGTTGTACCGGGAGCGGGTAGCTCTCCAAGGGTATGTACTGGATTTCCTTTAAATGCAATTGTTGCCATGAATTCCTCCGTAAATTAGTCAGCTATTGTTCTGCATAACATACGGAGATACAGAAGCGGAATCAAGTTTCAATACATCAAAGCTTATGAAAAGCTTCAGCAGAATTGCCGATTTTTTTACAAGCTTGGATGCACCGCTTTTACTGTTCGATCTTTTATTGTTCTATTTCCTCGGCATTCTCTTTTGCGTATGCCTCAAATTCTTCCCGGCTCATCCTGTCTTCATAAAGAGGCCAGAGGCTTTCGATCAGCTCCTCCATGCTCTCAAATTTCGCGCCGTTCATTTTGAAATACGTCATACTCTATCTATTCTCCATTACGTTTCAGAAATTTATCCCCAAACCTGCAGTCGGGACATTCTCCCAGTATGTGCACAATATAGAAGAAGTTGCATGAGATCGCAAGCAAAATTTTTCCTGCGGGTATTCATCTATTTTTCATACAAATCACACGGTAATTACAAAGCCGGACAGTATTTTCTTCACCATAGGAGGCCGAAAATGATTCATACCATCCATTTTTATGAAACCCCGGAACCCGATTCGGGTGTGGAAGTAATACCTGTTGACCACGAGCTGCTCGACAACCTGTTGGAGGATATCTCCCATACTCTCGACTCAATTCTTGAATCCAGCGCCTGGGACAATAGTTATCCTGAATATCGCTCCATGCCCGAGGAATTTATCCGCTTTCAGGGGAGGGCAGAAAAAGAGTCTTTTGACCAGTAATTCCGTCCCCGCCCCAGTTCAAGCATCCTCCCTCATTGCCTTGAAATAGCCGTATACCTCTTCCTGAATTTCCTCATTTCCACCGGGGGAACAGCGGTACCCCTTGCCATTCCCTTTTACTCTTCTCTCTTGACTTTCCGCCATGTTTTTATTAACAATAATATCAACTTTGACTAATCAAAATTAGAGGGCAGCTATGTTACTATCACGATTAATGAACCATGGAAGAGGAATTGCATTGCCGATAATTCTTCTTATAACCGTTGCAGTTTCGGGATGCGGGGGAGATATGGAAAATGGAACCGCTGATGACAATCAGTCCCGGGATGAGAGTATACAGCCGTTGCGGATTGTTGCCACCACCACCCAGGCCGGTGATCTTCTTTCCATCCTTACAGATGGTATTGCGGACGTAGATCTGACAAGGCTCATGGGTGCCGGAGTGGACCCTCACCTGTATCAGCCCACGGAACGGGACATTGCAGCCATGAACCGTGCGGACATGATCGTATACAGTGGACTTCATCTGGAAGGTCAGTTTGATGCGGTATTTGAATCACTTCGTGAGCGGGGTGTAACCATCTATGCCTTGTCAGATCCGGTTGATCGGGCAGGCTTCATAGTGCCGTCAATTGATGAGGAGGACGCGGGCAGCGCTGGCGATGACCCCCATTTCTGGTTCGACCCGCGAAACTGGGTGTTGAGCGTCAACGGCATGGCCGAACTGCTTGCCCGGAAACTTCCGAAGTTTGAAACAGAAATCCAACAAAACGCTGAGAATTACACCGCTCAACTTGAAATGCTCTATGAATGGGCCCGCACAGGGCTTCAATCTGTTCCAGCGGCACAGCGCTATTTGGTAACATCCCATGATGCCTTTCAGTATTTCGGCGCCGCCTTCGGCTGGAAGATGGCGGCCATTCAGGGCATCAGTACTCAGGATGAAGCGGGCGTGGGAGATATTGAGAATACAGTTGAGTTTGTCATTGAGAATGACATCCCCGTATTATTCATCGAATCCAGCATTCCGCCGGACAGCATAGAAGCGGTAATTGAAGCAATCCGCGACCGGGGCGCAGAGGTGCGCATAGGCGTACGGGAGTTGTACGGCGATGCCATGGGTGAACCGGATCGTTTCGGGGGAACATATATCGGTATGCTGGCAAGCAATGTGCTGACTATCCTTCAGTCCTATGCCGCCGCCGGAATGAATGTTAGCCTGCCTCCCTGGCCGGAGGAGATGGAAGCATTAATTCCCTCAGAGATGTTAGAGTACAACTGAGGCACACAAGCCCGTATAAATAGGATGAGATGAGTATGAAACGATCAGGCAACATGCAAGGCGAACATCCCCGGAAGCTTCATGCAGGAGAACCATCGTTCCACCCCGTACTGAGCACCAATGACTTGACCGTTGCATACGACAGCAAGCCTGCAATTTGGGACGTGGATCTTCAGGTTCCCTCAGGGGTTCTCATGGGAATTGTGGGACCCAACGGGGCGGGCAAGAGCACCTTCATTAAAGCGGTGTTGGATCTGATTCCCAAGGCCGGGGGATCTGTAAAGTTTTTCGGAGATACATACTCCCGCGTCCGTAACCGGGTGGGCTACGTTCCCCAGCGGGGAAGCGTGGACTGGGACTTTCCCACCACCGTGCTGGATGTGGTCACCATGGGCGTATACCACAAGCTGGGCTGGATCCGCCGGCCAGGAAAGAAGGAGCGGGGCGAAGCTCTGAATGCCCTGGAGCAGGTTGGCTTGAGTGAGTTCGCTCATCGGCAGATTAACCAGCTGTCCGGCGGTCAGCAGCAACGAACCTTCCTGGCGCGGGCTCTTGTGCAGGACGCCGATCTGTATTTCATGGACGAGCCGTTCGCTGCCGTTGACGCCCTCACCGAGTCGGCAATCATCGGGATTCTTCACCAACTTCGCAGCCGGGGAAAAACCGTGGTGGTGGTACACCACGATCTTCAGACTGTGGCGGATTACTTTGATTGGGTGGCGTTGTTGAATGTATCTCTGGTGGCAAGCGGTCCGGTGGATGAGATTTTCACCCAGCAGCTTATTGAAAAAACCTACGGAGGCAAGGTGAACGCCCTGCGTGCCAGAGAGGATCCTGAAGGAGAGCTCAGGAATGCCGAACGGGGAGGCTCCCGTGAATAGCAGGCCTGTGAATCACCGTCCCGTGAATAGCCATTCTGTGAATAGCCAGCCAATACACAACCCTGCTATCTGGATCGTGACCGGTATCTGGGCCGCCGTATTAATTCTGTTCATTCCTGTGAGCTCTCTGTCCGGCCTGGGACTCAGCTACACTCTTCGATCTGTCAGTCTGGGAGGCGCATTACTTGGAGCCATCAGCGGCGGTTTGGGCAGTTTTGCAGTCCTTCGGAAACAAAGCCTTCTGGGTGACGCTCTCAGCCATGCCGCCCTGCCCGGGGTGGGCATTGCCTTCCTGGTTGCAGGAAGGGAGCTGTGGGCGCTGCTTTTGGGGGCATCCGCAGCCAGTTTTCTGGGTGTAGGCTTTATCTCCCTGGTAACCAGAAACAGCAGAATTAAGCAGGACGGAGCCATGGGCATTGTGCTTGCCGGATGGTTTGCACTGGGAATCGGGATTCTGACTTATATCCAGCAGCGGCCGGATGCAAGCCAGGCGGGTCTTGATTCATTTATTTTCGGTCAGGCGGCGGCGATCGTGCGCAAAGATATCTTTCTTCTGTTCACAGTTGCAGCCGTGCTGCTTGTCATACTCCTTCTTTTCTGGAAAGAGTTTAAACTGATCACCTTCGATCCGGATTTTGCGGCAGCCAACGGGTATCCGGTAAAAATAATCACCGCACTGCTTCTCAGCCTGATTGTTATTGCCGTAGTAATGGGCCTTCAGCTGGCCGGCGTTGTTCTGATGGTGGGCTTGCTGATTGCCCCGGGTATTGCAGCCAGGCAATGGACAAGGCGGCTGGAAGAAATGGCGGTTCTCGGCGCGCTAATCGGGGCCAGTTCCGGTGCGCTGGGGGCTATTCTCAGCTCCATGGACCAAAATCTTCCCACCGGCCCGATGATTATTGTGGTAGTGAGCGTATTTGTGGGTATTTCATTCATTTTCGCCCCTGACCGGGGCCTTGCATGGAAGGCCAAACGCACAGCTGCGGACGCAAAGGAGAGCGAAGATGATGGCGCTTGAACGGGGACTTGTCTGGCTTTCACTTCAGCTGGCAAGCGTCCAGCAAATTAATGATTTTTTCGGAAACGCTCAGATCACCGCCGTGATTCTCGGTTCCCTGATTGCACTGTCCGCAGGAATTCTGGGCTCCTTCCTCATGCTTCGGGGAATGACCCTCACCAGCGATGCCATCAGCCATACCGTTCTCCTTGGTATTGTTCTCTCCTTTATTATTATCGCCGCAGTCGGGGCCCGGCCGGATCTATCATCTCCCTGGCTGCTCATCGGAGCGGCAGCAGCGGGAGTGGGTACGGTGGTACTCACCGAACTGCTGCACAACTCAGGCCTGGTAAAGCAGGATGCGGCCCTGGGACTGGTGTTTCCCCTGCTGTTCGCCATTGCGGTGATTTTTGTAGCCCGGTACGTGGATGACGTGCATCTGGACGAAGATGCAGTAATGGTGGGAGAGATAGGTGTGGCCTGGGCGAACACCAACAGTCACAGCTTCAACGATTACGAAACCATCGTAATTACCGAGGATGATCCACGGGCGGAGTTCGTACGTAAATGCCTTAACTGCCGGGAAGAGGGAATCAGCCCCCGGGATCCCCAAGCCCGATTTACAGAAGAATGCAGCAACTGCGGCGAGTACAGCCACGGCGAAGCCTACCGGGCAGGCCTTGTGGATGAAAAACCGATACTGGTATTCTGGCCGGCGTCTATAACGGTGATGCTGGTGCTATTGATCGCCACCCTCATCTTCGTAACTCTCTTCTACAAGGAACTGAAGCTGTCCACCTTCGATCCCGGTCTGGCAAAATCTCTGGGCTTCCGCCCGGGAGTGATGCTCTATGCCCTGATGACACTTGTGAGCCTTGTGGCAGTGGGTGCATTTGAAGCGGTGGGTTCCATCCTGGTGATCGCTTTTTTTATTATCCCCCCCGCTGCAGCCTACCTCCTCACCGACCGCTTATCTACCATGCTTATCCTGAGCTCGGTAATCGGTATGCTTTCCTCATGGCAGGGCTATGAGTTAGCGAAGGGAAACATCCTGGGCCTGGATCTAAACCGCATGTTCGAAAACGGATGGAACAGCTCCATATCAGCATCCATGGTGGTTACCATGCTGATGCTGTTCATCCTTATTTTTCTCCTCTCTCCCAAATATGGGCTGATCTCGGGACGGATCCGCCTCAGGAAACAAAAACAGGAATTTGAAGAACAGGTGGTACTGGGCCATGTATATCATCACAGCGGCAGCCGGGAAGAGGAGCTGGAATTACAGGCAGATAGTCTGAACATCCACGTCCAATGGCCGGAGAAGAAAACCCGGAAGGTGCTCTCCAGGCTTCTTGGTAAACATTGGGTGCTTATTGACGGTAACAGCATTCTTCATCTCAGCGACAAAGGCAGGGAATCGGTTGAGAACTTCTGGCGGGGGAACCTTGCCCGGCAGACCCCGAATTAAGGTTCACCGCTGCAATGCGTCCGGAAATTGAGCGGGCTGGGGGGAGAAAGCTCCCCAAGATTTTCAGCTGCAGCGAGAAAGCTCAAGACGGATTTCAAAAAGCCTTTTCCATGGAAAATCCACCCCGGCAACCCGAAACCCCGCCAGGGCTGAAAAACCGGGCAACCGGGATGTCATGAGGTCATTAATTTCATCCGCCAGCTTCGACTCCAGTGACCAGCTGTCCGGTATGCTGGAGATATCCACATGTCCTTGGGCTCCGTCCTCCGAAAGCCGGGACATCCACCGGGATCTAAGAATGCTTTGGTAGGCCCAATCGTCACAGATGCGGTAATACAAATTCTTCAGGCAAGTGGAAGAATTCCCTGAAAGATAACTGAGCACTCCCTGGAAGAGGGCCGTACCCAGACTGTTTCCCGCGGTGTTCCAACCCGCATACCCCAGAAGCTGCTTCCACATCCCCTGCCGTTCCAGCTCTTGCAGAAGGGAAGTTTCTCCGCCGTTGGGAAAGGCGGTATCTGCAACAATCACCGGGAGGGAATGAAGCGTGCATTGTGTAGCGATACGCTCCACAAATTGGGAGGAATCTCTGAATTCCTGGTCGGGAGCTTCGCTCATGCCCTCAGCCGGGGTGTTTAGCGCAAGGAGAATGTGGGCGTCTTCCGGACCCGATGCTTCCGCCCCCCCGCAGCTTTGAATTTGAAGACGGACGCTTTCTGAAAGGCTCATGCTTTCATATTTGGGAATTCTGTTCATCTCCTCCGACGAGCGGGGCAGAATGAATATTTTCATTTTTCCCTGATCGCTGCGGGCTGCCATGGAAGCGCCGGCTTGGGTCGCCGGTGCCGTAGCATGCCACTCCAGCACCGAGCGCGCTATGAGAACCCCTCCCACTTCATCCGCACCGGGATAGCTGAGCAGATTTCCCGCCCCCAGCCCGGCCTCTGCGGCTGGGCGGGAGAATAATCGGCTCCAGTCCCTGGGACCGTAGCCATAGCGTGCGGTATCATCCTGGGGTATAAGCAGAACGTCAATTTCCCTCCGGGAAAAATGCGAAATGGTATCATGAAGCAGGGTACGGTTGATCTCCCGCCTTCCTTCATAGTCCCTGAGTATATCTTGCGGGATGTATCCATCAAGGCAACGATATTCCCGGGTTTCCTGTTCGCTTAACCCTTCCACCTCTTCCTTGTGTTCCAGATATGCCCGGAGAAAAATCTCTCTACCGTATCGGGCATAGTATTCGGGCTCCTCATCATCACTGGAATATGCCGGCGTCCGCATCACGAGGCCGTATGCATAGACTCTGAAATTCGACCTCCCCGACTGTTTCCTTCTCCAGTGGATAAGGGCGATGAATGTTTCCAGACGCCGGGAGAGCTCACTGTAGGATGAGTAATGCAATCTGCTGGGCAGCAGGCCCCCATAAAGTATCATTTCAAGGGATACCACCAGGGCGTCGCAATCCGGAAGAATCGATTCCAGCCACTTCAAAATCCCTTCCGGATCTCCCGCCTCCTTTTTCTTTCCAATGAGAGAGCGCGGGGGCAGGGAAAGGGAAACGTCGGAATTTCCGGCTGCCGCCTGCCGGGGAAAGAGCATATTGCATGGCCGTTCGTCCAGGGGAATATATGCTACAGTCATTCAGCAGCTTCCTTCCGGTAAATGAGAAATGCGGCAATCTCTTTGGGTCCTATTGCAAGAGGCAGATCCACATCATCCAAAGACTGAAATTGCCGGGGCAGGAATTCTTCAAGGGAGATAGATTCTTCAAGGGGCATAGCTCCCGGCAATCTTTTCAGACGGCTTCCCTTTGGAAGGCGAGGACTGAATTGCTGGTCCTTGCTGCTGCTGTTCCAGATCCGAAGAAAACAGAGCCCGGAGTGTATACGGTATAATGCCGAAAGCACCAGCTGGCGATTGTTCAACTCCAAAGTTTCAGCGGGTTCGCCAGGAGACTGTCCCTGATCCCAGAGGGGAGAAACCCGAAACATGAGAGAGGTTAGTACCGGCGAATCCCAGGAACCGGGGTATATGCCGATTTCCCCCTCTACCCGTTTCTGCATCTGGGCCTCGGGAGTATCCAAATGGGGGCCCGCTCCGCCACCCCGCTCGGGAAGTTCGGCCCGGGAAAGAGTCCCCACCGCCCTGAGAAGGTTAAGAGCTATGCGGCCGTCGGGCAGCAGATCATATCCATGAAACCCGTTATGACATATGCTCACATCCGCAGCAGCCAGAAAGCTGCTTGATGGCCACTCATTGGGGTATGCCTCTCTCTGGGGGGTGTGGGTGTGGGGGCGGATATGATGATGTTCCCGTTTCACCAGATCGAAGGCCGTATCGGAAACACTGCTTCGTGAAGGACCTTCTTGTCCGGCAATGAGTCTAATACGGGAATTCCTGCTCCGGTTGTTCAGCACAATGTTCAACCTTACAAACTGTTCACCATCACGAAGACGAAAAAGCAGATCCGCTTCCGATTCATCCGGTCCCAGGTATGTCACTTTGCAATGGGAAGAAAAGCGGTTCCGTACTACATGCTCTATCCGAAGCGGCTTTCCCCAGCAGGCACCAGTGGGCCTGGGTGAGCTGGTATAGCTGTCGCCATCATCGTGTTCCCACAGGAGCAACAGCGCATTTTCTATACGGACCGCAGTTGTTGTGTTTATCAGATTAATACTTCCGTCGGCTTGAATCTCAACGCGGAGATCTGCGTTCTCCAGCACCGAGATTCCCCTGCTGTTCCCGGTATTACGGGGTTGAGCGGGAATTCTGTCCCGAACATGTGTTTCAGGTCCGCAGGGCACGATCCGGTATGTTTTTCGCCCCATTCCCTTGAGCCGGGGAACAAACTCTACGCTATATTTCCACCCGGGATACCAGTTTACCGGATACTCAAATTCGCTGAAAAAGCCCTCGCTCGGCTCCCGGGTGAGGATGTCCAGTTCAAACTGTTCATTTCCATCCATAAGAATGAAGCTGCCTCTATCTTCTTGCTGGGGAATGAACACTTCTACACGTACGGGAGTTTCGCGGGTGTAGGGAAGCTGATTCCACAACAGCAATTGATCATTGAAAACACCGGGCTTCCGTCCGGCAAGCCTTCTGGTAATATCCTGAATCTGCCGGGAGGCCCCGCTTCGCACCTGTTGAAAACGCACATGATTTTCCCCGTGCACCTCATCGATGCTGCAACCGCCGATGCTGTCATGGGCATGGTTCTGAATTAGCAGCTTCCAGAGCAGATTTCTATGCTCGGGATACAGCATTTGGGGTGAGGCAAAGTACCCCAGGGGTTCAAGGGCGTAGCTGAGGATATCCTGGGCTTCCACGTTCGCTAATTTCAGATCTACCCTGCTGCTCAATACACCGCTGAGAATATATGCCTTGCCGTTATCCCTCAGCTCCCCTTCCAGACTGCCAGGGTATTCAGATGTATGGGACGAACCATCCTGGCTGTAAAAATCCCGGATCTCCTTCAGCGCCGAAGAAAGTCCCGTTTCACTCATCTCCCAGGACGGGCTCTTCCCGGAGAGGTGACTGGAAAGGGAGGATGCCCGTTCTTTCCAGTCACCGGGGGGCATGCAGTGGTCGGAACCCGCAGTGAGGAGGACGGGAGCTCCACAGGCATATTCATCGGATTGGGAAATAAATGTGTCCGTCAGGTCCACATAGGTATCGGCATGGAGAAAGTCCTGGTAATACCCGCTCCACAGTGGCAGTGCATGGGTATGAATACTGCACCCGTCTGCTCCCTTCCAAAGAAGATCGCTGACGGATTGATTCACCCCTCTGGCAACAAGAATGCTTTTCAGCCTGAACATCCGGGCAATAGCAGGCAGCTGGCTGATATGGCCGAAGGTATCGGGAAGGTAAAGAACATCAGGGGAAGATCCCAGTTTCCGGGATTCCGCCATACCGATTTCCAGATTCCGCAATATGGCCTCACCGCTGACGAGGAATTCATCGGGCATAATGTACCATGGTCCCACCTCAATTCTTCCCTGCCGGATGAGCTCATGCAGCCGCTCTTTCAGATTCTCACCCGCCGCATCATCAATATCATCAATAACACTGGTCTGACCGTCAAACAGAAACACCGGTAGCGCGTCATCCTCCAGAAGAGATACGATATGCTCAGCCGCCCTCAGGAGTCTGAAGCGGAAGTCCGCAAAACTGCGGTACCACTCCCTGTCCCAATGGGTATGATGCACAAGTAAGAGCCGTCGTGTATTCACTGCATTATCCCTTAACCGCACTGGCAATACCGCCTTCAATAAAGTGCCGTTGGTTGAAGATAAAAAATATGAGAGAGGGAGTTACCGCCAGAAGCGCACCCGATGCAATCAGCCTCCAGTCTGTGGAAAAGGTTCCCTGAAGCTTTTGAACCCCCAGGGGAACGGTGAGCAGGTTTTCGCTTTCCAGAACCAGAAGGGGCCAGAGAAAATCGCTCCACATATTAATAAAGGTGAATATTCCCAGCGCAGCGATTGCGGGCTTCACCATGGGCATGAGCACCTGAAACAGCACACGGGTGGACGATGCACCGTCTATTACCGCAGCCTCCTCCAGCGAGGCGGGAACGGTGACCAGCGACTGGCGGATAAGAAAAATGCCGAAGGCGGTAACCGCATTGGGAAGAATTACCCCCAGGAGACTGTTTTTTAGTCCGATCCCCACAATGAGTACAAAGTTGGGAATCATGGTGAGCTGAATGGGAATCATCATGGTGGAGAGAACCGCCATGAACACTATGCCCTTACCTTTGAATTTCATCCGTGCCAGGGGAAATGCCGCGGTGAGGGCGAGAAGAATATTCAATACCACCGTCGCACCCACAACAATCAGGGAATTGCGGTAGTACAGGAGCATGGGAATGGTTGTGAACACCTTCATAAAATTTTCCAATGTAGGCCTCTCGGGGATAAAGCTGGGAGGCATGCTGAAAATATTTTCTCCCGGCGATTTAAGGGCTGTGGATAAGAGCCAAATAAAGGGAACAACCGAGACCGCAGCAACCAGGATAAGAAGAAGGTAGCGGCTGAATTGCCGTAGTGTTTGTTGAAGGCGGTAATTTTCCGCCAGTTGAACGTTTTCACCCATTACATATCTCCTGAGTAGCTCTTGTCGCTTCGCCTGATGCTCAGAAAGCTGAGTATAAAGAGAATGCTGAATAGCACCACACCAATGGCACTGGCGTATCCGAAGGAAAGTTTATCGAAAGCTGTATCGTATATTTCAAAAACCATTGTTCTGGTACTGCCGAAGGGTCCGCCGCCGGTCATTACATACACCTCATCGAACACTTTCATGGCTGCCATGGAAGACATAATACCCACGACCGCCATGGTGGGGGCAAGAAGGGGAATGGTTATCTGAAACAGCTGCCTCCATGCCGGAGCGCCGTCAATGGTAGCCGCTTCATATAATTCAGGATTAATACTTTGCAGTCCCGCAAGATATATCACCATATAATATCCGATCCCCTTCCAAATGGTCACAACCATGACTGCAAAAAGGGCGGTGTCGGGGTTGGTAAGCCACGCCACCGGTTCTGATGTAAGATGCAGAACATCATTGAACAGATAATTGAGAATTCCCCGTTCGGTGTACATCCACTTCCAGATAATGCCCGCTACAACCATGCTGGTTACAACCGGAAAATAATAGACCGTACGGAAAACATTCACTCCCTTGAGCTTGGTATCGTTCACCAATACCGCAACCAGCAACGGGAGAAGTACAAGCACCGGGACCACGACGAGGAAGTATTTCAGGCTATTGAACAGAGCCCTATAGAAATCCGGACTGGAAAAAAGCCGTATATAGTTCTCCAGCCCGATAAACTGGGGATCGCTGAGGAGGTTATAACTGGTAAAGCTGAATCCCAGGGCACGTATAAGAGGGTAAAAAATGAACAGTACCAGGATGCTCAATGTGGGTATGAGATACAGATATGGAGTCCATGGCTTATACATTCGCGATATCATGTTGTTGCTCCTGCTTCCAGTGATAGAAAAATCATGGGACGGGTATGGGGTGCATTTTATCCGCCTGCTCCGGGCTGGCGAAGCAGGCGGATAAAACCCGGCCGCCCATACGAGGCGGCCGGATAGTTAGGTCGTTACTGTAGCAGATTGTTTGCTGTTTCTTCTGCATCCTGCAGCAGCTGGGAGGCATCTCCCCGGCCGGCAACTGCCTGGGCGAAGGCATTGATGAATGCATCCCGGATTTCCGGCCAGTTCTGAATCGGTGGGAAGATAACCGATCCCTGGGAAACTTCACGGGCGCTCATTATCCGTGCAGCGGTTGCGGGTTGCCCATCGCTTTCACTGAAGAAATCATCTTCAAGCGCGGCGTTGGTGGAGGGAACGATGGACCCGGCATCCTTGGCGAACACAACCTGATTCTCATTGTTGGTGAGAAACTTTGCGAAGGCAAGAGCAGCCTCAGGATGTTCGCTGGACTCGGGTACTGCAATATTCATAACGGCTATGTTGGATTTTCCGTCGGTTCCCCGTATCTGCGGACCTACACCGGTGTTGCCGTATACTTCCTCTGAATTTTCCTGGATCATCCTGGCGTGGCTTGTACCGCCGAAAAACATTGCCAGTTCTCCGGAGCTGTATAACTGGATGGCCTCTCCGGTACCCGATTTGGAAGTCAGTGTTTCACTGGGAATAAGCCCCTCTTCGAGCATGGCGGCATAGTATTCAGCTGCCTGGCGAACTTCCGGCGTATTGAAATTGGCCTGGGTAAAGTCATCGTTAAAAAGCCGCATACCCATGCGCTCAAGCTCTTCCATAATAAACTGGTCGTTGAAGAATGTCATGTAGCCGTAGGCGCCGGTATTTTCTTTAATCGCTTGAGCGTACTCGTACAATTCATCGAAACTTTCCGGGGGATCAGCTGGATCAAGGCCGGCTTCTTCAAACAACGCCTTGTTGTAATACACCATGTTACTGGTAATATACCAGGGAAGCGCGAAGATTGTGTCACCGTAGCTGCTTGCATTCCAGGTTCCTTCAAAAAACCGGCCCTGTACATCGGCGGCTTGTTGGGACATATCCACCAGCAGATTATTTTGGGCAAGTTTCTGACTGAACGGAAGGTTCAGGTTAGCTACGTCAGGAAGGGTATCACTGGCTGCGGCTGTAAGAATCTTCGTCTCCATATCGCCCCAGGGAACATCAACCCAATTCACCGTGACATTGGGATTTGCCGCTTCGAATTCGGAAATGACTCCGTTGAGATAGTCATTGAAACGGGGTGCAAGACTCATGGTCCAAAATGTTATCTCGGCAGGTTCAACGGTTGATGCTTCAGCTTCCCCCGAGCCGCCTTCCTGACCGCCTGCTGCAAAAATCATTGCGGCTGCTGTCAGCAACAACATACATCCTATCAGGATCTTCTTCATATCGCTCTCCTCTTTGAGTGATTCAACGTTGAATCAAATAGTAGAAGCAGATATACTGTCTGTCAATATTTTTTTTCAATTTCCCGGTATTTTTTGCAAAAATGCCTATACATAAGGGCCAAATCCTGAAAAATGGGAAAATATTTGACCTATTCCGGTCATAGCTCTATAATTCGTTTAGTCTACCGTTGAACCAAATACCAGGAGTACAGCATGCAGACTTCAAAAAGCACGAAGCGCAGCACACTAAAAGATATCGCATCCCGTGTTGGAGTCAGTCCCCGGGCTGTATCATCGGCCTTGAATGGAACCGGCAGAGTTTCGCCGGCAATGCAGGAAAAGATCCGCCGGGTTGCTAAGGAATTGAACTATCGGCCGAACACCGCCGCCCGGAGTCTGGTCCAAAATAGAAGCTACCTTCTTGGCGCCCTCTTTCCCTATGCGAATGTCAGTTTTTTCAATGATATCATCAGTGGAATTGAAGAAAAATGTAATGAGAACGAATACGACATGCTGCTGGGCAACGCCAATCTTCTTGATGAAAAAGATGAGCGTCCCGCCCTTATGCGGATGATCAACCGGGGAGTGGACGGCATCCTTTGTGCACCCGACTACCGGGAGATTGATCTATTCAGATTCCTTGAATCCCAGGAAATTCCAACTGTTCAGGTGATGACCAGAATTGAACAGTCATCCCTTCCATATATCGGCGTGGACAACACCCGGGGCGGGTATCTTGCCACACGGCACCTTCTGGAATTGGGGCATGAGAAAATCGGTTTCCTGAAATCAAACCGTCTCCACTACAGCGAGATTGAAGACCGCTTTGGGGGATACATGAAAGCGCTCATCCAGTCCGGCGTCAGACTGGATGTTGATGAGTACAGTCAGGCCTGTGAGCAGACCGTCCTGGGGGGCTACGAGGCAGTAGGTCAGCTTCTCTCCCGCAGACCGGATATAACGGCAATTGTATCTCCCACCGACTATGCAGCTGTAGGTGGTTTGAGAGCATGTCTGGAGGCGGGACGAAGGATTCCCCAAGATATTTCGGTGATCGGCTATGATGATCTCAGTATTGCCCGGAATCAAATATCATATCCCCTTACAACGGTTGCCCAGCCCAAACGGGAGATCGGCCTGCAGGCTTTCGACATGCTGAAAGCCCGAATGGAAGGCAAAGATCCGGAAAACCGAATTCTCGAACCCCGCCTGGTTCTCCGGAGCACCACAGCATCCCCCGGTTGAGATCCTGCCGGCTATTGTCTCCCCAGCGGAGGTCGCACAGACCCCCGGCGATTTCTTTCCACAGGACTCAGAATCAACGGGACAAGATTTCGGCGGGGCAAAATCTTGTCGGGACAAGATTTCGGCGGGGCAAAATCTTGTCGGGGCAAGATTTCGACGGTGCTGTTTTTAGCGGCACATAACGAGGAAATCATTCATGAAACAGATAATCCATACTGATATTGCAATCATCGGAGCCTCAGCCTCCGGTGTAGCTGCTGCAATCCAGGCTGCCCGGATGGGCTGTGAGGTTCACATTCTGGAAGAAGGCCCCTGGGTGGGCGGCATGCTCACATCTGCGGGAGTGAGTGCCATTGACGGAAACCACGGGCTTCCATCAGGGCTCTGGGGTGAGTTTCGCGGGAGGCTCCGGGATTATTACGGTGGTCCTGAAGCACTTGAAACCGGGTGGGTGAGCAACACCCAGTTCACTCCCCGTGAGGCAGAGACAATTCTACGAAACATGATGGAAGCCGAACCCAATATTCACCTTCACAGGCAGTGCAGTATCCATTCAATGGAGCGGGAGGAAGTGCGGGGAAAAATCCGCATACAGGGTATACATTTTCAGGATCGGGGAGATCTGAACCATTATCTACAGCCGGAAATTGTGATTCTGGCGGATGAGTACGGAGATTCTGTGGAAATGGCAGGGCTGAAATGGCACAGCGGGCTGGAGGGGCGAGAGGCCTATGGCGAGGGAATCGGACCGGATCAGCCGCTGTTGCACCCCCAGGACCTCACCTGGACGGCAACCCTGTCGGCTGAAGGAGATCTCCGCTTCGCAGAGGATCAGCCGAAGACCGTCCGGGAAGGTGAATTCGCAGGACTTCTGGGAGATCCCGGGATCTCCTGGGAGCGCTTTCTTCAGTACGGTAAACTGCCGGGAAATTACTATATGCTCAATTGGCCGATTTCCGGAAACGATCTGTATGGTAATTATTTTGATCCCGGCGCCCGGCCTGAAATTTTCCGAAGGGCCCGGGAAAAGACTCTCAGACTCATGGATCTGATTAACAGCCAACTTGTATCCGGCCGGCTGCTGCCTGCTGAGGACATGTATCCCACGACTGAGGGGAAGGAGTACACTCAAGGTCTGGCTCTCATACCGTATATTCGGGAGGCGCGGCGCATCCATGGCCTGCAAACCCTCCGCCTCCAGGATATTCTCAAGCCGGATTCAAGCCCCCTCACCCCCTATGCAATTGCATCGGGAGATTATCCCCTGGACCATCACCGGAGCCAGGATCCTGAATCCCCCGGTATCCGCTTCCCGAAGATCCCCCCGTTTTCCCTTCCCTACGGTTCACTGGTGCCCAGGGACGGGGATAATATCCTTGCAGCGGAGAAATCCGTTTCGGTGAGCGGGCTGGTAAACGGGTGCACCAGACTTCAGCCGGTGGTGATGCAGGCAGGACAGGCGGCGGGTGCGGCGGGAGCATTGTGCGTTCGCCAGAATATCACCCCGGATCGAATCAATGTCCGCCGGCTTCAGGAGGAACTGCTGAAGGCACAACTCTATCTTATGCCCACCCACAACTTGCATCCTGACGATTATCGATTCACACAGGTCCAGAAGGCATTGCTTACGGGAAACGGGTTTTTGCGAAGGGAGAGCGTAGGCTGGGCGAACCGGGCGTATGCGGATCATTTGGATCAACTTTACACAGAGGAGATATCATGGAACGATCTATTCCTATAAGCAGGGCAAAAACATACAAAACCCAGCTTCTGGAAAACTGCATCCCCTTCTGGATGAATCACGGGTACGACCGGGAATACGGCGGTTTCATAACCGGACTGAATAGAGCCGGAGAGCGTATTGAAAGCGATAAATCGGTATGGTTTCAGGGACGGGCAGGATGGACAATGGCCAACAGTTATCTGCTTGGAAACAAATCGGACAGTTCCCTTTTAGAAGCTGCAGAATCCTGCATGGACTTTTCTTCCAGACATTGCTTCGACAGCGATGGAAGAATGCTGTTCCGTGTAACCCGGCAGGGGGAAAAGCTCATAAAACGCCGCTACTCCTTCAGTGAGTTTTTTTCTGTGATTGCCGGATCTTCACTGGCAATCGCCTCCAACGACCTGTCACGGCTCAATAACGCGTACCGCTTGTTCAGGAACACACTGGAATATCTGGGGAACCCCGATAACGCCGATCCCAAGGTAGACCCCCATACCCGCCCCAGTATCGGGCTGGCTCAGCCCATGATAGAGATCAATGTTGCCCAGGAGATCAGGGAGGCATTCTGTATTCTGAACTCAGATGCGGTTGAAGAAATCGATTTCTGTACCCGGCTTATTCAAGAAAATATCCGCCTGATTTCACATACCTTCGTACGTCCTGAGCATGAAGCGGTGGTGGAACAGTGCAATCCCGACGGGACCCTACAGGACGAACATTTTGAGGGCCGACTCATTAATCCGGGACACAGCATTGAAGCTGCATGGTTCATCCTTCGGGAAGCCGATTATCTAAAGAACGGTGGAGCGGGAATGCACCATCATATGGGCCTGTCTGAATCGCAGAAGGCGGCAGCCCGAAGAGGAAGAGCCCGGAACGCCACTACCACAGGAACGCCCCTGACTCAGCCCCCGGATGAGGCGGATTCCTTGACCCGTCTGGGAGTAAAGATACTCGATTGGATGTGGAATCGAGGGTGGGATTCGGAGCACGGGGGATTGAACTATTTCGCCGATCTCCACGGGCATGCTCCATATGAATATTGGCATAACATGAAATTCTGGTGGCCCCATAACGAAGCAAGCATCGCCCTGCTCTACGCCGATCTTCTCACCGGAGACACCCGGCATTCTGCGCGATTTAATGAGCTGGATGCCTGGATTGAAGATCACTTCCCCGATACGGAGTACGGCGAATGGTATGGCTACCTCAATTTTGACGGGAGCGTCTCCTCCGATCTAAAGGGAAATATGTTCAAAGGTCCCTTCCACATCCCCCGAATGCAGATGTGGGGCTGGCATTTAATTAACAGAATGCATCATACTTCCACCACAGGAAGCTGATCGCCGCCCATACCACCGCGGAGAACTAGCTAAAGGATCTAAAATGGCCGCAGAATACAGAAGGAGCTCACCATGCCGCTGACATTTGACATGTCCCTGGCCGAATTGCAGAGTTACCGGGGTTCCACCCCCCTCCCAGGGAACTTCGGGGATTTTTGGGACCAGGCGATCGGGGCATCCAGAAACCATCATTCATCTGTAGAAATTGCCCCGGCGGATTTTACCTGCAGCGGGGCCGACTCCTTTCACCTGCGGTTCACCGGTGTTTCCGGCGGACGCCACTACGCCAAATTGCTTCGACCAAAGGACGGCGGAGACGGTTCGGCAGTTCTGTTCTTTCACGGATACAGCGGTGAAAGCTCCGACTGGGTAGATTACCTGCCCTATATAATGGAGGGGAAAAGCGTCGCCGCACTGGATTGTCCGGGACAGGGGGGTGAGTCCGAGGATGTGCTCCGGGGAAGGGGCAGCACCCTCCAGGGGCATATTGTCCGTGGGGTGGAAGATGCCATGGCAGGAGATCCCCGGGCACTCTACTATGTGAACCTGTTTCTCAACACCGGGGTGTTCGCCGATGCGCTAGGCTCTCTGGACGGAATAGATCCCCGGCGCATCTGTGCAAGCGGCTGGAGTCAGGGGGGCGCTCTTACCCTGGCGGTGGCTGCAATGCGTCCGGAAATTGAGCGGGCTGCGGCGGTGTACCCCTTCCTTTCGGATTACCGCAGAATATGGGAAATCGATCTGGCCCGGGACGCATATGCGGGTCTGCATGAGTATTTCCGCCATCGGGATCCCCTGCACCGGCGGGAAGAGGAGTTTTTTACCGCCCTGGGCTATATTGATCTCCGGCATTTAGCCCCCCGGATCAGGGCACGGACCCTGATGTTCACCGGACTCATGGACACCATCTGTCCGCCGTCCAGCCAGTTTGCCGTTTTCAATGCCGTTGAAGCTCCCAAAACACATCGCATTTATCCCGACTTTGCCCACGAAGAGCTCCCCGGAGCCCGGGACGGGATTTTCACCTTTCTCTGTGGATATGAGTCCTGATCGTTTCAGCCTGCCCCGCTCCTTTTCTCCCGAAATGTGAGCGGCCAACCCGGTATCCGCGTCAAAATCGGCGATATTATGGCTGGATTCCCCCCCTATCCTCTGGTCATTTCTCACGCCATATGTAATACTCTGCGGACTTCCGGCAGAAGGGCCGGAGGAAATAACCAATTACTTTCCCATCACGTTTCTTTCTGAAAACATGTGCAACACGCCATGTGAAGTCGGGAATGCCGGCGGGCATGTCCTGAGATGTATGCTTCCCTGATCTACAATCTACAGACAGCATGTGATAGCTCCGATACGCCCATTGGGCAGAATACGCTTCGGATTATTATCCGACGGAGAAATTTGGTGGTCAGGTAGCGAAGGATACATAATGACGTTTTCAGACTTTCAACTGGATGGGCGCATTCTCAGCGCACTTACCAATATGGGCTTCAGTGAACCCACAGAAATTCAGCAGCAGGCTCTGCCCCTGCTCATGGAAAATCCGAATCAGGATTTCATCGGACTCGCTCAGACCGGCACCGGGAAAACTGCCGCATTCGGCCTGCCTCTCCTGGCAGTGGCCAGCCCGGAAGATACCTCTCCCCGTGCGCTTATTCTCAGCCCCACACGGGAACTGGCCCTGCAGATTAGCGATGAAATGAGTAAATTCAGCAGGAATCTCCCGGGCATCCGGATCACAACCGTGTACGGCGGCGCCAGCATCAGCGACCAGATCCGTGAACTGCGCCGGGGATCTCAAATTGTTGTTGCCACCCCCGGGCGTCTTGCGGATCTTATCCGAAGAAACAAGATCGACATCGGTAAAATTTCAAACCTGGTGCTTGATGAAGCGGATATTATGCTGAATATGGGCTTCAAACAAGAGCTGGATGAAATCCTGGAGCAGACTCCCGAAGAAAAGCGGGTTATTCTGCTTTCGGCAACCATGCCTCCGGAAGTAGCAAGGATCGCAGCCACCTATATGGAAAATCCCAGCGAAGTAAAGGTGGGGACCAAAAATGCCAGCGCCGACACCATCAGCCATAACTACTGCATGGTGCACAGCAAGGACAAATACCATGCTCTGAAGCGCCTCCTGGACTCCCATCCGGAAATATACGGTATTGTATTTTGCCGAACTAAGATCAGCACCCAGCATATTGCAGAAAACCTCATCCGTGACGGATATAATTCAGCCCCCCTTCACGGGGACCTTTCCCAGGCTCAGCGTGACCAGGTTATGAAAAACTTCCGAACCGGGGGCACCCAGATCCTGGTGGCAACCGACGTGGCGGCCCGGGGTCTTGATGTGGACCATCTCAGCCATGTGATTCACTACGATCTTCCCGATGAGCCGGAGAATTACGTTCACCGCAGCGGGCGCACCGGAAGAGCCGGCAGAACCGGTCACTCGGTTGCCATTATCAATATGAAGGAAAAAGGGAAAATTCGCAGAATTGAGCGGAGCATGAACGGAAAGATTACTCAAATGCGGGTCCCCGACGGACAGGAGATATGCGAGCATCAGCTCATGCATCTCATAGACCGGGTCCACAACGTTCAGGTTGATGAAAGCAGGATTGAGAAATATCTCCCCATAATCGAAGAAAAACTTGCAGCCCTGGACAGGGAGTCATTGCTCAAACATTTCGTTTCTCTGGAGTTCAATCGCTTTCTGGATTACTACAAAGATGCCGGGGACCTGAATCCCAGCGAGCATGCCAGGGACTCGGGAAGAAATGACGACCGGGGCAGAAACCGCAGAGATGACCGTGATGGAAGACGGGGAAAAGGCCGGCGGGACAACGCCGACAGAGGCGGCCGCGACAGACGGGACGACAGACGGGATACTCGTCGCAGCGGTTCAGACAAGCCCTTCAGCAAGGACGGCCCCCGTGCCGAGTCCTTCGATATCATTTCTGTGAATGTGGGACGGAGCGACAAAGTGCTTCCACCGCAGATTATCGGAATGGTGAACGAAGCCACCAAACTTCGCCACATCGAAATCGGCAGGATAGACATTGACTCAGGCAGCTCCCGCATGATGGTTGATTCCCGCTACAGTTCAATGGTGGCCGATGCGTTGGATAAATATCAGTACCGGGGGAAAACCATTTCCGCCGAGGTTGTTTCCACAGGCTCAGGGCGAAGAAGCGGATCAGCTTCCTCATCACCCGGAGGCAAAAGCGGCAAACCCCAATCAGGATCCAAACCCCAATCCGGCGGTAAACCCTCGGGGAATTACGGGGAAAAAGCGGGAAGTAAGCCCGGTGGGAAAAAAAGCGGTAAACGGGGGGCCAAGAGGTCCGAAGCCCGGAAAAAGAGCAGCAAGTAATAGATGCTCAGGCCTTCCGGCCAGCCTAGACTGAGCCGGATTAGTAACCCCGGGGAATATCCACAAGATACTCACGGATATGACCCCGGGTTATGGATTCCAAGCGTTGAAACAGTACCCCAAGAGCATCCCCGGCACCGGTCAGACCCGCCACATGGGGGGTAATGCACACATCATCCCTGTTCCACAGGGGCGAACCCTCCGAAAGGGGTTCCCGGGGAAATACATCCAGGACTGCCCGGCGTATCCTGCCGGTATCCAGGGCCTGCAGGAGCAGCTCCTCCCGGATCACCGATCCCCTTCCTGCATTAATAAACATGGCGTTCTCCAGGCGGGACACAAACTCCTCATCCAATAATTCCTCTGTCGCCGGGGTGTGGGGCAGTACATTAATTACAATATCCGTCCGGGCCAGCACCTCGCTGAGTTCTCCTGATGTAATACTCCCGGGGCGCAGATTCTCCTGTGAATAGACCGATTCAAAGCCCTTCCGCTCTCCTTCGGTTCTGGCAAGTCCCCGGACCCTGCATCCCAGCCCGGCAAACACAGAAGCGATGCCCGATCCGATATCCCCCGCTCCCAGGATCAATATTTCCGAATTTCGCAGCTGCCGGGGTGTATGCTTCTGCCATTCCTTTCGCTCCTGCTGACGGGTATAAATTTGGTGATGCTGCATATCCGCGAGTATGTGGCTGATGCAGTATTCGGCGATAATCGGACCGAAAATTGAAGTGGTTCTGGTGAGCATAGGGCGGTCCTTGGCGTCTAGGTTCCGAAGCGGGATAATAAACTCCTCAACTCCCGCCCCCAGACTATGAATCCACGATACCTTTTCCGGTTGAAACAGTCCGGGGGGTCGGAATGCAACAAGGGCATCGGCCCAGTCATAGTCCTCACTCTCCGGAGAGCCCTGGGGCCAAAAGCGGAATTCCAGGTGACCTTGCCCGATCCCAAACGAGGGCAGAATCTCTGCCATCTCATCCGCAATGTCTCCCACCACCAGAATCCGCTTTACCGCAGGGTTGGGGGAAGAAGGGATACGTGATTCTGAATTGTTCATGAGATTCAGTATACGGTCCCTTTCGGCTTGAGTAAATTCCCGAAACTTTCCCTTCATGGAAAACTAATCCATGGTACACTAATTTTATGAAAGAAAATCCTATCACATCAGCCATTTCGCAGCTCAGACACACTGCGATTTCCCCCCTTTTGCTTATTCCGGTTTTGCCGGTGCTATTGTTCGGATCCTGCGCTTCACCCCCTGAGGCTCAGCAGCCCACCCCGTCCGATCAACTGATTTCTGCCTTCCTTGAGGGCTCCCGGCCCGCGCAAGGAGATCTTGTGGATCTGAAGTCAGACTACCTCTTTCAGACCGGTGAATACCGGAGAGAACATGGGGATGAAGGGTCCGTACGGGAAATCCTTCTGGTTGTGGAGCCTGAACAATGGAATACCCTCCTTGCCAATTACGACGACAATCCACAGAATGAACGCTATGTGGCCGGAGAAATGTATTTCCGGGACGGGGATGTTAGCCGGCGTCTGAGCGGAATCGGTCTGCGAATCCGCGGTAACAGTTTCAGCAGAGTAAAACCGGAAAACGGAAGGGTGCACAACCCTCGTAACCCGGATTACAACCAGGCCCATTACCGTCTGAAAATGGACTATCAGAATGAACAGGAATTTTACGGTCAGGAGAACCTGATTTTGAAACGGGCGAACGGCGACCCCAGCTATATTAGGGAACGCCTTGCCCTGGAGCTGATGCGGGAATTTGCTGTCAGCGGGGTGCAGCGAAGCACCCATGTGCGTCTGTTTCTTCTCGTATCCGGCGACGATTCCATTTCCTACCACGGTGTGTATCAGCTCATGGAGGCGTTTGAAAAGGAATTGCTGAAGGACCGCTATGGCTCAAACGACGACGGAGATCTGTGGAAATGTCTGTGGCCGGCAAGCCTGGACGAAGCGAACCCCTCGGACAAAATGGGACTGGAAGACCCGGATAACGGCATCTCCTTCCCCTATGACCTAAAAACCAACAAGGATGAACTGGACAGGGCATCCCGGGAGTTCACTGAGTTTATTCACGAACTGAATAATGTTCCGGAAGCGGAGTTTCCCGGCTGGGCCGAGCAGCATATCGCAATTGATACCCTTCTCCGGGCGGCGGCGGTGGGGACACTCATCGGCAGCTGGGACGATTACTGGATTAATCAGAACAATTATTATTTGTACAACGACGAAGATTCGAAGTGGCACTACATCCCTTACGATCTGGATAACACCTTCGGTACCGCCGCAATGGTAGATCCTGCAGAAATGGATATATTCGAACCCCAGGCGGTGGAGCCGGGGAGCCGGCCTCTGTTCCAGCGGGTGCTGAATGTTCCCGGGTACCGACAGCGCTATGCCGAATATATTCTTGAACTCCTGGATGACGAAACGGGCATATTGTCCGAGGAGGCAGTCCTTAAGCGGATCACCCCCTGGATTGAAAATATCACAGGAAATATTGCCAACGATACCGGAGATAATATGGAATTGAGCGACAATACCGCAGACTGGGCGCAGTTCGAAAACTACCGTATCGGGTTTGGCGGCGATGAGCAGCGGAGCATCTTTTTCCGCCGCCGGCGGGCCAGCGCTCTGGAAGATATCCAACGGGTCTACCCGGATCTTCTTTCAGAGCACTCCGTAAACACCGGACAGGGGGAGTGAGAATATGTTTATCTTCGATAACCCTCTCTTTCTTCAGCTGCTGCTTCGCCTGCTGATTGATGTTTCGGTAATCTCCATTCTGGTATTTCTCATTTTTTTCCGCCACTCTCGACGCAGAAAGAGCTTTTTCAGCTTTGTGGTGTTCAATATTGTGATATTTTTCACCGCCAGCTTTCTCAGCCGGGTGCAAATCGATACGGCCTTCGCCTTCGGGATTTTTGCGGTGCTTTCGGTACTGCGATACCGCACCCGGCCCATCGCAATGAAGGAAATGACATATCTGTTTGTCTCAATTATTCTCGGGGTGTTGAACTCAACCCTCACGTCCGGGCTTCATATACTGGAAATTCTTCTTGCCAACATCTCAATTCTGGGAAGCATTTATCTCATGGAAAACATATCGTGGCGGTTGAAAATCCGGAGGCAGCAGGAAGCGGCTGTAGCGAGTACGGGAGGCGGGGGAGCGGGAGAGCAATAGAATCGCCAAGGGGTCACATCTATCTGGAATCCAGAAGATGATTCCAGAGGCTCACCACGTAGTGAATGGGCATGTGATCGCTCATGTCCATTCCCGCCTTTTTTTCCAGTGCCGATAAATAGGCCGACCATTCCCTCCGGGATCGTTTAAAATGGGATATCAGCCGCCGCCACCAGCCGCTCACCCCCCCGGAGATCTTTTTTCTCCGCTTCGTCTGGCGGCGGTACATCCGCTGAACCATGGACTTTTCCTTTTCCAAAGAGAACTGGGGCCGGGAAGATTTCAGCACCCCCTGGTCGTCAATATAGACCAGTCTGCCCAAATCGCTGAAGTTCAAATTAATCCGGGGGAGATCCGGGGGTACCATGGGAATGGGATCCAGTTTATGCTCCACCCGGAATACCTGCCGCCCCTCCGATTGCCGGACAAATTCGGCATCGCCCATGCGTGGAGCTCCATAGGTATAGAGACCCTCAGCTTCGGGGAGCAATGTGAAGGCCAGGGCTGCCAGCGCCCCGCCGAGACTGTGCCCGCAGATCCAGAGGGTACGCCGGCCGTTATCTCCGGTTATGGAATGAAGAAATGATTTCAGGCCAGCTTCTCCATCTTCAGTATCTTCCCATATTTCATAGAGGGCATCCCGGAAGCCCCGGTGGACGTTTCCTCCCCCCTCAAATTCAACCGGAAAGGCATTCAGATCGGTAATCAGTTCATAGAAAAATGAAACGCTGCGCATTTCGGTGCCCCGGAATGCGGTAATCACCGTTTCTTCATCCCAAGCTACCATGCACTCGGTTCCCTTCCCCTGGAAAAACCGAAAGCCGCTAAACCCAGCCAGCTCCCAGGCCATCCGTGCAAACCCCGGGTGACAATATGACAGGAATGCCGCCTCTGACAGCCACCATGCGTTTTCCGGGGAGAACTCCTGGGCATGAGGCTGAAACGGCAGCTTGTCCGCTCCCTGAAAATACTCATAATCCATGCTGGGCGGAACCATTGAAGATCTGTCCATCTCCCCAACCGACTTGCGCTCTCTCATTACCACCTCCGGTGAACAGTTGCCATTCCAGTATGCTATACCCACTGGATTCTTTGGGCAAGCGCTGGATGTGCGGGTAAAATTCGCTTCTCATTGGCGGCTGAAGCAACTATTATGGAGGTGTAGATAGAAAGCACACAGATATTCAGAGGTAGAACATTGGCCGATCAATTGAAATTCAGCCCCCGTCAGAAGGCAACCATCACCGCAGCCATAACCCTGGCGGCGGCCCTGGGAATTATCGCAACAGTGGTGGTAACTCTTCTGGGCCTTTCCAGATTTGTCGCCGCATTTCAGCAGGTTCTTATGCCGCCTGTACTGGCCTTATTTTTGGCCCTATTGCTTCAGCCGGTATTCGACCTGTTTATGAAAGTCAGCCGGGGCTCCAGAATTATCGCGGTGCTCCTCCTGTTTCTTGCGGCAATCATCCCCCTTGGACTGCTTATCTGGCTGGGAGTCGTGTATGCCGTGGATCAGCTTCCCAAGCTGGTCAGTGATCTTTCTGAATTGCTCCCGAAAATTTGGGAGGGAGGACAGAACCTCCTGGGGAATTTGCAGGGCATTCTTGAAGGATTGGGCCTGGACAGCCGGCTGGATGAGGTGATGAACAACCCCTCACAATTGGTCTCAAACAGCCTGGACAACCTCTCTGCAACCATCACCAGTTCCGCTCAGGGGATCGCAGCCTCAATTACCGACATTCTTGCATGGCTGGTAACACCGGTCTATCTGGTATTCTTTCTTTTGGCCGCACCTTTCGACATCCGCATGCTCCACAAATTCCTGCCGTTTCTGAAGAAGCGCACCAGAAAAGATGTGGTATATCTGGCGGATCAGTTTATCAGCATCCTGCTCACCTTTTTCCGGGGCCAGATTATCATTGCCCTGCTTCAGGGTATTCTCTTTGGACTGGGTTTTGCCCTGGTGGGCTTGCCCTACGGCGCGGTGATCGGTTTTGTTCTGGGACTTTTAAATATTATTCCCTATCTGGGAAGCCTAATTGGAATGGCCGTGGCCATTCCCATGGCATTATTCAGTGCGGAAGGCGGAATCGTCCTTGGACTGCTGGTACTGCTGGTTTTTGCCATTGTTCAGGCCATCGAAAGCTATTTGCTCACCCCCCGCATTATGGGTGACCGCACCGGGCTCCACCCGGCGCTGATCATCTTCTCGGTATTCTTCTGGGGAACCGCCCTGGGAGGGGTGTTCGGAATGATGCTTGCCATCCCCCTCACCGCATTTATTGTGGTGTTCTGGCGCTTACTCAAGCGGAAGTATATTCAGGAACTCATATAGCCCCCGATTTTCGCCTCGATTCTACCCGTGTGGCATGCTATGATCGGTAGCATATGTTACCAAGCCACACACTTTCTGATGAAATCGCCCTGAAACTTCTCGATTGCGGGTTATTTTCCCATCTGAATGAAGCCGAACTGCAACGTACCTTCAGCCGACACAGCTTCTCCATTCACTCCCACGAACAGGGAAAGCTGATTGCCCAGCGGGGGGATGAATACCAGCGGCTCATGATCCTCGTTAAAGGTGAACTGAGTGCCCAGATCAGCGATGGGGAGGGACATACGCTGAAAGTAGAATCTCTCCATGCACCCAGTCCGGTGGCTGCGGGAATTCTGTTCGCCGACGATAACCATCTCCCGGTGAACCTCAGTGCGGAAAACCCGGTAAAAATTATCAGCATTCACCGGAACACTCTGCTGGCCATGGCTGGAGAAGATCCTCAACTGCTTAGGACTCTGCTGAGAGATGCGGGGAACCGCATCCATTTTCTGGCAGATAAACTCCGCTTCATGAAGTTTCAGACCATCCGGCAAAAACTGTGCAGCTATTTTCTTGAGCTGGATCAGCGCAGCCCGGGGGAGCTCATACACCTCCCCTACTCCATGGAAACTCTGGCTGAGCTTTTCGGTGTGAGCCGCCCTTCGCTCAGCAGGGTGCTGGGATCCATGGTGGAGAATGGTCTGATAACCCGTCACGGCAGGGCATTCAAAGTAGAAGACCGTCCAACCCTGCTGGACAACTGCCGGGACGAATAAACAGATCTTTATTGCCCGATGGTAACATTTGTTACAGCCCCCCAAGTCTTTCCCGGGTACCCTGTGTACACGGCTGGGCGCAGCGCCCGATGCCGGAAACCATGTACCCCAGGAGACCAATATGTTTTGCTACCAATGTCAGGAAGCCGCAAAAGGCGAAGGATGTACCATCCGGGGAGTGTGCGGTAAAGCCCCCGAGACCGCCGGGCTTCAGGATCTGCTGATATTTACCCTGAAAGGCGTGAGCGCCCTCAGCCGTAACCTCAACAGGGAGATGGATAATCAAAGCCGGTCAATTGCCAGGTTTTGTGCCCGGGCACTCTTTACAACTATCACCAATGCCAACTTTCATAACGACCGCATTCGGGAAATGATCCGGGAAGCCCTGAGTATCCAGAAAAAACTGAAGGACCGTGGAGCGTCTTCGGACCACAAGGCTGCCAACTGGAACGCCGAAGAGTCGGAATGGGAAAACTATGCCCGGGCCATCGGCGTCATGTCCGAACCCGATGAGGATATCAGAAGCTTGAAAGAACTCATCACCTACGGGCTGAAGGGAATTTGCGCATATGCCACCCATGCAGCGGTGCTTGGTCACGAAGACGATGAAGTATGGGCGTTTTTACTCTCAACCCTGGACACCCTGCTCAGAGAACAGGAAGTGCAAACCCTCATCGCCCTCACCCTGAAAACCGGTGATACGGCGGTGAAAACCATGGCACTGCTGGATCGGGCTAATACCGAACAATACGGGAACCCGGAAATCACCAAGGTGAATATCGGTGTGGGCACCCGTCCCGGAATTCTGGTTTCCGGCCACGATCTGAAGGATTTCGAAGAACTTCTGGAACAGACCAAAGACGCCGGCGTGGACGTCTACACCCATTCGGAAATGCTCCCCGCCCACTACTATCCGAAATTCAAGAAGTACGATCACTTCGTAGGAAATTACGGGAATGCCTGGTGGAAGCAGGATAAGGAATTCGACTCCTTCAACGGAGCTATTCTCATGACCACCAACTGCATCGTTCCGGTTCGGGAAGCGTATAAGGACAGGATTTTCACCACCGGAGAGGTGGGATATCCCGGCGTTCCCCATATTGAAGAGAAGGACGGAAGAAAAGACTTTACCCCTGTAATACACAGTGCACTGGAATGCAATGCTCCGAAGGAAATTGAGCAGGGCGAGATTGTGGGCGGCTTTGCCCATGCACAGGTAATGGCCCTTGCGGACAAAGTGGTGGATGGGGTAAAGAACGGCGATATTTCCCGCTTTGTGGTGATGGCAGGCTGCGACGGCCGACAAAAAGGCAGGTCCTACTTCAGCGATGTAGCCGGTCAGCTTCCCGATGACACCATTATTCTTACCGCAGGCTGTGCAAAATACCGCTATAACAAGATGGATCTGGGTGATATCGGTGGAATCCCCCGGGTTTTGGATGCCGGGCAGTGCAACGACTCGTACTCTCTGGCCCTCATCGCCTTGAAGCTGAAGGAGGTGTTCGGTCTGGAAGATATTAACGAACTTCCCATTTCATACGATATCGCATGGTATGAGCAAAAGGCAGTAGCAGTACTGCTGGCCCTTCTTTCGTTAGGGGTGAAAGGGATCCGGCTGGGCCCCACCCTGCCGGCCTTTCTCTCCCCCAATGTGGCAAAAGTGCTGGTGGAGAACTTCCATATTAAACCCACAGGAGAAGTAAAAGACGATGTGTCCAGCATGATGGCCGGTCACTGAGCTTCAGATGCAACCGAGTCATACATGCAACTGAGTCACAGATGCAGCAGTCCCACATATGAAACAATCAGTATTGAGACGCTGCATTGACTGAATAACCCATAGATTCAAACACGGCGAAAGCCGGGGGCCTGTGTATTCACTGATCCCCCGGCTTTTTCTGTATTCTCAGCTTTATCTTGTTCTCGGCTTTTCCGGCGTACCCGGCGGACGGATCAGCTCGGCTCAAGGGGCGGGGGCAGGATATTCATAAGTCCGGCCATTTCAAGGGCGGACATTGCCGCATCCCAGCCTTTATTCCCCGCCTTGGTCCCCGCCCGTTCCACCGCTTCATCGATGCTGTTGGTTGTAAGCACCCCGAATATGACCGGGACGCCGGTTTCCAGCCCCACCGAGGCTACCCCCTTGGAAACCTCTGCCGAAACATATTCGAAATGGGGGGTGGCTCCCCGAATTACCGCCCCCAGGGTGATCACCGCATCATACTCCCCGGAAAGGGCAATCCGGCGGGCGGCAAGGGGAATCTCGAAGGCTCCAGGAACCTTAATCAGTCCTATGGCATCCCGCTGCGCCCCGTGGCGAAGAAGACAATCCACGGCACCGCCTACCAAACGATCACTGATCAGATCGTTAAAGCGCCCTGATACTATGGCAAATCGCTTATTCCCTGCATTCAACTGGGCTTCGTATCGTCGTATTTCTGTTGCATTTGTTGATTCACTATTCATATTTTTCATCCTTTTCCCGGTATTCCGGGGTTTTTCTGAAATTTTATCCGGAGACCTGGGTCAGGCCGTCCCGCTCTCCGCAAAACTGTAAAGATGCCCGAACCGCGTCCGCTTGGTCTTCATATAGGAGATACTGTGGCGGTCGGGGCGCTTTTCTATTGGAAGCCGGGCACTCACTTCAATGCCGGTGTCCTTCAGCGCCTTCATCTTCTCAGGGTTGTTGGTGAGTAAACGGCAGCTGCATACGCCCAGGCTCTGCAGGATCTTCGCTCCCCGCACATAGGACCTGCCATCAGCAGGGTGCCCAAGAAGCAGATTTGCATCCATGGTGTCTTCCCCCCGGTCTTGAAGCTCATAGGCTTTTATTTTATTCATCAACCCGATTCCCCGGCCTTCCTGGCGGAGGTATACCAGCACTCCCCGTCCTTCTTGTTTAATCTGCCTGAGTGCTTCCTGGAGCTGGAATCCGCAGTCACAGCGGAGGGAACCAAGACTCTCCCCGGTGAGGCATTCGGAATGGATTCGCACCAGGGGCGCCTGTTCGTCCGCTTCCGGGGGATGGTCCATGTTCAGCACCAGAGCAAAGGCTTCCGGTTCGTCCCCTCCGCTTCCAGGAAAAGCAAGAATATCAAACTCACCGGTTTCAAGGGGCATGGAGGCTCTGGCAGAGGGACGCAGAGCTGCATGTGCCCTTTTCCCGGGGGTCGCTGTACGGCTCATCGGGAGGCTCATCGGTTGGTTCTTCGGGCGGCTCTGCCGTTGGTTCTTCGGGCGGGCCAATTCCTCACCCATCTTCCGGTACCTGATCAGATCCTGTATGCTGATCAGCGGGATATTCCATTCCCGGGCACGTTCCTTGAGTCTGGGTAGTCGGGCCATGCTTCCGTCATCGTCGATCACTTCACAAATAACGCCCGAGGCTTTCAGCCCCGCCAGCCGGGCAAGATCAACCGCAGCTTCGGTGTGGCCGGGGCGCTCTAAAACCCCGCCGGCCCGGGCAACCAGGGGGAACAGATGTCCCGGGCGAAGAAGATCCTCAGAGCGGCTGCGGGGATTCAAAATGGTTTCCACAGTCCGGGCCCTGTCCGCCGGGGAGATGCCGGTGCTGGTTCCTGTTCGGGCGTCCACACTTACGGTGAAGGCTGTTTTCATCCCCTCGCTGTTATGGGTCGCCATCTGGGGCAGCTGAAGCCGGATGGCCCTGCTCTCCTCGATGGCCATGCAAATAAGACCCCTGCCGTGGATGGCCATAAAGGCAATGGTTTGTTCATCTGCAAATTCAGATGCCGCAATGAGGTCTCCTTCGTTTTCCCTGTCCTCATCATCCACCACCAGAACCATTCCTCCGTTTTGAATTTGCTTCAATGCCGCGGATATATCATTCATATCTGTCCTCTCCTGTTAACATATCGTAGAGCCTCCGCCCGGATGATCCGGTTTCCGATTCTTCGCCGCCCCATCCGGTTTCAGCGCTTCCAGGACGGCCGGGTACTGCATGGCCTTCCCTGGTCGGCTGGCCCTGCCAGCCTACTCGGCCATGCATCCGGGCACTGGTCGGCTGGCTCTGCCAGCCTGCTCGGCCATGCATCCGGGCACTGGTCGGCTGGCTCTGCCAGCCTGCTCGGCCATGCATCCGGGACCTGGTCGGCTGGCTCTGCCAGCCTGCTCGGCCAT
>NZ_JBXWXS010000036.1:0-74207 GCF_059431795.1 Salinispira sp.
CCCTGAGCAGGGTGGACGACGAAAATGGGGACAACAACCAGGCAGTTTCTCAGGGAGAGTATAGCTTCACCAACTGATCCGGATTCTATCCGCTTTCGGTTTTTCCGATCCTTTAGGTTCCGAAACCCGGGCAGGCAAGCTGCACCGGTAAGGATCCAGCGCGGTGAAACAGTCCTCCGCCTCGGTTGAAGAGATGGTGGCCTCCATCAAAAACATCTCCAGAATCAGTCAAGAGCGAACCCATCAAATTCGCGGCCTTTCACATTCGGCACCTGAAGGCTACACAGAAATGCAGCAGACCATGCAGGATATCAGACCGAGTCTGATTCTGAAATCAAAAAAAAACCGGGATAATTCTTCTGAATTCTCCCGGTAGTCTTATTTTGTTTATGTATATGTGGGGAAAGCTTAACTATCAGGTGATGGCGGGAGCTTCTGCAACCATTCGTTTTACTTCCTTGGCCAGTTCTTTTCCCCGCTCCTTGATCAGATCGATATCTTCTTTTCCCGGTGCACCCTTGAACTCAACAGTTTCCAGGAAATCCCATCCGGTTTTGTGCTTGGCCATCAACTCATCGAGTTCCTTCTGAGCACCCCCGGACCAGCCGTAACTGCCGAAACGGAATGCTTTGCGGTTTTTCACTTTCTTCTTTGCAAGTTCATCCAGGGCGGCAAACATGGGAGGGAACATCTTGTACTCATATGTGGGCATGCCCATCACAATACCTGTAGAGGTCCAGGCAGAGGTAAGTACATCCCCCAGGGGAGATTCGGGCAGTCTGTGTACATGCACCTTTACACCCTCGGATTCAATGGCTTCAACCAGAGGTTTCACCGCCTTTTCCGTCATACCATACATGGAACCCCAGAGCACCGTCACTTCTTCTTTAGCAGGATTCTTATCATAGCTGGCGTAGCGTTTGTAGTCGTTTACGATCTTCCAGGGATCCTTCCGCCACACAATTCCATGCCCCGGTGCAATAATCTTCACCGGAAGTTCCTCCACTGCCTTAATGGCCTTCTTCACAGGCAGACAAAACGCCGCTACGATATTGGAATAGTAACGAACGGCTTCATGTTCGAAAAAATCTATGTCTTCCTGGGAAAGCTGATCATCGTAAGGTGCATCGCTGATTGCTCCGAAGGAACCAAAGGCATCGCAGGGCATGAGCGTTCCGCTCTTTGTATCAAATGTTGCCATGGTTTCCGGCCAGTGAACGTTAGGAATATCCGCGAAGGCCAAGACCCGGCCGTTTCCCAGATCCAGACTGTCTCCGGTCTTTACAGTACGCACATCATTGCTTATCTCATAAAATGCCTCAAGAAGAGGCTCACCCTTTACACTGGTAATAATCTGGAAATCGTCCCGGATTTTTTTAAAGTCCTCCAGCCAGCCGCTGTGATCCGGCTCATGGTGATTCACAATCACATAATCGATATCTTCAGCTTTAATCCCCATCTGATCAAATTGCTCAAAGAGCGTTTCAGGGACACCGTCCCAACCGCAGACACCGTCCACAATGGCCACTTTCTCGCCCTTGACAATGTAGCTGTTCATGCTCACCCCGTTGGGGATCGGCCAAATTCCTTCAAAAAGAAGGGAGTTGGGTTCTGCATTGGCTGACAGCCGGTAAATTCCATCGGTAACTTCTGTAACATTCATTCCCATACGTAACTCCTCAGATTTTTACACAAAATCCCTCAACAGGCCGGTTCAAAAGGAAAATTTTAAACTGCCTCTCAGTATTTCGATAAATTTATAACCATACGCCATATTTTGCAAGGAAAATATGACTGTTTTTATGATATTTACCCATACCCCCCCGCAGACGAAGCGGTCAGGTATCTGAGGCAATTTCAAAAATAAGCGATTTTGGAAATTGCCAAGACCTTTAGAAATCATAGCTCCTTTCTTGTACGGAGATTTTGATTAAGGCCCGCTATTCAGCATCTTTCCAAATCTAATTTTGAAAGATGCTCAGCTTTTCAGCAGCCGGGTGAGCTCCCGGTCGAAGGCGGAAGCAAAGGCCTGAATTTCCCTGGCGGAAAAACTCCGGTCTTTCATGCTTTCAAGCCCCATTGCCCGAAGTTCTGCCATGAAATTCCGCTCGCTCAAGCGTGTGCGGATATTTTCCGGGGTGAACTGCGTCCCCCTGTCGTTGAGAACCGTGAGCCCCTGTTCCACCAGTTCGGCAGCCAGGGGAATATCCCGGGTAATCACCATATCTCCGGGCTCGGCCATGTTCTGAATCTCTATGTCCGCCGCATCCTGTCCCGGTTCAACCACGATCAGCTCAATCCATGGTGACGATTTAATGGGGATGCTTCGTGCAGCCACAAATCTCGCCTTCACCCGGCGGTTGCCCGCCGCCTTGGAGATGATTTCCCTGATCCTCACAGGACATGAGTCAGCATCCACATAAATGATCATGCCTCTTCCCCGGAATTGACACTTGCCAATGCAAATGCGGCTGAATCTCCCTCCGCTTTCACAGCAATAGGAGTAATATCACCATCAGACTGCCGTTCAGCGGGAATAAACACCGCCTCACCCCTGCTTAGGGTGAGAATCTCTTCCCCGTGCTCCACACGCAGCGGGCTCTCTTCCGCAAGCAAAATAGCCGGAGCCGTTCCAAGATCCATCTCCCTGCGCAGCTCTGCTTCCCCCTCTCCGCTGTGAATACGTACCCTGGCTATACGGAATTCGGGAACCGGAGATTTGTACCATCCGTGACTGTCGGGGGTGAGAGTATCGGGGTAAAAAGGTGTAAAATTCAGAACAGAGATCAGTTCGGGTACGTCAACATGTTTGGAGGTGCAACCACCCCGAAGTACATTATCGGAATTGGCCATCAGCTCGATTCCCGTGCCCCGCAGATACGCGTGAAGGATTCCGGCATGCATAAACAGTCCCTCACCGGGGTTCAGTTTGATAATATTCAGATAAAGGGGAGCCAAAGTCCCCGGATCTCCGGGAAACTGTGACTCAAGTTCCAGCACCCAGTACCAAATCCGCTGATCCTGCTGGTCCAGGTTATTCCGGTCAGTGCCGGAAATGTAATGCCGTGCAGCCTTCTGACTTTGTTCCAGGAGCGTCTTCACATCCTCCCGATCGGCGTTCATTAAGGCGGTATAAAAGTCCCGGAGAGTATTTTCCCCCGTAGCATCCTCCAAAATGGCTGCCAGTTTGGAAATCAGTTCCGCCTGGCACCCCGCCGCCTCAAGCCGCCGGAGATTGGTCAGAATCTCTTCCGGGGGGCGAAATCCGCTGAGCGCCCAGAATTCGCTTACCGCAACAATACATTCCGGCTTATGGTTATCGTCGCGGTAATTCCGTTCAGGAGCGTCAATATCTATGCCCTGCTCTTCCTCACGGGAAAACCCTTCCTCCGCTTGAACCTTGCTTGGGTGAGCCTGAATGGACAATCCTTTCCCGGCAGATAGTATCTTCAATAGAAAGGGAAACTCACCCCCAAAGCGTCGGTACAGCTCCTTTCCCAGAATATCCTCACCATGGGATACCAGCAGATCTCTAAGACTGAACTCTCCCTCGTCAGCAATTCTGGCAGGGGCTTTTCTATGAGCTCCAAACCAAAGCTCAGCAAGAGCTTTCCCCGGGGGATTGGGAATTCCAAAATATTTTTCAACTTCCCCGTGGCTTCCCCAATCGTAGCTCATCACCGCCGGAATAATTCTATACATAGACTCCCCTCTTCAGATATTTCTGTGAATAATTCGCACTTCAATGGCATTTATTTTATAGTAAGTATAAGAATATTGGCCATGCTTTGTCGATAATGGAGAATTCCATGCGTTTCAGCGAATGTAAACAGATAACCTCCTCCGCAGGGTTTCCCAACCGTATACTTACCGGACTGGGGATTCACAAGGAGCTACTCTCGAACGACGAACTTTCAAAGCTCCCTCTTCCCTACCGGGAACTTTGCACGGAAGGTGAGCAATTTCTCGCCCTCAGGGACGATGACCAGGTATATGTATACAGCTGCCCCGGAAGAATAACCTATGCCGGCAGCCACGCGGAATCCTGGAATGGGAGAACCCTTGCCGCTGCAGTTAATCCTGACATTAGGGCAATCGTACGCCCCCGCAGCGACAGACAGGTGGTAATGTACTCCCAGGGCTATGAACACCCCTTCCATGTTGATATTGATAATCACCAGGCCCTTGATGAGGAACGGGGCACTTCCTCGGCTCTGATTCGGGGAGCAGCAGCGATACTTGCCGCAGCCGGTATCAAAACCGGCGGTTTCGATGCCTATCTCAATGCATCGCTCCTTCCCGGCAGCGGCCTGAACGCGTCGGCATCCTTCACGGTTCTCTGCCTTTCCATTCTGGCGGACGGAGGCAACGGATTTCGAACTGACAGCGGAAAACAGCTGGAACAGATAAACCTGAGCCAAAACGTAAAGGCAATAGAGGAACGCTATTTCTCCGAAACCGGGGATTTAGGAAGTGCGGCAGTGATTTTTGCCGGAGGCCTTCACTACATAGACCTCAGTCCGGAATTCTCCATCCAGAGAATCAATCAGAATCAGGCGCTATTTGAAAAAAGGCAATATATCGTTGACAGCCTCTCGGCAAATGCCGGATCGGAGACCGCATACGCCCATCTCCATGAAGAGCTGGAAAAAATTATTGCCTTAAAAGGGGAAAGCATTCTGGACGCGGAGGTTTTCACCGGGTACAGCCAGGAAGATATCGTACTTCTTCACTTTTTCTACAGCGAAAATTTCCGAATTCAGCAGCTAATTCATTGTTTGCGCAACGGTAATCACTCCCGCCTGTATCATCTATTTCAGGAATATCTTCATGAATACCGCCATATTTTAAACCTCATAAACAAAAAAAGTGCCAACTACAACGACCAGCTGGAACTTCTTCACAGCATTCTTTCGATTTTCCGAATTGAGGAAGATGTGGAAATTGTGCACGGCCCTTTCGGACCGGGGCTGGACTCCAAAGCTTTTTTTCTTCTGCCCCCGGCCTATGGCGCTGAATTTGAGATCCTGATCCGGAAATTTTTTACAAGAATCGATATACAGCCCCTGTATCCCAGAGAAAAGGGCTGCGTCAGGCTACTCTAGACCGCACTTGCAGTCCATGCTGCAGCTGAGGATTTTTCCACACTCTTTGGGGCATTCTCTAATGGTTGTATACATCTTTAGATTTATCTGAAACTGTCGCCAGCTTCTCCAACAAACCCTTCTGGGCTTCACAAAGCCGGTTCAGATTATACAGAATCACCAGGCTTTTTTCCGGATAACTCAGGGTTGAAGGAAGGTGAGCCCCGGCTTCAGAAATAATATTATCAAGATCACACATGTAGCTTTCCCGAAGATCATCCATGAACCGCTTCATTTCCTGCTGCAGCTCGAAAATTTCATGAAAGGTGAAATTCCGGTCTTCCACAAATTGTTTCAGATCGCCGGTATTCCAGGGATCCAGTATAAGAGGATAAAACACCTCCCTCACGTGATTCCGCTTCAGAGCCTGGGTGAGCCGTTCCCGATATACGCCCCCGAATGCATGGTGCAGTTCTTCCAGCCCCGGAGCCTTCTTTTCCAATTCATTAATTGTCGCCAACAGCTGTTCCACATTTTCCTCCAGTTGGTTTGGGTGTAACTCTGCCTTCCGGTCTTATACTACCGCCCCATAGTGCAGAATATTTTCATTGTTTCCCTACAGCGTTTATTCTTTCCAGTTTACTTCAATCGTTTCTTCGGGAATCTTCTCTGCAACAATACTCATCAGCCTGAGAATTTCTTCCTTGCAGCAATTAATATCCTTGTTCACTTCCAGCCGCTCTGTCAGTTCCCGGGCAAAGTCCTCCACACTGATCACTTTCTTCCACATTGAATCCTCCTCAAACATCTCTTCACGGTATGGCCACTTGAAAAACAAAGAGTTTAAAGTGCCTCCGGAATACCATTATAAAACCAGAAGCTTCTGTCTGCGAGGGAAAACCGGAAAGATGGGTGGATTAACCCGTTTTTAAACTCAATCCTATCCGTTTCCGGGCCGGATCTACAGAGAGAACCCTGACCGTTATCTGCTGTCCCAACGACAGAATCTCACCCGGGTCCCGGACAAAGCGGTCGGCCATTTCACTGATGTGAATAAGGCCGTCCTGATGAACACCGATATCTACAAATGCTCCGAATTTGGTAATGTTGGTCACCACACCGGGCAGTTTCATTCCTTCATTCAAATCATGAATGTTCTCAACACCTTCGGCAAACTGAAAGGCCTGAAAACCCTCCCGGGGATCCCGGCCCGGCTTCTGCAGTTCGGCCATAATATCTGTAAAACTGGCCATATTCAGATCCGGCCCAAGATATTTTTCCGGATCTATTGTGGAAATCAGTCCCCCATTTCCCGGTAATTGCTCCAGGGAAACGCCCAGGTCACGGGCCATTTGCTCTACCAGGGGGTAGCGTTCCGGATGAACGGCGGTTTTATCCAGCGGATGTTCCCCGTCATGAATCCGTAAAAAACCTGCTGCCTGTTCAAAGATTTTCGGCCCCAAGCCGCTTACCTTCTGTAATTCCTTCCGGCTCCGGAATTTCCCCATTGCGCTGCGCTGTTCCACCACAGCCCTTCCCATGCCCGGACTCAGGCCGGAAACATAGGAAAGCAGTCTTGCGCTTGCGGTGTTCAGCTCAACACCTACGGCATTCACGCAGCTGATGACTGTATCGTCCAACCCCTGCTGAAGACGCTTCTGATCCACATCATGCTGATACTGGCCCACGCCGATTGAACGGGGATCGATTTTAATGAGCTCCGCCAGGGGATCCATCAGACGGCGGCCGATGGACACCGCTCCCCGGACCGTCAGGTCAAGATCGGGAAATTCCTCCCTGGCCAGGGAGGATGCGGAGTACACGGAGGCACCGCTTTCATTCACCATAGTCACGGTCACCTTTCTGTCCAGGTCAAGGGAATTAATGAAACTGAGAGTTTCCCGACCTCCTGTTCCGTTGCCTACGGCAATTGCCTGAATATCGTGTTCGTTCACAAGCTTGCGCAAAAGACTCCCGGCTCCCTGACTGTCCTGCCTGGGCGGAAGGGGATACATTACATAATGAGAGAGTAAATTTCCGCTGGAATCCAGAACCGCCAGTTTGCATCCGGTGCGCAGTCCGGGGTCCACACCCAAAACCCGGGCCTCCCCCAAAGGAGGGGCAAGGAGGAGCTGACGAAGATTTTCAGTAAACACGTCAATGGCTTCCCCATCCGCCTGCTCCTTGCGGGCTTTCCGCATTTCATTTTCCAGCGAAGGCTGGATAAGACGCTGATAGGCGTCGGATCCTGCCGATGAGATCAGCTCACGTTCTCCCGGTGAGGCCCCCGATTTGAGGTAGCGGCGGTGAATCAGATCCACCCCCGTCTGCTGTGGCAGTTCAATTTTCATCCGCACAAATCCCGCATCCACCGCTCTGAGCATGGCGAGAAATCGGTGTCCAGGAATTCGCTTCAGCTGTTCCTGATGATCAAAATAATCCCGGTATACCTGGGCTTCCTCGCTGGTTGCGTGTTTTTTCACCGCCTGTGAACTGACCACCCCGGTATTAATAAAAAGCTGCCGAAGTTCCCCCCGGACAGGAGGATCATCGCTGATAATTTCCGCGATAATATCGCAGGCGCCGTCCAACGCCCCTTTCACATCCGCCACCTGGTTTTCTCCGCCCACAAACTGTCTGGCGGCCTCATCTGGTCGGCCCCCTTTTTGAGCAAGAATTCTGAGAGCAAGTTCTTCCAGATCCTTTTCCCGGGCTATTTGACCGCGGGTTCTCCGTTTCGGTTTGAAGGGCAAATAGATATCTTCAAGTTCGGTAAGCCGATCGACGGCCCGGATTTTTGTCTCAAGCTCCGGGCTGAGCTTCTCCTGCTTGCGAATTACCGAGATGATGTATTCCCTGCGCTTTTCCAGCTCACGAAGCCTGGCTGCGGTATCCCGCACAGCGGTAATCTGGGTTTCATCCAAATTCCCGGTGGCCTCTTTCCGGTAGCGGGCGATAAACGGAACGGTGGCACCGTCTTCCAAAAGTTCCAATGTTTTCTGTATTGATACAGACGGCAGCCCCAACTGGGATGCGATCTGGGCTATAGATATGTTCATAACAGGGCAAGTATGACTTCCCCCGCCGGATTATGCAATCGGATTATGCTATTGGATTATGCTAATGGATTACCGGCCTTTCGGCATCCAGACAACTCGGGCGGGAGAACCTGCAGCAATATTTAGAATGGGCCGGATATCCTCTTCCGAATTCCCTCCGGGAATTCCGGCACTTCCTCCAGCCGGGTCGAAGGGGAATATGCTGATTTCATGGGAATCCTGGTTCCCCACCGCCAGGAACTCTCCCCCGGGGGAAAAGCTCATATCCCTGGGCGTACGTCCCCCGCAGGAAAATGTCCGCTGAATACGGGGCCTCAGGACATCCCCGCCGGCTTCCCGCTCCAAAGACAGAACAATAATCTCGTCGGCAAAGCGGTTGGACAATGCCAGCGTACGCCCCGAGGGGTGCAGCTGGATGGCCGAGGGTGCCTGGAGATCCGCCGAAGAGGAAATATCAATATCATGAATCAGTGTAAGCCCCCCCTGCTCCCTCCGGAATACCAGACACCTGGGTTTGAGTTCACACAGGGCATAGATATGAACCCCGTCGGAGTCAAATTCCAGATGACGGGGTCCATAACCCCAGGGCAGCTGGGTGTAGCCCAGATTCGGTGTTTCCCCGGCTCCATAGTTCCTGATAATCCAAATTCGGTCGCTTCCAAGATCGGCGCAGTAGATCTTCCCGTCCTGGGGATGAACTGCGGCAAAATGGATATGAGGGGACTCCTGCCGCTCGTGGTTCCGTCCGTCTGGGGGCGTCTGGGCGGAAGGGAGGTGCATCTGTACACGATGTATCTCTTTGGGGTGCGCCGGGTTGCCCACATCCACCACATGAAGAATGCCGGATCCATAGGAAGACGCCAGAATTAGGGGCCCGCCATAGGAACCGCCATAGGAACCACCAGATTCACCGACGGCGGAATATGCCTGAGAAGGATCGTGCTGCCCGGTGGCGGGATCTATGAGACTCAAATGACAGAGCCCGTCGGAGAGCTGAACTGCGCCCAGGGGTTCCTGCTCCCGGGATGCATTCAATGATTCCATGGAATACACATAGAGACCGCTCTGGCTTCCGGATACCTCAGTGGCCACGTAGATCAGTCCCCGGTTTTTATCGGGATTAATCCAGCTGGGGTTGGGAATCCGGCTGATGCTCCTGGAGTGAACCGCGGGAAGCCCGGCCCCTGGAACGGCATTCTGCGCCCCGGTCCGATGTATGAGTTCGTCATCCATTTCAACAGAGTGATACACCACAGATTCACCCCTGGGGTCGGGAACATGGCCCTCCCTGAGAGTATACGATCCGCTGAGAAGAGAAAAACGGATCATGCGAAAGCTCCCAGATGATGAATGATCGAGCGGTATTGCATGGCAAAGTGCACTCCCGCACCGGCGAGTATGAAAAGATGAAATATCTCATGAAACCCCAGCTTGCTTCCGGGAATATTCGGCCGTTTCAGGGCATAGATCAAGGCACCGACGGTGTACAACACCCCTCCCAGGATCATTTCCAGAAATACCGGTCCGGTCATGGCATTGTAGAGGGGAACGATGGCGCCCAGGGCAACCCATCCCATGGCAACATAGATGGCGGGGGCGATCCAACGAGGAGGATGGGGAACAAATATTTTGTAGACCAGACCGACGAGGGTAAGACCCCACTGGAGACTGATTATGAGCCAGCTCCAGGGCTCCTCGTACCACATATATGCAATGGGGGTGTAAGATCCGGCGATCATCACGAAAATGGCGATATGATCTAATTTCCGCCGGATGGACTGTTCGTTTTCGGCGGATTTATGAAAATGGTAGTTGGCGCTGGAAAAGAAAAGAAACATTGCGGAAAGACCGTACACCAACGATACGATCATCAGATCGGCTGCTCCCCGCGCGGTAAAGACCAGCCAAAGGGTAAGGGGAATCCAGATAATGAATCCTGCGGCATGGGTAAAAAAATTCACCCGCTCTGAAGCTAAGGTAATTCTGGGCATAGGGCATCCTTCCTGTAATCGTTTAATGAACCCTGAATTTCTCCAGGCTCCGGATACGAGAAAACGGTACTGACGATTTCAAAATTCTTTGCCGTTTTGAAATCACCTCACCCTACACCATTTTTTTTGACTATCCAATCATGTTACCCGGAGGATTGGATCCTCCGGGTGGGATCCGCTCAGACTCAGCCTTTACTCGGCCAGCTCTTTGCTGATGCTGATGGCCGCAATGGTGCCGTCGCTTACCGCCGTGGTGATCTGCCGGTACATCTTGGATACGATATCCCCCGCAGCATACACTCCGTCAATATTGGTCCGCATTTCACTATCAGTTTTGATATGCCCCCACTGATCAAGATCCAGACCTTCAAGTCCTTCCAGGTTGGCAACGAAGCCGATAAACACGAATACGCCGTGGGCGCGGACCTCTTTGGTTTTACCCGTTTTCAGATCTTCCACCACCACGCCCATATCCATGGTTCCGTACTTCTTGAACTCCCGGGGTTCATGGCTGAACATAAAGGAAACCTTCTCATCGGCCCGTATCTTTTCCTGTGCCTGTTTATTAGCCTGGAGATCATCAAACTGGTGAACGATGGTAATTGAGCGGGCGAATTTGGAGATAAATAATGCCTCTTCTATGGCCGAGTTCCCACCGCCGATCACAATTACATCTTTATCGTCAAAATATTTGGCATCGCAGGTGGCGCAGTACGAGATACCGTCTCCCCGGTACTCCATTTCACCTGGAATTCCAAGGGGGCGGGGACTTGAACCGGTGGCAACAACCAGCTTCTTTCCGCTGATAGTCTCAACACCGTCAATGGACACCTCTTTTTTTTCCAGATCCACCTCATTTACTTCCACGGCAGCCCGGAATTCCACACCGTTTTCCTTTGCCTGTTCGCTCATAAAATGGCTGAGCATCATACCCGGCTGGGGCTCTATGAATCCGGGATAGTTTGAAACCTGATGAGTGGTCGCCACGTATCCCCCGGGGAGAGCCACATCCACCAACACAGTCTTCATCCGGGCCTGGGCAAGATACAACCCTGCGGTGAGCCCTGCCGGACCTCCTCCCAGAACAACCACATCCGCATCTGTGGAACTGTGAGTAATTGCTCCATGGAGCTCTTCAGCCCGCTGCTCTCCCACCAACGCATCCAGATTCTTCATAATATCAGAGCGCTTGATTCCTCCGGTGAGTTTATCGCCGGTAATTTTGCCGTTACGGTAAAAAAGAAGGGTTGGACTTCCGGTGACATCCAGTTCGGTTGCAAGTTCACGGTTTCCCTGGCGGAAAATTTTTACAAAATTCACGTCCTCCCCGTAAATCTCGCTGAGAGCCTGATATTTACTGGCCAATGCCTCACAGGGTGGACATTCGGTGGAATAAAAATCCAGTACCGCCAGTGGTTTATCAAGAACTTCCTCCTGATACTGATCTGCGTCGATTTCTGTAATTTTGCCTGCCATGTTTTACTCCTGATTATGTATGCTGTCTGTTTCGATATTTCCAAAAAGCTGATCAAAATCCACATTCTTATAGAGTTCCACTCCCATGGAAATAAGGCCGTCAACCGGACGGCAATCGGGAGCATGGAGTTTGCCTTCCCGGTTGTATGCTACCGAAGCGCAGCCGCCGCCGCAGGCCAGTTGGAGAGAACAGTCCCTGCAGGCGGAAATGGAGAGAACATCCCGGTCTTCCCACTGGGATATCATGTCATCATTCAAGACTGATTCGGGATAAAAACTGCCCAGCTCTTCCCCCTCCTTGCCCACAGTGGCGGTGCAGGAATATATTTTTCCGGTATAATCAAACGCCCATTCGGTTTTCGTCCCAGGGCAACTGTCAAAGAGAGGAACCGGTAATTCCCCGTTTTCAAAGAGGAAGCGGGAAATACTGTATGCGGGGGAATGAAATTCCAGGATTTGAGGATGTCGGCGAATCTCTTCAAACAGATCCTCATACATTTCCAGACGGCTATAAAGGCGGCTTTGCTGATCCTGACAGTAATGGAGTTCGTAATTCCTACCCAGCTGGGTTTTAAACAGGGGGTGTTTTGTCCATCCACGGCTGATGGCAAAATCTGCGAGCTCATACAGCCGGGGTAGATTCTCCCTGTCCAGAACGGAACGGAGGTTAATCTCAAGCCCCGCTTCAAGTGCGTCATCAATGCCCTTCACCACTTTTTCAAAATTCCGGTATTCACCGCCGTTCACCCGCCCCTGCTTCAAAGGCCGCCGACGGTCATGAACTTCACCGACACCGTCCAGGGTCACCTGGATTTCCCGGATTTTAGCTGTCGAGAGCAGATCGATATATTCGCTGAGATAATATCCGTTGGTAACCAGGGCAATGTCCACATGTGCCGCATTGGCACCTTCGATAAGCTGAGCGAGGATCTTCCGTTGACCGTTGCCCGGTAAAAGCGGTTCCCCGCCGAAAATTGTCAAATACCATGATCTTCCCGCCAGCTGTTCCCCCACATGGGCAAAGAAGGCTTGAATAACCTCCTGCTGGGCCTGGTGGGAATCATGAATATAGCCATCCTGATAGCAGTATTCGCAGGCGAAATTGCAGGCGTAGCCGGGAACATAAAACACCTGCACTTCTCCGGCGTCTCTGTCTTTCATAAACTCGGCATACGCCAGGCGGTATGAGGAAGTTTCCCGTTGGGGATCGATAATGTACCCTTTTTCCGCCAATTCCCGGTAATCCTCCGAATCCCTTTGCTCGAGAATGCTGGAGTCCAGGATCTTCTCTGCCAATTCGGGGTCAATAATGTCTGCCTGCTGATGCAGAAGATTCACAAGGATCCAATCATTCTGCCGGTATATCTGTTTCAAAATGTTATGTTTTGAGAGTGTTTTATTCATCTTCATATATCCTGATGCTCTAGCGGATTCAAATACCCTGACCCAAGAAATAGCTCCGGGAGGAATGTCCCCCCGGAGCCCCCGAAATACCACCCGCCATTCTGCCAGCGGGCCCGGGATGACCGGGACGTTTCAGTCCTCAGTCGTGACAGCCCGCCACGACAGGTGAAACCTTGGCACAGCACTGCGCCTGGTTTTTATCGTTTTTGGGCTGTTTGCGAATCAGAGACTTCATGGATTTCTTCATAAAGATCCCTCCTTACGTTTGAGCTTCACCCCTCACACAACGGTGAGGGAGAAACCCCATCTATTTACTGCAGCAGGATGATCCGCCGGACTTATAGCCCAGGATCGTCCAACTGCATACTTCTACTTTTCCCTTATCGTAGGGTTCGCTTTCTTCCAGAATTTGGACATCCCGAAACCCGGCGTCTGCAAGCTGAGAGATGTACTCCTCCCGGGTCACCGATCCTGCCCAGCATTCTGCAACAGCCTGGGGATCCCGGGCATACTCAGCGGGAACACTCTGGAGAGAATAAATGTCGCTTACCACAAAACGGCCGCCGTCCTTGAGAATACGGTGAATTTCTTTCCATACCCGGGACTTATCTGCAGCATGGTTTATGGTGCAATTAGAGATGAGAAGATCGATCGAATTGCATTTCAGGGGGATATTTTCAAGCTTGCTGTGATGCAGCTCGATCCTGTCCTCCAGATCCATTTTTGAGACGGTTCTCCGGGCTTTGGACAGCATTCCTTCGCTGATATCAACACCGTGAACCCGTCCGGACGGGCCGACGGCTTCGGCAAGTTTAACCAGGTCGTTTCCCCGGCCGCTGCCAAGATCTACACACACTTCGCCTTCCCGGGCCTCTGATTTATCGATGGCACCGCCGCAGGACAGACAACAGCTGGTCTCCGCCAAATCGCTGTAGCGCAAATCTATGGCACTTAATACACTTCCATCGGACATATATTGCTCCTATATGACAGGTCGGTAACTGGTGGCGGCAATTTACGCATCATGCTGTCTATAATATCATGGTGTACACATTGCCACGGCCGTGAAATCAGTTTCCTATGAACGGTACAGCTGGGGACTGATTTCCGCCTCATGCTGAGACACATTCAAGATTGATTATTTGATGCATCCCGATACATTTCACATATTTTATTGGTACGTATATACTTCCATTTTAATCTCTGGTTCATAAAACACAAGGATTGTTTTAAGTATATTTTTATCTATATATGATTTTTCATACCCTGTCAACACGACCCAGGGGATTTTCCACGATCCAGAATCCCTTCACAGGCGAAACAAATTCCGGTACACTTGCTATCTCAATCCCCCATAACACATAAAGGAGTTTCCATGGAAATCTCATCCCTACAGAAAGCCCGTTACGAATATCAGCCCAAGCTTCCCGCGGCCCTTGGCTCGGCTATTTCGAATATTCAAGTAGACCTGGGAGAACCCACTGAATCAGTGGCGGATCAGGATCAGGTAAAAAACCTCTTCCCCCACAGTTACGGCGCCCCCATTGCGGTATTCAAATCCGGAAAGGGCGAAACCTCTCAGAAACCGCTCCGGGTAGGCGTAATTCTCTCCGGCGGCCAGGCCCCCGGAGGACATAACGTTATCACCGGAATTTACGACGGACTGAAAAACGCCAATCCCCAAAGTGATCTTATTGGATTTCTCGGCGGCCCCAGCGGTCTCATGGAGAATGATTTCATTGTTTTCGATGACGGGAAAATCGATGCCTACCGCAACACCGGCGGTTTCGATATTATCGGTTCGGGACGCACAAAAATCGAAACCCCTGAACAGTTCGCCTCAGCCCTGAATACCGCGAAGGAACAGAAACTTGATGCGGTGGTGGTTATCGGTGGTGATGATTCCAACACCAACGCCGCACTCCTGGCTGAATACTTCAAGGACAACGGCACAGATATTCAGGTTATCGGTGTTCCCAAAACAATAGACGGGGATCTGAAAAACGAGTACATCGAAACATCCTTCGGATTCGATACCGCGGTAAAGACCTACTCCGAACTGATCGGAAATATTATGAGAGATGCCAACTCGGCAAAAAAATACTGGCATTTCATTAAGCTTATGGGGCGTTCCGCAAGTCATATCGCATTGGAAGCCGCGTTACAGACCCATCCCAATGTGGCAATTATCAGCGAAGAGGTTGCGGAGAAGAAAAAGAGCCTGAACCAGATAGTGGAAGAGATTGCGGAAGTAGTCCGCCACCGCTCGGGAAACAATGAGAACTTCGGCATTGCGCTGATCCCCGAGGGTCTGATCGAATTTATCCCCGAAATGAAAACGCTCATTTCTGAGCTTAACGATCTGCTGGCCCACAACGAAGAATATTTCGCCACCTTGAGAAGCTTTGAAGATCAGGCGGAATTCGCAGTGAGCAAGCTCAACGACCACAGTGCGAAGGTGTTTTCTTCCCTCCCCAGGGGTATCCGCCAGCAGCTGCTTCTTGACCGGGATCCCCACGGCAACGTACAGGTGAGCCTCATCGACACAGAAAAACTTCTTATTGAGATGGTGGGCGAACTGCTGGACCAGTGGAAAACTCAGGGAAACTTCTCCGGCTCCTTCAAAGCCCTGGCCCATTTCTTCGGATACGAAGGCCGCTGTGCCTTCCCCTCCAATTTCGATGCCGACTACACCTACAGTCTTGGGTATACCGCATTTCTGCTCATTGCCAACGGACTCACCGGTTACCTTTCAAGCGTGCGCAACCTGGACAAACCCGCATCTGAGTGGATTGCCGGTGGCATTCCTCTGACGATGATGATGAACATGGAACAGCGCCACGGCAAAATGAAGCCGGTAATTCGTAAGGCCCTGGTGGAACTTGACGGGGCGCCATTCACGGAGTTTTCATCCAAACGGGATGACTGGGCAAGCAATACCCGCTACTTCTTTCCCGGTGCCATACAGTACTATGGACCGACTGAGGTCTGTGACCAGCCGACCATCACGCTGAAACTGGAGCGGTCCGGGAAGTAATTTCCGAAACCGCGCTCCAACAGCTCAGCATCAGATTTTTCAGGCCATCCGGGACAGGTTCTCCGGATGGCCGTTTTTAAAGCAAGGGCCCGTGCTTTACTCACTGACTCCATTCGTACAATAATCAGATTAATGGAAACCTCGGCACGAACCAGGCTCATCGAAAACATTCGCAAAATCCTGACCCCTGTGATCATCTTCACCTTTTTATTGAGCATCATATCCCTTTTTCTGGAACAGGCGGAGATTCAAGCTCCCTTTATCGGGATATTCACCAATGCTATCGATTTTACTCTGGCGTTTTTCATCCTGCTGGAACTGATCTTTGAAATTGTCAGTGCTCCGTATAAGATCATTTGGTTGAAAAACAATCTGGCCTCCACCCTCTTTTCCCTGGTATTTCTACTTCTCTTCGGGTACAACAAATACGCTGAATTCATCCTCCAACCCGAAGCGGGAGCCGGCTTCCAGATCGCAGGACTCATTGTGGTCCGCAACTTCTTCATGCTGTTCAAGGTGTTCGGCCGTATCCGCCGTATATCCGCACTGCTGAATAACCTGACCATTCACCCTGCCCAAACTCTGGTGTTGAGTTTTCTCATGGTAATACTGGTGGGCAGCTTCTTTCTCATGCTTCCGGTAACTACCGTCGACGGACAGGGCCTGGGCTTCATAGACGCCCTGTTTACCACCACCTCCGCGGTCTGCGTCACCGGTCTAATTGTGGTGGATACCGCAACCCACTTCACACTCATCGGCCAGATAGGCATTTTGATACTCATTCAGATCGGGGGATTGGGCATAATGATCCTCAGTTATTCCGCGGCCTGGGCACTGCGACGCTCCTTCAGCCTTCAGGATAAACTCCTCATTTCATATATGACCAACGAGGAGGATTTAAACCGGGTAAGCCGATCCCTTCTTCAGATTGTGACCCTCACCTTCACCATCGAAATTCTGGGTGCGCTGTGGCTGTTTTTCTCCTTCTCTTCAGCGGGAATGGCACCCGGAAGATCCGCCTGGTTCGCCCTCTTCCACTCCATTTCAGCGTTTTGTAACGCTGGCTTCGCCTTATTCAGCAACAGTCTTGAAGGATTCGCCGCAAATGTCTCCGTCAATCTGGGTGTTGCGTTTCTGATTATTACCGGGGGGCTGAGTTTTGCGGTAATGATGGATGTACTGAAAGCATCAGGAACTCTGGGAAGACGCTTGACCACGAGGGCCAAATCCGGAAAACGGGGAATACAGCTCCAGCTGAATACCAGGGTGGTGCTTCTGGCGAACCTTATTCTCCTGAGTGCGGGGATGCTGATTTTCTACGGCCTTGAGTATAGACACAGCCTTGCATCGGAACCTGTGGGAAAACAGTATCTTCTTGCATTCTTTCAAACCGTTACCCTGCGCACCGCCGGATTCAATACTATGAATTTTGCAGCCCTGGGATCGACGGCACTCATGCTCTCCCTGCTGATGATGCTCATCGGCGGCGCTTCCGGATCCACCGCCGGAGGGATGAAAGTGAATACCGTGGCTGTGGTCTTCAGCTACCTGAAATCCCGGCTTAGCGGAAGAGACAGGGTACGCATCTTCGAATATACGCTCACACGGAACACCGCGAGCAATGCTCTGGTACTCTTTATTTTTGCCGTCTCCGTGGTATTCGCCGGTGTATTTTTCCTGAGTATCAGCGAAGAGGCCCCCTTCCAGGACATTCTGTTCGAAGTGGTGTCAGCCTTCGCAACAGTGGGGGTTAGCCGGGGGATCACATCCGATCTCAGCACATCCGGCAGGCTGATCATCTCTCTGCTGATGTTCATGGGGAGGATCGGTCCCCTTACGTTACTTACCGCTCTGGCGGGAAGAAGGCTCAATGACGGAGTGTATTATCCGGAAACTGATATTCTGATAGGATAAATCCTCCAGACCCTTTGCTCAGCGAAGGCCTGGTATGAAACAGAGGATATGGTATGGCAAAAAAGAAAGAACAGGTATTTACTGTAATCGGGCTGGGCGCTTTCGGCAGCCAGGTCTGCAGGGTCCTTGCAGACAGCGGAGCCAAGGTTGTCGCCGTAGACAGTTTGACAGACCGCATAGACCGGGTGAAAAATTCCGTCACCCAGGCGGTGATTATGGATGCAACATCCGAGGAAGGCTTCAGCAAACTGCCTCTGGAAGACACCGACATTGCAGTGGTTGCCATCGGAGATAACATGGAGGCAAGTATCCTCAGCACCGCCCTTCTGAAAAAAGCGGGTGTACGCTACATCATAGCCCGGGCAATCAGTGCAATCCACCGACAGGTACTCAGACAGGTGGGCGCAGATGAGATCATCAATATAGAAGAAGATGAAGGAGAGCAGCTTGCAATGCGCCTCATTGCCCCCCAGATTCTGGACCGCATTCCCATATCCAAGGATATCAGCATAGCCGAGGTGTACACTCCCGGCGACTTCGGCGGACAAACACTGATCGATTTGGATCTTCGCAGCAGAATGAGGGTAAATGTAATCGCTATCAAGAAAAACGCCGTGGAACTTGATGAACAGGGCAACCCCCACTCCAACGAAGAAATTCTCTTCCCGGACGGAGATTACCGACTGGATGAGGATGATATTATGCTCATTGTGGGCAGGAATCAGGACATTGAGGCATTCAACAATCTCTGACATGGCACAAGAATTCACCCGGCCCGCTTGGGGGAGCGATAGCTTATGATAATACTACGAAAATACTTGGTGTACGTATTTTGGAGCCTGGCATGCTTTTCCATTATCTTGCTTGGGGTGTACGCCTTTGTTCAGCTCAGTCCAGACACTTCAGAGGCCTCCGCCGTTCAATTGAACAACGAGCTGAAGGGAATCAGGGAAGGTATCCTCTACATCTCACTGATACTGGCAATCCTTCAATCAGCCGCTTTGCTGGTCATTCTTTCCAGCTCCCGCAAAACCAAGCGCCGGGCGGAGAATCTCATGCAACGCAAACTTTGGCTCAGTTCCGAGGGCGATCGCTGGTATAAGGTCCTCGGCGAGTTGGGGCAGAGCTTTCATACCATGAATTCCGAACTGCTCCAAACCAACGAAGCCCGGGGTATTAAAATACAGGCGCTGAATCGCCTGACTGAATTTTTGGTGCAGAATCACGGTCAGCCCCTTTGCATAACGAATATTAAGGGGGAAATTCTGTATGCCAGCCCCTCCTTTCTGGAAAAAACCGACGCCCAGCGTTCCCAGCTAATCAATTCCTATATATCCCAGGAATTTCCCGGAATACATCAGGGCCATATTATCACCGCTTTCCAAAAAGACCACGGCGTCTACAGGGCTGAAAGCGCCCGGGGTAACTTCTCTGTATATCCCGTTCGTGACCATCGGCAGGAAATTACATATCTGGTTTTCACCTCCGGAAACAAAAACTATAACCCTCCCAAACAGGATGGGGGACGAACCACCGTCACTGAAGCTGAGAAAAACCCGGGAGGAGGCCAGGTTTGGCTTCGCAAAGCTTTTGAGAAGGTATTGAAACGGGGCGGCAATCGGGTGTAGTATCCCGTTATTACTTTGTAATACCCCGTTTCATCGAAGGTCCTCAGCCGGTACTCAATCCGCCGGGCGTTTGGAAAATACGGGGAAAGCGAGGATTATGAGCTTTTTTTCCCGGCTTCAATACGGCGGACAATGCGATCTTCCTGCCGTTCCACAAACCGATGCCCTTGAACTCTCGAATGTCAGCTTTCGATACCCGAACTCGGAGAAGCGAGCCCTGGAACATGTGAGCCTTCATATCCAACCGGGGGAACGTCTTGCCCTTGTAGGTCCCAACGGAGCGGGGAAATCCACTCTGCTTCAGCTCATTCTTGGAATGAAAAAGGAACAGCAGGGGAAAATCAGGGTATATGGAAACCCCGCTCACCACTGCCGTCATCGTGTGGCGATTGTCCCCCAGCGCTCTTCCGTGGACTGGAACTTTCCGCTCACTGTCCGGCAGGTTGTAACCATGGGACGTTACGTGCACCTGGGCTGGATGCGTCGCCCCGGCGCCCGGGATCGGGAAATGGTGGACCAGGCCATGGAAACCATGGGAATCTCGGATCTCAGCGCCCGCCAAATTTCTGAGCTATCCGGAGGACAGCAGCAACGCGTCATGCTCGCCCGTACTCTGGCCCACGACGCGGACCTTCTGCTTTTGGATGAACCGCTAAACCACGTGGATATCAAAACCCAGGAACTCATATTCCATACCATCGAACGCTTAAGCAAGGCAGGGAAAACCGCCATTGTGAGCACCCATGATCTGGGGGTTCTCACGGTACATTTTAACCGAGCAGTATTCCTGGACCGACGGGTAATCGCTGACGGTCCCGTGGATGAAGTCATAACCCCCCGGACAATCGCCAAAGCCTATGGCTTTGAGTTTCACAAGGACTACCATAATGATTGAGCTCATACTCGAACCCCTTCAATACAGTTTTATTCTCAGAGGACTGGCTGCCGGGCTTCTGGCAGGCATTTCCTGCGCGCTTCTCAGCTCCTTCGTCGTCTGGAGAGGAATGGCCTTCATGGGCGATGCCATGGCTCATGCGATTCTCCCCGGGATCGTGGCTGCCTACGCCTGGGGTTTCAGTCTCATTCTCGGCGCGCTGGGGGCTGCGCTCATCGCCGTTCTGGGCATCGGTCTGATAAGCAGCCGAAGCTCATTGAAGGAAGACAGTGCAATAGGTATTGTGTTCGCCGGGTTCTTCGCCCTGGGCATACTGCTTCTCAGCAGAATCGCCAGCTACCAGGATCTCAGTCATATCCTCTTCGGGAATATTCTGGGAGTTTCTAAAACAGACCTCATTACCATGTCCTTGGTTGCCCTTGGGGTTCTGGCAGTACTGGCAAGCAGTTTTAAGGAGCTACTCGTAGCCTCTTTTGACCCAACCCACGCAGTTGCCATCGGAATTTCCCCCTCATTCATCCGCTATTTGCTGCTTATTCTCCTCGCGTTTACAACGGTCATTGCAATTCAGTCGGTGGGAGTGGTGCTGGTACTCGCCCTGCTGGTTACCCCCGGTGCCACCGCATCGGTTCTCACCAATAAACTGGGCCGGATGATGGGAATTTCGGTGCTCACCGCCGTCGTATCCACGGTGCTGGGCTTTTACGCATCATATTACTGGAACGCAGCCTCGGGCCCCACCATCGTGCTGGTTCTGATCAGCTTCTTTGCTCTGGCAATGCTTTTTTCATTCCTCCGCAGTACACTGATGAAAGCTGCTGACAGCGGCGATTCACCGGCTGTCCCGGAAAAATGACCCGGACTTTTCAGGGATATCACCGCCCAAAACCGGCATGTCGGCAGCTGGGCGACACCGCAGCTGGGCAGGTCGGCAACTTGGCAACTGGGCAGGTCGGCAACCCGGTAACCCGGCAACTGGGCAGCTCGAAAGCCGTTTCCACACTCTTTGGGGCAGTCCCTGAAATTTACGTTTACATAGCCGGGCTTTGGGCATAATGTAAGAAGTATGAAGATACTAATTGCCGACAAACTGTCAGATAATGCCGTCAAGGCTCTGGAAAACATGGGTGCTTCGGTTAGACTGGAGCCGGATGCCGGACCGGGGGACCTCCCGGGAATTATTGACGATGCGGAAATTCTCATCGTCCGTTCTACTAAGGTGAACAGGGCCTCCATGGACTCGGGCAGCAGCCTGAGCCTCATTATCCGGGCGGGAGCAGGGGTGAACACCATCGACCTGGAACACGCGTCCGCCCTTGGAATCCACGTGGCCAACTGTCCCGGCAAGAATGCAGATGCAGTTGCTGAACTTACCATCGGACACATGATTGCTCTTGACCGCAATATTGTGGACAACAGCGTTGATCTGCGACGGGGTGTATGGAATAAAAAAGGCTACAGCAAAGCCCGGGGGCTGAAAGGCAGAACACTGGGAATCCTCGGCATGGGGTCCATCGGTACCAAAGTGGCCGCCGTGGCCCAGGTGATGGGACTTAATGTACAAGCCTGGTCCCGAAGCCTTACTGAACAGCAAGCTAAAACCATGGGTGTGGGGTTCTGTGCAAGCCCCATGGACCTGGCCCGGAGCTCAGATATTGTCACCATTCATCTTGCCGCCAATAGTGACACCAGGCATCTGGTGGATCGAAGTTTTCTTGAAGCCATGAAGGACTCGGCGTTTCTGATAAACACCTCCAGGGGTGAAATTATGGATACCAGAGCGCTTATGGAAATTCGCGCCTCAAAATCCCTGAAGGTTGCCCTCGATGTATATGAAGATGAGCCCGGAGCATCGGAAAAAACCTTTCCCCATACTGATCTGGCACAAGTCATTACCGGAACCCACCATATTGGCGCTTCCACCCAGCAGGCTGCAGATGCCATCGCAGATGAAGTGGTGAAGATTGTCGAACGTTACCGAAGTTCCGGTAAACCCCTGCATCCGGTGAACGCCAGAGATAAAAGCAGTGCCCAGTTTAATCTGGTGGTGCGACATTTCAACAAGGTGGGCGTGCTGGCTGCAGTGCTCGATGCCCTGCGCAACGGGAATATCAACGTGGAGGAAATGGAAAATTCCATCTTTTCCGGCGGTGAGGCTGCGGTCTGCACCCTGAAGCTGGATGATAGACCTTCGGATGTAGTTTTAAATGAGATCTCATCCATGGAGAATATTATCAAGGCTTCACTGAAATGATCACGCCGTTGATCTCCGGGGACCGGCTTTCCGGCTTGTCCCCATTTTATGTATCGTTTATTCTATATTAATGAAACTGGAAACGTATTTTTCCCAATTCCGGGAAAAGACCATTGGCTGGAATCATTCGATTCATACGCCCTTTGGTATTAAGCCTCTCATTTACGCAGACTGGATCGCAAGCGGCCGGCTCTATGGGGATATTGAAGATAAAATCCGGTATGAGATCGGTCCCATGGTAGCTAACACCCACAGTGAAGCCAGTTCCACAGGAAAAGCCATGACCCGGGCCTACCACAGGGCCGGCGATATCATCAAAAAACATGTGAATGCAGGCCCGGAAGATGTTCTTATTTCCGCCGGCAGCGGCATGACTGCTGTGGTGAATAAACTGCAGAGAATTCTGGGACTCCGCCCGCCGGCAGAACGTGATGAAGATACGGATTTCACAGAGGGACTGCCGGCGAGAAAAGCTTCCAAACGCTGCAATACGGTTGTGTTTGTCACTCACATGGAGCATCACTCCAACCATATCAGCTGGCTGGAAAGCTGTGCGGAAGTTGTGGTTCTTGAGCCCGATGAAAACCTCAATGTAAACCCACAGAATCTGGAGCAAAAACTCGAGGAATATCACGATAGGGCATTGAAAATCGGCAGCTTTTCCGCCGCAAGCAATGTCACAGGTTTTATCCCCCCCTATCGGGAGCTTGCACGGATTATGCACCGCCACGGAGGGTATGCCCTGGTAGATTTTGCCGCGTCGGCTCCCTATGTGCACATGGATATGCACCCGGAACATGACCCCTTGGGATACCTCGACGGCGTTCTTTTCTCTCCCCACAAGTTTCTTGGAGGACCGGGAAGTGCCGGAGTGCTGGTGTTCAACGGAGGGTTATATCATAACCGGGTACCCGACCACCCCGGGGGCGGAACGGTGAATTGGACCAACCGCTGGGGCGAACGCAGCTATGTAACCGATATTGAGGCCAGAGAGGACGGAGGAACGCCTCCGTTTCTCCAAACCATTCGTACGGCCCTGGCAATCAGACTCAAGGAACAGATGGGGATTGAAAACATAGCAGCCCGGGAAAAAGAATTAATGAAGCGTGCCGTAGAGGGGCTTTCAACCGTGCCGGGACTGGGTATTCTGGGGGCTGACAACGATTTTCCCCGGGGAGAGCAACTGGGAGTTATCTCGTTTTATATACAGGATATTCATCACAACCTCATTGTAGCGCTGCTCAATGACCGCTTCGGCATTCAAGTGCGGGGAGGCTGTTCCTGTGCGGGAACATACGGACACTGGCTGCTTCATGTATCCAGGGAAGAATCCCGGCGGATTGCCCGGGAAATTGATCATGGAAATCTCAGTGAGAAACCCGGCTGGGTACGAATCAGCCTCCATCCCACCATGAGCAGCGACGAGCTGGAGACCATTATAGATGGGGTAAAACAGATCGCTTCCGCAGCCGCCGAATGGGGTAAAGACTACCGCTTTAATCCCGGAAGCGGAGAATTTGACTACACGCTGCCAGGAGCCACTGCAGATCAGGACAGTATCACCGGCGCGGCGTCTCCGGATGCCGGCGGGTCCCCGGGGGAAGAGACGGCCTGGTTTACCCTCTGAGAACCTGCAGGCCGTCCCGTTAAATACAGTTTTCCCCCCGGCCCATTCAGCCGGGAGGTAACAGATCTCCCAGCCTGGAAGCGGACCACCATTGAAATACTCTGAGCATAATTGAATAGAGACCGCTCCAAAGAACCACAATGATCACAACCTGCAGTATTAAGCCGGGAAGAGGCCGGATGGCGGAAGCGGGGGAAGCAGGGGAAGCTGGCCGGTCCCATGCTTTCGAGTGCTTGCTGTAAGACTTCCTGCTTCCGGTCTCAATTGACTGACCGCCGCCCAACGCATCCCTCCATGCTGACTTTCGCCGTTTTCCCCAGGGCAGCAGGTAGATAAGCGCAAAGATCAGCCCCAGGAATGTACCGGCAATACCTCCAGGCGCGTAGAGAAGCATAATCGGTGCAGCCATAATATCTTCAAACTGTGTAAACAACGGGGTAAGCTTCCAGACCAGCAAGAAGATCATTAAAGCGTTACCAAGAAGTCCAAGGAGCGCCGAAGTGCGCCCTATTTGAAGCCGCCGTTCAATGGGCCGTATTTTCCCCGCCGTTTCAAGAAGAGACAGGGATAGCACAGCTGATAGCACCAGAAGAACGATCTGTTCCAGGGAGTTGACAAAAAAGTGGATCATGCATGTAATATTCACAATTTTGAATATAAAGTAAAGAGCTGGATGACCAGCTTGCCCCCGGAAGACAACACTGATACAGTATGAGACATGATGAACTGGTCTGAATTCGGAAAAAAGCTCACCAGCCGCAGCGGAATCCTGGAACTTATGGACGATCTTGGAAAGGCCATGCAGTCCGGAGGTGAGAAATATATGCTGGGCGGGGGAAACCCGGGCAGTATTCCAGAACTGAACCGTGTATGGCGCCGACGGATGCAGGAGATCCTTTCCAACGGCGATGAGTTTGAACGGGGAATCGGCAACTATGACACCCCCCAGGGCAAGGGCAGCTATTTGCAGAATATTGCGGATATGCTGCGATCCGAGTATGGATGGAATCTGGGTCCGGAAAATATAGCAGTTACCAACGGCAGTCAGTCCGCCTTTTTCATGCTGTTCAATCTGCTTTCAGGTGAACTGGACAGCAGTCGGGGCGAAGGTGCCGGAACCATTCCCCACAGCCGCAAAGAAGAGAAACCCCGGCAGGCACCGGGTTCCGGATCCTCTCTCACCGATTCGAATGGACGGGCTGTGCGGCAAATTCTCCTCCCGCTTATGCCCGAATACATCGGCTATGCCGACCAGGGTATCGGACATGAGCATTTCCGGGCCTATAAACCCGATATAGAGCTTATAGATGAACACTATTTTAAGTATCACGTGGACTTCGACAGCATTGTCCTGGGACCAAACGATGCGGCTATTTGCGTGTCCCGTCCCACCAATCCCACGGGCAACGTGCTAAGCGATGAAGAAGTTCGCCGGCTGGATCAGCTGGCAAGGGAACATGATGTACCCCTTCTTTTAGATAACGCATATGGTACGCCTTTTCCCAATATGATTTTTACCCAGGCGCGTCCTATCTGGAATGAAAACATTGTACTGGGTATGAGCCTTTCAAAAATCGGGCTCCCATCCACCCGGACGGGCATCATTATCGCCAGAGAAGAAATTGTCCAGGCTATATCTGCAGTAAATGCAATCATGAGTCTGGCAAATAATACCCTGGGACAGATGATTACCGGACCGCTGATTGAATCGGGAGAGATTCTTCGTCTGAGCAACGAGGTGGTGCGTCCCTTCTACCGGGACAAGTCACTGAAAGCTCAGGATGCGGTGCTTAAGCATATGCAGGGACTTCCCTGCAGAATCCATCTCAGCGAAGGGGCTCTTTTTCTCTGGCTCTGGTTTGATCATCCGGATATAGACACCGCAATCCTTTATGAGAGACTGAAAGAACGGCAGGTAATTATTGTCCCGGGAAAATACTTTTTTTACGGCATCGATGAGGACTGGGAGCACAGAAATCAGTGTATTAGAATCAATTTTGCCCAAAGCGACGATGTGGTAGATGAAGGAATTCGGAGAATTGCCCTGGAAGTGCGGGAAATGATCGGAGCCTGATCTCTCCCATATCGGATCCACGGGGCAGACCGGTTTTACGAGGGCAGACCGGTTTTACGAGGGCAGACGGATGTTCCGTTTCGCCGGATCCCTGGCTGGACGGTAGATGGTGAGAATATTTCCGATAATGCTTACGCTCTCAGCGTCCAGGTTGCTGCAAAGTTCATCGGCAATTGCCTGTTTGGCATCCTTATAATCCTGAAATTTCACTTTTATCAGCTCATGGGATTCAATAGCCTGTTCGGCAGCCTTCATCACCTGCTCGTTCAGCCCGTTTTGACCGATCATCACCACCGGCTTCAGACTGTGTGCAGCCTTCTTTAGGAAATTTCTTTGTGCGTTATTCAATTCATTCCATCCTTTATGCCGCCGCACTATACTGATATTATGGTATTTCGTCTATACCGGGAGGGCCCTCGCGAACAACCATATGTTAGGGGGGCATCGGCATTTATCAAAATACGAGGGAATCATTATGCTAGAACTTGAGTCACCATTCGATCTTCTCCAATCCAAATCCATGGCAGTGGAGGACCAATCAACCGCAGGATCCCTTGAAGAAATCGGACGGGCCCATTCTCCCACTCCCCGTCCGGGACACGCCCTGGTGAGAGTGCGCCGGGCCGGTGTCGCCTTCGGTGATATTATCAGATCCACAGATTCGATTCTCAGGATCAAAGAATTCCCCTGGACACCCGGGTACGATATATCTGGGGATATTGTAAGTATCTCCCCAGGGAAGAATAATACGAATTTTCCCCCGGAATTCCGGGAGAACATAGAAAAGACCCTGCAACCGGGAACAGCTGTGGCGGCGTTTTGCTCAGAGGGAGGATATTCCCAGTACGTAGAATTACCACTGGAACTTCTTGTTCCTATTCCGGATAATCTGGGCTACGACAAATCCTGCGCGCTGGTTTTGAACTATCTGACTGCCTGGCAAATGATGTTCCGAGTGGCACAACTTCCGCGGCTGCAGCTTGCAGGCCGGGAGAGACCTTCGATCTTCGTTCAGTCGGCTGCTGGAGGGGTGGGAACGGCGGTTCTTCAACTGGCTCAAGCCTTCAATATCCGGGCGTATGGAACCGCATCCCCGGAAAAGCATGATCTGGTACGTAGCCTTGGGGGAATTCCCTTTAATTATAATGACCGGGATATGGTATCCCGCATCTATTCCCAGGTACCGGAGGGTCTTGATGCGGTATTTGAAACCCGCGGCTTTGACAGCGCTGAAGATAGCCGGAAGCTGCTAAAACGAAGAGGGAAAATTGTGCTTTTCGGTTTTCTGGAACATCATTCCAACCAGGACATTTACCATAGAATCCGTTTCAGCCTGAAGGGGCTCCGGTTTTTCCTCCCGTTTTACAACGGAAGGGCTGCAATGTACCTGATTAATCCCCGGCGAAACATTGTACACTACCGGGAAGATCTGGAACGGCTGCTTCACCTGGGCAATGACGGCATTATTAATCCGGTTATTTCCGCCGTGTATCCCCTGGAAGATGCCCAGGAAGCGTGGAACCTGATGAAATCCCGGAAAAGCCGGGGGAAATTTCTCCTTGATCCGTTTTTCTCTGAAAATTCCTGAACGCCCTTCAATTATTATTTGTCCCAAACCTGACTTTCATGCTATTATACGTATTACTACACGGATCCTTACATGAATAAACATCTTTCTTCCGGATCCGTGGTAACGTAAATCTAATATGTGGTGGTGTGTTCATGAGTAAAAATATTACCCAGACTTTTGCAGAAGTGGCAGGCAGGCTGCCTTCCCAACCGGCACAGTACAGCAAAGATGAAACAGGAGAATTCCACCCGGTCAGTTTCTCTCAGCTCTATTCTGAAGTTGAGAAAATGGCCGCCGGACTTGCATCCATGGGTATCGGACGCAATGATCTTCTGGGCCTGATTTCCGAGAACCGGAAGGAATGGCTGGTAGCGGACCTGGCTGTGCTCAGCCTTGGGGCAGCGGATGTTCCCCGGGGCAATGACTCTATGCCTGAGGAGATCGCATTTATTCTGGGCTTCACCGAAGTTCATACCAGTTTTGCAGAAAATGCTGCCCAGGTGGATAAGATCATATCAGTTCACAAGGATATCCCCGAACTGAAACGGATCGTAGTTCTGGATCAGGATTTTCAGCTTAAGGAATTAAAATCCAAGGCCGCAGACAGGAAATCTCTGGAAATACTGAAATATCATGAAGTGATCCAGGCAGGTGAAAAGTTTCTTCAAAATGATCCTGACTATGTGAAGAAAGAAGTTGAAAAGGGAACCCGGGAAGATCTTGCCACCATCATTTTTACATCAGGAACAACCGGTGAACCCAAAGGCGTCCAGCTGACCCATGCCAATTATATGGCCCAGGTGGATCTTATCGATACCAAAATCCGGATCGGCGCCGGCGATATTTGGCTTGCGGTCCTCCCGGTTTGGCATTCGTTTGAACGGGTTATGCAGTACATCGCGATTCTTTACGGATGCTCGCTTGCCTATTCAAAACCTGTGGGAAAGATTATGCTCGAGGATTTCCAGAAGGTGAACCCCACATGGATGGCATCGGTTCCCCGAATTTGGGAAGCTGTCCGCCTTGGAGTAATCAAGAGTGTAAATGCTGGCAGCAAAGTGAAAAAATCCCTCTTTTTCTTTTTCCTGGGAGTGGGAAAGCTCTACCGCTATTTCCATAACATGGTGTTCAGCAGACTGCCCAGTTTTTCACGGCGTTCCCGAATTCTTGATGCCCTGATCGGATTCATTCCCATGCTCTTTTTTCTCCCCGGCTATCTACTGGGAAATCTTCTGGTCTTCAGAAAAATTAAAGCCAAGCTTGGAACCCGCTTTGTAGCCGGTATATCGGGAGGAGGGGCACTTCCCAGCGGAGTTGATAAGTTCTTTTCCGCCGTGGGTATTTTGCTTCTTGAAGGATACGGTCTTACAGAAACGGCACCGGTTGTATCGGTACGGACCCAATGGCATCCTGTCACCGGCTCTATCGGTACCAAACTGGAATGCTGCGAAATCCAAGTACGGGATGAAGCCGGCAACGTGCTGAAACCGGGAAAGAAAGGCGTACTGTATGTGAAAGGCCTGAATGTGATGAAGGGATACTACAAGCGGGATGAATTTACCCGCAATGCGATTGATGAAGACGGCTGGTTCAATACCGGAGACCTGTCAATGATTGCACACCGGGGTGAGATCCGGATCTTGGGGCGGGCAAAGGATACCATCGTGCTTCTCGGAGGGGAAAATGTTGAACCCCTGCCCATGGAAGATAAGATGCGGGAAAGCATGTATGTATCGCAGGTTGTGGCTCTGGGACAGGATCAGAAATTTCTGGGCGCACTCATCGTTCCCGACGAAGAGAATATCCGCCAATGGGCCAAAGAACAGGGCCATCAGGTTGGGGATTATCAGAAATTTATTCGGGGTCCGGAAGTTCACGAGCTGATAAAATCCGAAATCGCAGAATCGGTGAGCACCAAGAATGGATTTAAAACCTGGGAGCGGATAGCACGTTTTGGAATAGTACCCGGACCCTTTGAAGTTGGTAAGGAACTTTCCGGCAAACAGGAAATCAAGCGTCATGTGATCTACGAAATGTACAACAAGGAAATTAACAGGATATTTGCCTGATACGCTGATCCTAAGGTTCTCACTGGGTCTGAAACATGGATGCTATGTGAATTGACAACGGGGTGAGAGCTCAATGCTACAATCAGCGAATACCGGGGATGTCTGGGAAAGAATACCAGACATCCTTTTTTTTGATTTGGGAGACGGAATCTTACCCGACAATCACCCGGCGCAATAGAGCATTCACAACATAGGCAAGACCATAGGTGTCCGTATCGCAGTATGATTCCACTTCCCGGTAAAAGCGCCCTGGATTTTCCCGGACATATTGTGCGTAGGAATCCCAGTCCGTAGGTACCGGGAGCTCAGGATGCATGAGATAATAATACCCGATAAAGGCATCACTTCCGCTAGAAACTTTGTCATCTTCATAGCCGTGATTAGTGAGCACTGGAAGCACCGTTTTCAGACTGATCTTCCCGTCCTGGCCGGGATGATAGAAACTGAAATCACCAAAAGGTTTTTGGAGATCCACAAGACGCCTGATAATTGCCTCCAGCTCTTCCCGGCGGGAATCCGGCAGTGCCGCGAGACGGCGGAGCACCGCCTTCTCAAAATGAATTCCGTATACAAGGATGGATCCCTGATCTCCCAGATCTCGAATCAGGGCATCGACAAGCTCTCCCCTTTTATCCGCTCCCGGCTCAATTAGGAAGGAACCGACTTTTCTCGGGCTGCCGGAATTCTGGCCGTTATCCCGGTTGTCGTTTTCCCGGTTGTCATCCCGGCTGTCGTTTTCCCGGTTGTCATCCCGGCTGGCGTCATCCCGGTTGTCATCCCGGCTGGCAGAATGTGGTGTATCGGGCTCATCCATACGGTACACCGAATACAGGAACGGGACATGCTCCCATATGCCCACAGCGTTCCAGCGGGGAAGAGCTTCAAGATAGCATTCAAAATCCAGGAAATACAAAGGCCATTGGAGTCCCGAAAAGAAATCCGTCAGAGCAGCGCTGTTCAGCTGCTCTTCACCCTCCACTTCTGCACGGTGCTGGATCCAATGGTAGGGTTTTATTTTTTGCTTTAAGGGCGGCTGAACTAAATGAAGCTCCTGCACACGGTTGATCCCCTGTGCTCTCAGTTTTGTAGCAAGCCCCCCGGACCTGTGAAGCCGGGAGATATCTCCAGGGAGAGGAGACGGATTCTCGTGAGCACAATACGGACAGCTTGAACGCTTGCAGCCAGGTATCGCTTCCAGGCGATACGGAGCTAGTCCCAGTTTAGCTTCCACACGCCGGATTTCTTGAGAAATATCAGCCTTCATGAATTTGTGGCCTTTCTTCTGGCGTTGACTGTTGAAAAGTTCATTGCTGTTTCGGGGATAGTTTTTGTTCAGATAGAGAATATTGACTTCATCCACCTGATACCCCGCTGCCTCAAGACCCTGAGCCAACCAGGCTGCTTCCCGAACATAGCCGTCCTTCACCTTAGATGCGGCTTTCAATAGACTGATATTCAGCCCGCCGTAGTCCCCTGGTCTGATCAGATCCAAAAACAGGATGCGCCCCTGACAGATTAACACCCCATTAAGAATCCCGGTGACGGGAGTTACAGAAGATTCCTGGTTTAGCCCCACCCCATCCAAGGGATGACGTTCAGGGATATTCTGCAAGTTTGAAAGGGCTTCAAGAGTTCGTGTTTCCAGGCGGTCAAGCCTGCGATCGGAGGCGGGGTCAGGGTCCTGAGACCCGCCGGCAGCGGATTCAAGCAGATCCTGATAGGGACCGGGATACATCTCCACTATACCGGGATAGCGTTCATGCAAGGCCGTTCGAAATTCTGTAAGCACCCGTGTCTTTTCAAGAAATTGATGGGTGGATCCGGCACCGGAGGGTTCTTCTAGAAATACGCCAGGAGATGCCTGATGCCAGGCTTCACCGGGATATTCTTCCTCCCGTTTTCTGAGCCGTTCCGCCAGCTGACGCGGACAGCGCCAGCCGGTGAAAAGATCATCTATGCAGCGTATGCCGGGATAGCTATCTGATGACATCAGAGCCTAGGCAAAGATCAGTTCATGGGTGTCTGTGGCAATCTGAAGTTCTTCGTTCGTGGGAACAACAAGAATTGTCACAGGAGAATAATCGGCGGAAATGATTCCCAGACCGGGACCATTATTCCGGTTTTTTTCTATATCGATAATAATTCCCAGGTTTTCAAGTCTGCGGCAGATACGCTCACGGACATCAATATCGTACTGCCCCACTCCACCGGTGAACACCAAAAGATCGACCTTTACCAGTTCGGCCATATACGCACCGATGTATCGGCGCACCCTGTGGGCGAACACTTCCAGGGTTTCTTCGGCATTCTTGTCACCGTTTTCCACGGCCTTCTGAATATCCCGAAAATCATTGGAAATGCCTGAAAGTCCGTACACACCGCTCTTTTTATTCAGCAGGGTGTTCACTTCTTCAGGAGTATATCCACGTTCAAGAAGGTAGAAAATAATCGCCGGGTCAATATCGCCGCTGCGGGTACCCATCACCAAGCCTTCCAGAGGTGTAAACCCCATGGATGTGTCTATGGATTTTCCCCCGCCGATGGCGGTGATGGAAGCCCCATTACCCAGGTGACAGCTGATCACATTGGTATTCTCAACGGAGCGTTTCACATGCTCCACAGCTACCCGGTTTACATACCGATGACTGGTGCCGTGAAAACCATAACGTCTGATTTTAAACCGTTCGTAGAGCTCACGGGGGAGGCCGTACATATACGCAGAGGGCTGAATACTCTGATGAAATGCGGTATCGAAAACGGCAACCTGTTGAACCCCGGGGAACAGCTTAATGGATTCCTGAATACCGGTGAGATTGGCAGGATTATGCAATGGAGCTAACTCAATATTATTCTCAATGGCGGCAATTACATCATCATCAATAACAACAGATTCGGAATAGCTCTCACCGCCGTGTACAACCCGGTGTCCCACACCGCTGATTTTGGAAAGATCGTTGATTAATCCCTTATCCGGGTCAGTAAGAGCTTTTTGAACAAGCGCCATGGCAGCACCATGGTCCGGTATTTCCTGTTCAAGATAATACTCCTGATCCGAGGGATCTTCCTGGGTAATCATACCGGTACCCATACCGATTCGCTCAACCGTACCTTTTCCCAGACTGGTTCCAGCGGGCATCTCATATACTTCGTATTTTAATGATGAGCTGCCGCAGTTAATCACAAGAATGGCCTGTCCGTCCAAAACGTCCTCCGAATTTTCGTCCCATTTCTTACAAGCATGTCAATTTCGAAATTAAATTTCTGAAATATCCTCAAGTATAAGACATCTAAAGTTTTTTCTATTGGGCCTGCTGCAAATAAATTTTGCATGAGGCATTCACAGGAAAGAAGCACAGTTCATGATCTTCTTACCGTGCAGAGAGCTGTTTCCCGCGGGATATCCCGGGCATATACAGCGCAGGAGCATCCAATGGCAGATTGTAGCATTGCCCTTTTATTATGTACAGACAGATATTACATTTACACCCATGCCTGCACACATTAGTCACAGTATACTGGCAGAAGACCTGTTAGTGAACCACCTCTCACTTTTTTCAGTAAGAGATCTATATGAGGATCAGGAAAGATCAGCCTCGTTGCTTCTCGGAGCCCAGGGACCGGATATTTTCTATCACAATCAGCGTACCATGCCCTCCGGTTTACTCATCGGCTCTCTTCTCCACAGAAGAGGCTACGGATCGGTAAGCGCCGCCATGCTGGAATATCTCCTGCTTGAAGAATCCAGCTGGGACAGTCCTGAGGCCATCTATCTCTACGGATTTATCAGTCACGGTATAATGGACAGGATCATGCACCCCTTCATCAACTACTTTTCCGGATGGGTCAATGATGATGATACAACCCGTTCATACCGTGATTGCCACCCCTTTTTCGAACGGATTATCGACAGTGCACTTGCGGTTGCCGTACCCCTCCAACCGGGCTCTGAGGAGCAGATGTGGCGGATTCGGGGAAATATCCCCCGTCACCACAGGGGATCCAGTTTCTCCCGGATATTCGACCGGGGTGATTCTATGCACACGGGAATTCACAGAATGCTGCAGCACGGACTGGGCACAGCATTTTCCCGGCTGAGAACCGATGAAAAACTTGAAAGGCGACTTGAGAATGCCTACATGGACAGCCGGGGATTTTACCGCTTTTGCGAGTCGGTACAGGAATCCCCCCCTGAGCCCTACAAACAGGGGTGGGAGAACCCCCAGGCGTCCCGGCGCTGGAAGGCCCTGAGTCATCCCGACCGTCTGCCGGATGGTCCCGACTACGCAAACCTGGAGAGGAGCACCTGGTACGACCCCTGCAACGGTGAGCAGCCCCGAAATGAGGGGATCGGAGAACTCTACACCCAGTCAGTCAGGGAAGCCCGGAGGGTTCTTGGACCAATTGTGAATATTTTAAAGGGTGATGATCCTCCGCCAGATTATCCCGGTGTGCCCGGGAGTGTGGGAGATCACGGGCTGCGAAGCCCTCTGAGCAGCGAAACCCCCTGCACCATGTTTCACATGGACCCTCTGCCTCTGTACACAATGTTGGATCCCGGCCAGGATCTTCCGGGGAGCAGCAGAGATGTAACAGAACTGTTTGCCCCGCTGGGGAAACGGATAACCTGACAGCTGTTGAAAAGGATATAAGCTTTGAGAAATCACGGGCTTAGAGAAATCATGTGCTTTGAGAAACCATGGGCTTGGATAATCTAATGATGCCGGTGAAAGAGGTCGTTAATATGGTCTCCCAGGGTATTGAGACTGTACACTGCAAGAGCCAGTGCAATACCCGGCGGGAAGGCCAGCCATGGGGCGGAGATCAGATAGTCCCGTGCATTATCCAGCATGATTCCCCAACTGGCTCCCGGGGGCTGTATGCCGATTCCCAGAAAACTGAGGCTGGCCTCGATTGTAATAGCCGCCGCAAAGAGACTGGTAAGCTGTACCAAGAGTGGAGGAAATACTTGGGGAAGAATTGCGGTAAAAAAGATTTCAGGACCCGGTCTGTTTACCAGAATCTCCGCTTCAACAAAATCTTGACCGGCCGCTTTCCGGAATTCCGCCCTCATCAAACGGGCGATAAGGGGAGAAAAAACAATCCCCATTGCCAGCATCACCTGAACAAGTCCGTATCCGAATACCGCCACAATGGCTACAGCCATGAGAATGGTGGGCATGGCCAACAGACCGTCCATTAGCAGCATAAACAGTGAATCCAACCATCCGGGACCGTAGGAGGCGAGAATTCCCACAGTTGCACCTATGACCAATGCGATTCCGGTGCTGACCAGCCCCACAGTGAAGGCAGAACGTCCACCGTACATCAGCCGGGAAAGAACGTCCCTGCCCAGACTGTCGGTTCCCAGCAGGTGGCCGGGTGTGAACGGTTTTTGAAACCTGGCTTCCAGATCCTGCTCATAGGGGGGATGGGGAGCCAATACCGGTGCAAACAGGGCAAGGATAATCAGAAGAGCGAGAGATAGCGCGGCAAAGACCAGTATCCCCGGTTGTCTCACCTGTCTGTGAAAACGTTTATGTATTGACCTGTCCTGCAGGCTGCCCGGTTTCATCATCGACGGCCCCGTCCCCCGGGGGACCTACTCTCCTGTACTTCGTGAGATACTGCGGAAATCGAAGGTATCCAGATTCGGGGTCATCCTGAACCCGGAAATTCCGCTGCTGTATGCAATACGTCGTAAGGAGCTTCCCACAAATACGAATGGAACCTGTTCGGCGAAGATTTGTTGAACCTGAGTATAGATCTCCTGCCGTCGGGAAAATTCCAGTGTCCGGCGCCCCTGGGTTATCAGCTCTTCCAGACGTTCATTCGGATACCGCACATACATATTCCCAGACCCATACCCGATAAAGCGTCCGTCAGGATCCAGTTTTCCGGTATGACCGATCACCGTCAGATCATAGTTGGCATTGCCGTAAACGTCGGAAATCCAGGTGGGCCAATCCACCATGCGGATCCGGGCCTGAATTCCGGCTTCTCTCAGCATCTCCTGGTACAGTTCACCGGCTGTCACATGGGGAGCAAAATTCTGGGGTAACACTAAATCAAACACCCGTTCATCGCTATAGCCCGCCTCTTGAGCCAGTTCACGGGCCTTTTCCGGGTTATAGGGATACATCCCGGTGAAATCCGCATAAAAAGGATTGGATGCATCGTTGAAGGTTCCAACGGGAGTTCCTCCCCCGTACGCCACATTGAGGGCGGTTTGCTTATCTATGGCATGATTCAGTGCACGGCGCATTTCCACTTCACCGAGAACATCCCTGCCTGTGTTGATGGCCATCACCATAACCAGGGAGGTGGTATCGGTTTCAAGCACAATGTCGTCCCGGGATTCCAGAACGGGCACATCTTCCTCACTCACTATATAGAGGATATCCACCTGTCCGCTCATCAGGGCCTGGGTCTGCACCGAGGGCTCGGGGATAATCTGAAGACTCACCTCTTCAACCTGGATTTCTTCTTCCATCCAGTACTGGTTGTTTTTTTTCAGAGTGATACGCTCGTCAGCCACCCACTGTTCAAGGGAGAACGGACCCGTTCCCACCGGTTCCCTGGCAAAATTATGTCCGGACTGAATTTTTTCCGAAGGAAGTATGGCCGACCAGCCGCTTGCAAGCGTATAGAGCAGCGGAGCGTTGGGTTCGGAAAGGATCAGACGAAGGGTGAAGTCATCAACCACCTGCACATCCTGGATTACCGAGTACTCTCCGGCACTGGGAGATGCAAAATCCGGAGAGCGTAAGCGCTCTATGGATGCCGCAGCATCCCGGGCATCAAATCCAGTTCCGTCATGAAAGTTCACATCCCTGCGCAGCTCAAAGGTGATCTCTGTCTGAGAATCTGAGACGGACCAGGACCGGGCCAGAGCGGGGATCAGTTCACCGTCATCGTCGGGCTCAAGCAGTGTATCATATAAACTCTTTGTCACCTGAAAGGTGAGTGTTTCGGTGGTGGAATGGGGATCCAAAGTGGAAGGATTCCCGGAAAGGGCCAGACTGACTTCAAGGGGAGTATCTTCTCCCCTGCCCTGGCATGAAACGGGCAGTAGCAATATAAAAATGGATATAAACAACAAAGATGCACTCAGAAATTTGGCGCTTTTCGCAGCTATATGACGATTCACGGGATTCCTCCTTCAGGATATAAATGAATCCAGCCAGTTTTGCTTCTTCAAGCCGGCATCCAGCAGGGTTCGGGTAACCTCTTCTTTTGGATGTTTCACAATCTCTTCCACCGGACCGGATTCAAGAATTCTTGAATTATGAATAATTGCCATACGGTCGCTTATATACTCGGCAATGTCAAGATCGTGGGTAATAAATACATAGCTCAACCCGTACTGCCGTCTGAGATCCAGCAGAGTATTCAGTAGCCTGGCCTGAATGGAAACATCCAGACTGGAAACCGGCTCATCAAAAATAATAAGGCGGGGCTCCATGGCCAAAGCCCGGGCAATCAGGACCCTCTGGCGCTGTCCACCGCTCAATTCACCGGGATACCGCTGAAGAAAAGAAGGGCTGAGACCGCAAAGCTCCATTAGATCTTCTTTCGCCCTTCGTATGTCGCTGCCTGCCTGGTAGGTATGCCGAAGCATATGGTTCAGCAATTGATCCACCCGGAGCCAGGGATTCAGGCTGTTTTGGGTGGCCTGGGGAACCAGCTGAATTTTCCTATAAAGCTCCCGGGATCGTAAGGTTCTCACCGGACCCAGAGGGGGTTCAGATTCATGGTCCGGCCGGGAGAATTGATCTTTCCCCGCATGTTGAATGGTTCCCCAGAGGCTTTCTATCCGGCCGGTTTGAATTGCTTCCCGTTGAAGAATACATCGTGCCAACGTGGTTTTCCCCGAGCCCGATTCCCCAATGATGCTCAGTACTTCACCGGGGTACACATCCAGATTAATATCCTTCAGGGCATATAACGACCGGGAGCCGATTCCGCCGTAGCCTCCGCTTCTGTACTGTTTGGAGATCCAGCGGATGCGCAAAAGGGGAAGCACATCCCTCTGTTCTTCCTCTACGCTATTCATGACTCACCTCTTCAGGAGCAGCATCGTCATTTGGCCCCGCCGCAGAACCTTTTCCCCGGCGGTTGCTTTCGGGATAGGGAAAGTGACAGCGCACCGCGCCGCTGGAATCGGGAATCAGCTCCGGGAGGACTTCCCGACAGATTGGCTGTACCCGGGGGCAGCGGGGGTGAAACGGACAGCCTGCAGGCGGATCCGCTGGAGAGGCAGCTTCCCCAGGAATGATTTTCAGAGCTCTTCCCCTGTCCCGAAGCGCAGGATGGCTCTCCATGAGCATTCTGCTATAGGGATGCCTGGGTGTGGAGAAAAATTCTGTACTCTTGCGGTACTCCACGGTATATCCTGCATAGAACACCGCTACGTTCGAGGCTATTCGCTCTACGGTTTTCAGATCGTGGGAAATATATACCACCGCTTTTCCCATATTACCTGCGATATCCCGAAACAGATCCAAAACCTGGGCCGCTGTCCCGCTGTCCAGGGCCGTAATTGCTTCATCGGCTATGAGTACATCATTTTCTCCGGCAACAACACAGGCTATGACCAGCCTTTGCTGCATCCCTCCGGATAATTCATGGGGAAAGGAACGGAAAAATCTCTGACTTGTGGGCAGATCAACCCTCTTCAGGATTTCCCGGGCACGTTGGGTTCTCCGGGAATGGGAGTCCCTGGCGCCAAATCCCTGCGCATAGCGGAGCACCTCTGTCACATGCTGCCCCGCACGAAGACCGGGATTGAGTACACGCTTGGGATCCTGAAAAATCATGGCAAATTTGGGAAGCGATTGGTTTGGGGCAACCCCAGGAACCAACGGACGGCCCCTATACAGAAGATCACCGGATAGGGAAAACTCACTGCCCCCGGGAAGCAGACCGGAAATGCTGCGCATACTCATGGTCTTGCCGGAACCGCTTTCCCCCACTATTGCAGTAACCTCCGCTGATAATATGGGCAGGCTGATATCGTGGAGGACCGGGATCTCCCCGGAAGGGTGTTTTGCGGACAATCCCAGTCCTCGAATTTCAAGATACGGCTCATCGTCCCGGGCTATTTCGCTCATCTGACCTCCCTATCCTGGACTCTCCTGGAGGAATCATACATTATCGGCACGCAGCATCCATATCCCCGGGTCTTTTACTGCCCGTGTATTTTGGAGAAACCATACAATATCGGCACACAGAATCCTTCATCAGCAGCTTAATCCGAATCCACCCCTAAATTCTGCTTCGGGGATCCGCCAAAATTACCAGAAAATCTGCAATGAAGTTCACAACGGTAAAAATGACTGCAAACATAATAACCGTTCCCTGTATGAGGGGAAAATCTCTCATTTGTATGGCCTGGAGGAGCAAGCGTCCTGTTCCCCCCATGCCGAATACCTGTTCTATAATAATTGCCCCCCCTAAAAGGTAGCCGAACTGTATTGCCGCCGGAATTGCAATGGGAATCATGGCGTTGGGCAGAATATGGCGGAACAGTACACGTCCACGGGGCACTTCAAGCTGAGTTAAAAACTGTACATAATCCCGGGAAAACTCGCGCAATACCGATGTTCGGACCAGCCTTGCCAGAAAAGCCGCACGACCGAGACCTAAAGCCAGTGCGGGAAGCATAAAGTGCAGAAAACTGGATGAACCAAAAAGTGGAAACACCGGAATATACACACCGAAAAACAACAGAAGCACAATACCCAGCCAGAATTCGGGAATGGCCAGCAGAATATGGGAACTGCCCATGATCAGGTGATCGGTTGTTTTCCGGCGATTTGATGCACTAATGATTCCCGCAGGTACGGAAATTATCAGAGCGATACCCATCCCCAGAGTGGCAATGCCCAGTGTAACAGGTAAGCGCTCCGCCAACAAATTGAGGACCGGAACATCAGACTGATACGATCTCCCGAAGTCTCCGGAAAAACTTCCTCCAATCCATTGGAGATACTGAAGTATGAGCGGCTGGTCCAGACCGAGACGGGCTCTGATCTGTTCAAGAACCTGGGCATTTTTTGCCCCTTCAACGCCCGCAATTATTCTGGCAGGATCCCCGGGAATCACTCTGAGAAGGAAGAATACTGCCGTGCTTGCAATAAAAATGGTAAGGACAAGTCGGGAAAAGCGTCGAAGTACGACTTTCAGAATATTCACTGCTTTCTGCAGAAATCAGTCCATCAGTATTTAGAGGCTACTGATTAAGACTGTTAACAATGCGTTCCAGTACTTTCGCCCGGTCCAGAGGCTTCACAATATAATTCTTGGCACCCTTCATCAGACTGTTCTTCACGAGGTCGTTTTTACCCAGGGCGGAAATCATTACAACCACCGCCTCCTTATCGAACTCAATAATCTTTTCCAGGGAGGTAACCCCATCCATTTTGGGCATAGTAATATCCATGGTCACCAGATCAATGCCCGGATGCAATTCTTTGTACTTCTCCAGACCCTCTTCCCCATCTCCGGCTGTGGCAACAACATCAAACCCTGCAGATGTGAGAATCTGGTTCAGCTGCTTGGCAATGAACATCGAGTCATCGACGATCAGTACTTTGTAAGGGGTCCCATCGGGCTTCAGTCCTTCGGGGTCTTTTTCATTGATGCTGGGAAAATCACCTTTACTTCTCATTGAAACTCCTCGATCCGTCCTCAATATATTAATGTAACCGATTTCAGCCTTTTTTGCCATACACTTATGGGGCAATTTAAAAAATCATGCCCATTCAGCGGGCTGAATCCCTTTGCTGCGCTGTTCGCGTTAGTCCAGGCTGAATTGCTGCTTCCAACGGCTGAGAGTGGATTGTGAAACATCCAGAAGCTTGGCAGCCCTGCTTTGGTTTCCCAGAGAACGTTCAAGAGCCTTCTCATAGAGAAACTCCTCCGCATCCTTCATCGTCGGCATTTGTGCTTTGGACAGAAGCATTCCGGCAGGACCCCTGTCAAATTTTTCATCGCCTTTAAACTCTGTGGGCTCATCTTCCAAGCTCTCATTAGTACCTCCGGTGTTCATCTGGATATAGTTCCGGATTACGGTAATGTCAAGGGTTCCGGGTGAACTTGCCGTAACGAGATCATACATCAGCCCCTGAAGTTCCCGGATATTTCCCGGAAACGGATATGGTTTCAGCAGAGAGTAGAGTCCCTGAGGAGCCTTCAGTTCTGTACGTCCCATGTTTTCTAGAGCTTCTGCAAGGAACGCATCCAGTAACAATGAAATATCCTCCGGCCTCTCCCGCAGAGGCGGTAATTCAATATGATGGGCAATGAGTCGATAATATAGATCTCTGCGGAACTCGCCTGATTCCAATTTCTTCTTTAGATTCGCATTGGTTGCGGCAACGATTCTTGCATGACAGGGGACCGGTGTATCGGATCCCTGAGGATAGAATTCCCCTTCTTGAAGCATCCGCAAAAGTTTGATCTGGCTGCTCATCCCCAGATCACCGATTTCGTCCAAAAACAGGGTACCCCGGCCCGCCTGCTCAATAAGTCCATAACGATTGGCATCTCCACCGGCTCTCTCCCCCGGGCGATGGCCGAAAAGAGAATCACTGAAGACTGAATCATCCAAACCGGACACATTGACGGCCACAAATTTCCCCCCGGAATTTGCCAGCTCATGGAATGACCGGGCTATGAGCTCCTTACCGGTTCCACTCTCCCCGGTAATGAGCAGCGGTTTGGGGTTTGGAACGATGGCCTCCATGTAGGTGAAAATCTTTTTCATTTTCGGACTTTGGGTGAGAATTGCAGAAAATGCCCCTGGATTGGAGAGTTCACGGTCCGGACGGTCGGTGGAAAGGATATTCACCTCTTCCTTCAGCTCACGAATGGTGAATGCATGCTCCACTGCCGTAAGAAGTCTTTCGGGATCCAAAGGTTTGGTAATAAAGTCGAAGGCCCCGATCTTCATGCATTCAACTGCGGTTTCCACCTTATCCTGGGCGGTGAGGATAATAACGGGAATATCTGGATGCTCTTCGTTAATCTTCAGAAGCAGATCATATCCGTCGATCACGGGCATCATCAGGTCGCTGAGAACCAGCTCGATATTATGACTCCAGATAAGACCGGCTGCTTTTCGGCTGTCTTCACATGTTACCACCTGTGGATATCCGTTCTCCCTGAGAATCATAGAGTATAATTCTGCACTGCTGTGCTCGTCATCCACCACCAGAATGTTCCGGGCCATTACTGTTGCTCCTCTCATCCGTTTCGGGGAATGAAGGTATGGAAGGCCATGCCAAAGCCACCGCATCTCCCCGCCTAATCTTCAGAATATGCAGAGTTCATGATTATTTCAACTTAAACTTGCGTGTTCGAGCATAGCTTATTAGCTTAGAGAGATGAATATACCTCCATTTCAAGCGCGCATCGAGGATTTCCCTTCAGGTAACCGCCGGGATTCCGGCTCCAGCATCGTATACTGGATGCAGTCAGCCCAGCGATTTCGGGATAACATGGCATTGAATTACGCAGCAAAGGAAGCTTCCCGCAGCAAGCTTCCCCTTCACGTAATTTTTTGTCTGGATACATCCTACCCCGAGGCTTCAGCCCGCCATTTCTGGTTTATGATACAGGGACTGCAGGAAATTGCCACAGACTGCCGTGAAGCAGGGGTGAATTTCAGTATTTTGCCCGGCACCCCCGGGGAAGTATTTTCCAGGGAGGATCTTCATCAACACCTGGGCGGAATTCGACTTCTGGTCACCGAACGCTCCTACCTGCGGCATCTAAGACTCTGGAGAAAGAATGTTGCCGCTGAAATCAACTCCCGGGGAGGCGAATTCATTCAGCTGGACTCAGAGGTGCTGGTTCCCCATAATCTGGTCAGCAGCAAAAAGGAATACGCCGCAGCAACCATCAGGAAAAAGATAACGTCTCAGTGGCTTCCATACCTCTACGGAGAAGACCGGGAACGGGAGTTTTATATGGGTCCTGTAGCAGAGTATCTTACCCAGCCCATTCAGGATCGCAATGCCGCGATACACGCTCCTTCGCCGGATATTCCCGACAGTCTGAATTTGGAAGAGCTCCTACAGCTCTCCACATACAATGATTTGGCTGCATACATCCGGAACTCAGGCATGGACGTTCCCGCTGCCGTTCCCGGACCGGTACATGGTTTCACAGGAGGAAGCGCCGCCGCCCATGAACACTTGGAACGCTTTCTCAATGAGGATTTTCCGGAGTACGCAGAAACCCGGAACGATCCGGCAAAACCGGTCCAAAGCAACCTCAGCCCCTACCTTCATTTCGGGATGATTTCCGTTCTAAGGGTTGCCTGGAGCACCGTGGAGGCTGCCGAACAATTACGGCAGTATCCCAAACGGAATCCCGAAGCTGTACCCAAGGAGAGTCTGGAGGCATTTTTAGAAGAATTAGTGGTTCGTCGTGAACTGGCGAAAAACTTCGTACGATTCGAAACCCGGTATGACAGCTATGACGGAATACCCCAGTGGGCGGCCCAAAGCCTGGAAAACCATTCACAGGATCCCCGGGAATATACATACAGCCTGGATGAACTGGAAGAGGGGAGAACATATGATCCCTACTGGAATGCCTGTCAGCTTGAAATGGTTAAAACCGGTAAAATGCATGGATATATGCGGATGTACTGGGGGAAAAAAGTCTTGGAGTGGAGTCCATCCCCCCGGGAGGCGTTTGAGCGCCTGCTGTACCTGAACAACCGCTGGGAGCTGGACGGCCGGGATGAAAACGGCTATGCCGGAGTTTCCTGGTGTTTCGGAACCCATGACCGGGGCTGGAAAGAGCGTCCCATTTTCGGCAAAATCCGCTATATGAACGACAGAGGCCTTGAACGAAAATTCGATATCAAGACCTATGCGCAGAAATGGCTGGACTGAGGTTTACCCCGCCGCTTCCCCGGCGGACTCACACGCCCGTGTACACCGGGCGTGTGAGAAATTCAAACACCGCCGAAAGGCAGAAGAGATTAAATCATTACCCGCTGATGACCGTGCCACATTTCGTCCCGAATAGTCCTCACCCGCTCGTCTTTCAGGTAATCCTCGAAGGGCATCGTACGGTCTATAACCCCTGCAGGGGTGAACTCGATAATTCTGTTTGCAATTGAGGAAATAAACTGATGGTCATGGGAATTAAAGATTAGCACCTCTTCAAACGCCGCAAGGCCGTTATTCAAACTGGTAATCGACTCCAAATCCAGATGGTTGGTAGGCTCATTGAACATCAGAACATTGGCCCCGCTGAGCATCATTTTACTCAGCATACAGCGAACCTTCTCACCCCCGGAGAGTACATTCACCGGTTTCAAGGCATCCTCGCCGGAGAACAGCATCCGACCGAGAAAGCCCCGGACATAGGCCTCGTCCTGATCGGGGCTATATTGCTGTAGCCACTCAAAAATACTCTCGTTACCGGTGAAATAACTGCCGTTGTCCTTGGGAAAATAGCTGCTGGTAATGGTGCTTCCCCACTCCACCGATCCAGCTTCAGGCTCTATAACTCCCGCAAGCAGGTCGAAGAACATGCTCTTATGCGGATTTAAAGGTCCCACCAAGGCGACTTTATCTCCCCGATGAATGGAAATATCGAGATTGTTGATTTCATTGTCACTATCTATCCGTTTGCTCAGGCCTCTGGCATGAACAACTTCTTTTCCGCATTCCCGTTCCGCTTTAAAGGCAACATAGGGGAAACGACGGCTGGTGGCAGGAAGATCCTCTAGGTTGAGTTTCTCCAGCATCTTCTTTCTGCTTGTGGCCTGCTTCGCTTTGCTTGCATTGGAACTGAAGCGCTGGATAAAATCTTTCAACTCTGCTGCCTTGTCTTCTGCCCGCCGTTTCTCATCCTTCTTTTGTTTGGCCACCAATTGACTTGCCTGATACCAAAAATCGTAGTTACCCACATACATCCTGATATGGCTGAAATCGATATCACAAATGTGGGTACATACCTGATTCAGAAAGTGGCGGTCATGGCTGACAACAATTACGGTATTTTCAAATTTGCTGAGAAAATCTTCCAGCCAGTTAATCGATTCCAGGTCAAGATGGTTGGTGGGCTCATCCAGTAAAAGCACATCGGGATTGCCAAAGAGTGCCTGTGCAAGCAGTACCCGAACTTTGCTGGGGCCGTCCAAATCTTTCATATCGCTGAAGTGGAGATTTGTATCGATTCCCAGACCGGAAAGAAGAATTCCTGCTTCAGACTCGGCTTCATATCCGCCCATTTCGCCGAAAACACCTTCAAGCTCGGCAACCCGCATCCCCTCATCCTCTGTCATATCTGCTTTGGAATAGAGATCTTCCCGTTCGATCATTACATCGTACAACGGGCGATTCCCCATAATCACGGTGTTTATGACCGAATAATCGTCATAGGCGAACTGGTCCTGTTTCAACACAGAAATTCGGGCCTTTTTATCGATGCTGAGTTCACCGCTGTAATTTTCAATTTCTCCGCTGAGAATTTTCAGAAATGTGGATTTTCCGGCCCCATTTGCGCCGATCACACCGTAACAGTTACCGGGTGTGAATTTAAGGTTCACCTCTTTAAACAGGGGCTTGGTTCCAAAACTCAATGAAAGATCAGATACTTGTATCAATTGTTTCTCCAGATATCAATTTTTCGCCCTGTTACCCGCTGTTACACCGTGGCTTGAAAGGTCTGCTGGGATTCTTAAGGCGTTTGTATAAGCTATTGTATGAAAAGGGATTGTTTATTGCCCCTCTTTGTAGTGGAACTGGGGAGGAATGTCAATATGAGGTTTATAGAAGGGATTTCAGGAGAATTTTATATATGACAAATTGCCTAATCAATAAAAACACTGTATATTTTGCCCATGATATTCAAGAAAAAAGATTCCAAAAATGAACCGATTATCGAAACTAAACAGGCGCTTCTTGACGTGGATGGTGCAACCTGTACCAGCTGTGTATACACCATCGAACATGTGGGCAGGAAAATGAAGGGCGTAAAAGAATGTTACGTTGACAGAAACACGTCACAAATCCAATTGGAATATGACGGAAACCAGTCCACTCTGGACGATATTATTCAGCTGGTGGACAAGATCGGCTATACTGCAGTGGTCAACCAGGCGGATCTTTCTAAACTCGATTCAGACGCATAAGCATTCAGACACATAAACAACGAAGTTTGTGCATCAATTCATGCAAAAGATGATATGTGCTCCGCAGCAGCTCCCAAAAACAGCGCGGACATAGGGATCAGCTTATCCGCTGATCCCGCTTATATCATCCATTTCTTCTGCAACTTCCACAATTTCTGCTTCCGTCCCGGACTCTCCGGCATCGGATTCAGCCTGATTTGGTTTGGTGGAAGTTTTAATTTTCGCCACATAATCATTCAGACGGTCTAAACGAACCGCCAGCAGCCTGGCGAGGAGAATTCCGTAGTGTGGCTGCGCCTTAATGGAGTTAACAAAACTGTTTTTACTGATCTTGATCAGACGGGCTTCTCCGTGTGCTCGGACAGTGGCCGACCGGGTATCTGAAAGGAGAAACGACATTTCACCAAGGAAAAGATCGTCCTGATTCAGCCGGGATACCAGGGTTTCATCCCGATAGATGTTCAGTTGCCCGGAAACAATATAGTACATGAAATTAGAGGCTTCACCTTCCCGGAATATTTCATCTCCATCCTGAAAAATCAGTTCATCCTGATCCTGAAAAATTGAGGGAATCATGTTTACCGATTTCTTGTTATGTTCAACCTCGAAACTGACCTCATTACCCAAATCATTGTAGCTCAGGTTGTCAGTATAAATACCGGCCATCATAATTCCCCGTCCGTGGAGGGCCATTTCGTCATGCTTTCTGGACATATGGCTGCGCCAGTCAAAGCCCTTACCCTCATCCCGGATGATATATCTGGAATTTTCCGGCGTTATGGTGTAGGAAAAATGCACCCGGCGGTTTTTCACCCGCTCATCCTGGTTTTTATTACGGATCAGCTCGATAATATCACCGTGATCCTCAAGCCATGTAGATTTCTCATTAAAGCTGATGCTGCAGTTCCCATGTTCAACTGCGTTCATGAGCATTTCGAACAGAGCTACATGAAGTTTATCTTTGAGCTCTAAATCTATGTAACCGATGTTGTAGAGGTAATTGGGTATTAGGTTCGCATATGTGCCCACATTGAACGGATCATTATCCATGGTGAGAGACCCGGATATAGATTTCATAAGATACTTCTGGAGATCTCTTTGGAATAGAATCTGGCGATTCTGAACCAGAATTTTCAAAACCCGGAAGAACCCTTTGACAAATTCAGAGCGGGACATTGTTGCGACCACGTTCAAACTGGGGGTGACTTCAGTCATCTGACGCCGCTCCGCCCCCTTATGTACCAGAATAATTCCCCCGTAATGAAGCCAGGGGTCTTTCTTGATGGTCTCAAGTACCTCTCCGTGATCAATATTTTCATCCGAGTAGTTGAGAACATTGATCTCCGGTAATTCATACTTTAAAAATTCTATAGCTTCCTGCATTTCAGAAAAGAAATGGGGTTCAAAATAATTGTTAAACTTGCTGCAAATCTGTGAGATGCGGTCGTTCAGTTCATTGTCGGAACTGAGAACTGCCATTTTTTGCATATCGGCTCCTGCACATTTTCGAGACTTCTATCCTATCATAAGTGTCGGTCAAAATACACCGGAACCTGAAAGGAAAACATTACCGGAATACATATAAAAAAAACCGTCGATGGAATCCATCGACGGTTTCTTGCATGAAGCTTGCGATCGCTGAAAATCTTACTTTGAGTAAAACTCGACGATAAGCTGCTCTTCCGCAATAGTGGGGATCATATCCCTGGTTGGCAGGACGCTTACTGAGCCCTTAAGCTCATCTGCTTCCAGTGAAAGCCAGGGAGGTACGGGACGTCCGCTGTTTTCAGCCAGATTGTTCCGTACCAGCTCCTTGGAACTGTTCCGCTCTTTAATGGTAATAACATCACCGGGGCGAACCTGAGCAGAGGGTACATTCAAGCGACGTCCGTTTACATATACATGGCCGTGACCCACAAGCTGACGGGCCTGTGCCCGGCTTGCAGCCATTGTGAGGCGATATACAACGTTATCAAGACGACGTTCGAGAAGGATGAGCATATTGTGACCGGCTACACCCTTCATCCGCTTCGCTTTTTCAAAAATATTCCGGAACTGACGCTCCGAAAGCGCGTATGCGAACTTTACCTTTTGCTTCTCGGCTAGCTGCCGACCGAATTCAGACTGTCGCGGCCGGCTCTTTTTTGGCTCTCCCGGAGGAGCAGGCTTCTTCTTCAGAAGTCTGTCATATTTAGGATTTCCGTAAATATTAAGCCCGAACCGGCGTACGATTTTACCTCTGGCAGTGCTGTTTCTTGCCATACGTACGTACTCCTTTAGACACTACGAAATTTACTTCCGCAGGCCGGTTTAATGAGCTGCCAATGTAGCAGTCTCGTGTGATTGCGTCAAGATCATCGGCGAGTGAGCAATTATCCTGCCACTACTCTCCACGCCGGATAATTTTCTTTAGGAATCCGCCGATCCCTTTTCCTTTTCCGCTTTTTCCTTCCGGAGGAGCAGATTTTGAACTGCTCTTTTTTGGTCCGGAACCCTGATTTTGTTTGTTACCTGAAGAAGATGTCGGGGATTGGGCGTTTTCCTTGTGATCATTCCTGCTGCGGGACTTCTTCTTTTTCTGGGTTTTCCTGGCGGATTTTTTTCCCTTCATGGCGAAATCTTCGCCGTATTTCTTGGCGTAAAAATCCAGACGTTCCTGTTCGCTCATCTTAGCAGTGGGAGCCGGAGTTTGAACCGGCTTTTTCCCGCTTCGGTTTGAAGCTTTTGGAGGCTTCCGCTTTCCGCCGCTTTTCGCTTGGGAAACCTGCGGTTTGGTATCGGGACGTTTTTTCTGTCCTCCGTCGCTGCTTCCCCCAGGTTGATTGCTATGGGGCTTTGATCCGCCGCCGGAATTGGCGGCCTTGGGTCCGGGACTGTTTCGCCGGGTATCGTTCCGCGATGGGCGTCCGCTTCTGGACGATGTTCTTCCGCCGCTGCGGCTTCCACCACTGCGGCTTCCACCCCGTGTGGGTCCTTTTCCATAATCAGACCGGAATCGGGTACCCCGGCTGCGGTCTTCTGAAATAAGTTCTTCAGTGACATCTTCGGTGGGAATTTTCGTTCCCATGTAATGTTCTATGGAGGAAAGGTTATATACGCTGCGCTCATCGGCCAGACTGATGGCAAGGCCTGAATTTCCGGCCCGCGCGGTACGCCCGATTCTATGCACATAATTCTCTGAATCTTCAGGCAGATCGTAATTAAAGACCATGGCCAGATCATCAATATGAAGTCCCCGGGCTGCCACATCTGTGGCAACAAGGAATCTGATCTCCTTGTGTTTTACCGCATTGATTATTTGGAGCCGTTTTTTCTGGGGTAGGTCGCCCATAATAAACTCGGCGGTGAAATCATTTGCCCGGAGGCGGAACGATAGCTCTTCAGCCATTCGCTTGGTGTTGGTGAAAAAGATTGCACTTTCAGGCTGGTGTTTCCGAATGAGGCCCAGCAGCAATGACATCTTTTCATCCCGGCTCACATGATACAGAGTCTGTTTAACCGCATCCACGGTAATATGTTCAGGCTCAATTTCAATATCCACAGGATCATTCATATGTTCCCAGGCGATATTTAGTACCCGGGTTCCCAGAGTTGCAGAAAACAAGAGTGTGCGCCTATCCTGGGGAGACTTCATTCTTCGCAGTATCTTCTGGATATCTGGATAAAAACCCATATCAAACATCCGGTCCGCTTCATCGATAACCAAATACGCAAAGCGGCGGAAATCGATCTTTTTTTGCTGCATAAAATCGAGAAGACGACCTGGAGTACCCACAATAAAATCGGGATTATCCGCCAGTTCCCGTTCCTGTTGGTTATACCCAACTCCACCGTAAATGGTTGTAAATTTGAATTGAAGATGGGCGCCTAACAGTTGAGCTTCTTCATAAATCTGAACCACAAGTTCCCTGGTGGGTGCCAGGATAAGAACCTGTTCCTGCTCGGGGTCCTGGCCGTTGGCCTGGCTGGCCTGCCTGGATTCCATGAGTGTTTGAAAGATTGAAATTAAAAATGCTGCAGTTTTACCTGTGCCTGTCTGAGATTTAACCGTTACATCTCTTCCGTTGAAGACCGCCGAGAAGGTTTCTTCCTGTACCGGTGTACATTCTTGAAAACCCGCGGAATCAATTCCCTTTTGCAAATCGGGGTGTAAATTATATTCAGTAAATTTCTTCATATTCGATAGGAATATACAACAGAATGCATTATATGTATACAGTGGACTTCTCCCCCACAGGTTTGATGAAACAGTTCCCTGCATGTTGAGAATGAATCTGTTTTTATGAGGTCAGGAAGAAGTAGGTAATTACGTTAAGAAATGATTCCCAGGCTTTCCCTGGAAATGAATTCGGATTCAAAGTAGAGGTGTTTTTCCAGTTTCCGTTGATCCATTAGATCGAAAAGCATTTGGGTGGCAGCCATGCCTATTTGAAAGCCCGGTTGTGCCATGGTTGTAAGTTTTGGGTGAACCATTGACGCTTCGGGTATGTTATCGAATCCGGTTACAGAGATGTCTTTTGGCACGGTTATATTTCTGATTTCCAATTCATTCATCGCTCCTATGGCTGCAATATCGCTCATGAAAGCCATGGCTGTGGGACGGCTGGATAGGTTGGGTAAGGCCTCTAACGCACGCTTCACAGCATCCTGTCCTCCCTGTTCGCTGGATTCGCAATCGTACACGGGAATACTGTCAGGATCTATACCGTGGTCGGACAAAGCCTTTTGAAAACCTTCAAGTCGCCAGTCCCTGGCACCGGTATATACATGATCCTCGCTGGTTTTCGCGTGTTCCAGGGAAAAAATGGCGATCCTCCTGTGCCCCGCCCGGATAATTTCTTCCATCATGCGGTATGCTGCTTCTTGATCATAGGTGTTTACACCGGGAATATCCGCTGCCGGAGTACCGTCGATGGTCACGAAGGGAATATGCCGTTGTTTGATCAGCTGAACGAGCTTCATTTCTGGGTGCAGACCCAATGTTATAAACCCGTCCACGGCAGCTGAACGCACACCATCAAAAATTCGGCCTCTCAACGGGGGTACAACAGTGAGGGAATAATCCTTCTTCTGACACGCCTCACCGATCCCCAACAAAATCTGGTTCATATAGGGATTTAAAAATACCCTGCTGATCGCCTGAGGCACCAGGAATCCAATGGTTCCAATCTTTCGCATGGAAAGATTCCGTGCGACAGGATCGGGTACATAGCCCAGGCTTTCAGCGATATTCAGGATTTTACTTCGGGTTTGCTTACTGATCCTGCTGGGATCATTGAACGCGAAGGAGACAGAGGTCTTGGAAAAACCTGAGGCTTTAGCAATGTCGTTGATGGTAACCCGCATGGACGGACCTCTCTCTGTTTGGAGTCTTTTCGTTACTAAACCGGTTTGTATAGAGAACTAAAATAAGGAGGCTTCGCATCACGAAGCCCCCAAAAGTTTTATGATCCCGGGATCAGCCTTTTACAGACCCTACAGTAAGACCTGAGATCAGCCATCGGCTGGATGTAAGGAAAAGGATCATTACAGGCACAGAAACCATCAGCGCACCGGCGGAGAATTCCCCCCACTGGGTCTGAAACTGCCTCTGCATGCTTTGAAGTCCCAAAGGCCAGGTGTAGAGTTCCGCCTGCTGAAGCATAATCCGGGCGAGAAGGAAGTCATTCCATGCCTGGGTGAAGTTGAACAGAAAGGCAATAGCCAATGCGGGAGTACTCAACGGAAGAATAATTCGAAAGAACGCCTGCATCCGTGTAGCGCCGTCAACCATCGCCGACTGCTCCAATTCAACGGGTATTGAATCGTAATACCCCTTGAGAATCCAGATTGAAAACGGAACAGATGAGACTGAGTACGCCACAACCAGACCCCGCCAGGTGTTAATAAGTCCCAATTGTGCAGAGATGATGTAAATAGGAATCATCAGCATGGCAAAGGGAATCATCTGGGTTGCAAGAAGGAAGATCAATGCTGGCGAACGACCAGGAAAATTCCACCTTGAAAACGCATACGCCGATGTGGAGGCGATCATTACCCCGATACTGCTGGTTGCTGTTGTAATAATAAGGCTATTCCACAACCATTTAACAAAATCCCTGTTGAATAGAACGTTATAATAGTTCTGAAAGGTTGCATCTTGAGGAATGATCGCAAGAGATGTTGAGAGCAGACGGTTACCGGGTCGAAGAGAAACGGTAACAATCCGGAGCACCGGATATACTGCAATAAACACAACTATCAGCAATAAGATATGGATTAACAGTCGTTTAAAAGGCGAATCGCCCCGAGCGCGTTGAAAGAACCATCTACCGAACCCGTATTTCTTCATTAAATCCAGCTCAGTGGGAGCTTTCATAGTAGTAGTTTGATTACTCATATTATTCTCCTACCGCCTTGGCAGCCGCAAGCCGCTTCTTTTCCTGACCAGACTGGAGCTGAAATCCCGTCACCTTCATATAGAAAATGGTAAACAGAATCAGAATTATAAATATCACCAGTGCAAAGGCAGCAGCAAAACCGTACCTGCTGTATTCAAATGCAGCCCTGAACAATGCTGTCACTAGAATATCCGAGGATTCCAGTTCCTGTTGGTTGATAAAATAGGGAATATTGAACTGGTTAAATGTCCAGATTACCCCGAGAATAATGGCCGGCGTCATAACAGGCTGCATCAACGGAAGAGTAATATTCCGTAATTGCTGGAATTTCGTGGCGCCATCCATCTCCGCTGCTTCATAGTAGGACGAATCAATAGATTGCAGTCCACCTAGCAGTATGGCCGACATAAACGGAACCCCCAACCACCAGTTCGTGAGGTTGATTGCGAAAAAGTTCCATGCAGGGTCGGTCATCCAGTTAACAGGATTCAGCCCTATATTCCTTAGAATTATATTGAAGTATCCATATTCAAAGTTGAATTCACCTCTCCATGCCAGAACGGCAATTACCTGGGGTATGGCCCAGGGAAAGAGGATAAATGTCCGATATACGCCCCGCATTTTCATAGGACGGTTAAGAAGGGATGCAAGCATGAACCCTACCGTAACGTGAAACGAAACCTGAATGAATGTCCAGGCGATCGTACGGGCAAAGACAGGCCAGAAGGTCTGCTGCTGTAATATCGGTTTCGCAAAAACTGAAACGAGATTATCAAAAAACGGTTTAAAACCGTAGCTTACAGAACCGGGACGTGTGGGAAATCTCCCGGCAAAGAGGTTCGTATCGCTGAATGCAACAGCAAGATTATAAAAGATCGGATACACAACCAGCAATGCCAGACCAATTGCTGCGGGTGCAACCAGCATGAACGGCAACGCGTATTTGTAGTTTAAAACTTTGTACAAGAGATAATAGAGACTGATTTCCACGAGCACCATTAACGCTGCAATGGCAATAATCGTGGGAATAACGTCCCTAAGACTCATTAATAAGAAGGACCAAGTCATGTGCTAATACCCCCCAAAAAAAGGGCACCGATAGGTTAGCAATATCGGTGCCCGTACCTTTTAGCTTAGGACCAGATAATCCTTTCGGATTACTGCATACCCTCAATTGCATTTTCAGCAGCAGACTGCATGTTTTCAGCAGCCTCTTCAGGGCTTGTGGTTCCAGCAAGAACTGCGTTCATTTCAGGCTTCATTGCATCCCAGTTCGCCCGCATTTCAATTACAGAAGGCATCGGAGTACCGGTTGCCAGCTGTGCAGCAGAACCGCGAAGAATGGGGTCTGCGCTTACAGCGTCACTGTTAAGAGCTGAGAGAGAAGCAGGAAGGCGCTTGAACATGTCCAGGATTTCAAGAAGACTTTCGTCGCTGATCATGTAATCGATGAATCCCTGAATAGCTTCAAGTTTCACACCGTCTACGCCTTCAGCAACCATGAAGTATTTGCCGGAAGTGTAAGGACGGGGGAAATCGCCGCCGGGAAGCTGGGGAATACGAGATGCACCAAGGTCATCGCCGAGGATTGCTTCGTAATCACCGAGACTCCAGTCACCGTTGATGATATACGCGGCATTTCCTTCTTTGAAAAGCGTATCCATGGTTCCATAGTCAGCTTCTGCAGGAGTAATACCGTATTCGAATTCCAGGTCATAGAGGAACTGCAGTGTATCAACCATTTCAGGAGTATCCAGAGTGGGAGTTACACCGTCAGCTGCAAAAACAGTTCCGCCGTATCCGCCGAGGAAGGGTACCAACCAGAAGGGTTCTACTGCATTATATACCAGACCATAGTTTTGACCGTCAGTGTATTCCTGACCGAAATCGATAATTTCCTGGAAAGTTGCAGGAGCTTCTTCACCTACAATGCTCTTGTTGTAAAGAAGCATGAGGTGGTTACCACTTGTAATGGGTACTCCCCAAGTCTGACCGTCAAGGATTACAGATTCAACATATTCGTCTGCATCGTACAGACCGTCAACGGGCTGAATCAGGTTGGCAGCAGTAAACGGACCTGCATGGTCGCCAACAGTCCAGAGCAGCTCAGGAGCTGTACCTGCAAGAGAAGCAGTCTGGAAGTCTTCCCGAAGAGCTTCTGTGTCTTTCTGTACAACTTCAACGGTCACACCTTCAACCATTCCCATGTACTCTTCGGCACGCTCTACGATGTACTGATAAAAACCTTCGGATTCTCCTTCCTGAGTCCAAAGAGTGATGCTAACTTCACCGGCTGCACCAGCTTCTCCCTGACCTTCGGCAAATACCGCACCGAATGCCACGAAGAGTACAAGACCGAGTACTAGAAGTTTTTTCATGGTCTACCCCCTAAGTAGATTGCCCTTCTCCTGTAGAGAAGGAATTGCTTGTAATTTCACCGGTTGCATCCTCGTGTAAAACGATTTAGTAAACCGGTTAAGTTCTTCGATCATGCTAAATGCAGTAGGGGGAGCTGTCAACAAAAATTTTCACAAAAAAAACCGCTTTTTCACAAATACAGAAAAGTTCCGTGAAAAAGGAGGCAGAATCATGATTTCCGGCCTTCCCCGTCTCCTGCATCCGCATCCAACTCAAGACTGAGGGAATTAATACAGTAGCGCAGCCCCGTAGGACCTGGGCCGTCGGGAAAAACATGACCCAAATGGGCGTCGCAGGCTGAACAGCGCAGCTCGATTCTCCGCATACCAAGGCTTGAATCTTCAAGCTCCTTCACCGCATTCGGTGAAATGGGTGAATAAAAACTGGGCCAGCCGCTACCGCTGTGATATTTACTCTCACTGGAAAACAGCGGGGCACTGCAGTTGGAGCAGAGATATGTCCCATCCCGTTCATCGAGATAGTATGTTCCGGTGAACGGCGGTTCCGTCCCCCCTTCCCTGGTCACATGATACACGGCAGGGTCCAGGACTTTCTTCCAATCCCGGTTTACAGCCCCCCGGGAGGCGTCTGATTGATCTTGTTTGTCTTTCATACCCTGTAAAATCGTAATACTTTCCAACACTGTCCATATAAACAGGTTTGAAACTGGTAAACGGACCGGAATTTCAGTACATTTACACAAGAAGCCCTTTGTGAACGGCGTCTGTCAGTTCACCCTAAACATCCGGCAAATTATTCTGATTCAGATGGGAACGTTTTCATATGGGAAGAATAGAGAGGAGTCGCCAAATGGATTACAGCAAGCAGATTCAAACCAATGAACGGGAAATAATAATTAACAAAAGTATTATCGAACAGGAATACTGGCACATCGGTAACACTGCACGGGAAAACCCGCAGCTTCTGGAAACCCTCAATACGGAGCAAAAGAAAGCTTATACCCCCTTGGTTGAGAAAAGCAATGAACTAATCGAACAGAAAGCTGAACACAGCGAATATATAAAAGAGATCGAAGAGCTTCAGACACAAATTTCCGATCGGGAAAACCACATCGCCGGAAAGGAACAGGAAAAACTGGAGCTGGAACAAAATCTTGAGCAACAACGCATTCAGGCAGGCATGGAAGCATTTGAGATATATGCCGCATCACCCGAACTGTACACCCTGTATTCCGGTGCCTTCGGCAATCTGGATAACGTTTTTAAAGATAAGTACAATCTGGAAAATAAGGTTCAGTCTCTTGAGGAGCAAAACAGGACCGACCCGGTATTCAAGAGGCTGGTTAACCAAACCAAGCTTCAATTCCAGAAAAATCAATTGAAGAATCTTGAAAAGAAGGTCACCGGCGGTTTCTCCCAAGCGGGCTCGAAGCTTGCAGAGGAATGGAAAAACAATCCGGGAAGTGACAAACAGCTTGAAAAAATACTCTCCCCCCTGCTTAAACAGCAGCAAAAGATTCAGGAAGTAGAGAAGGCAATTTCCAGACAACGATCTGAAATTGATGAAATCCAGGAAAAACTCCGCCAACGCACCGGAAGTCAAAAACCAGGAGATCGAATTACCGACCTGCAGCTGCGTATATCCGAACTGGATGAGCAGCTGAGAGATAATCTGACCCGCGCCGGGGAGATCATCGCTGAATCCATGAAAGATGCACCTCCGGAACAACTCAAGGAGTTTATCAATAATCTGAGCAAGCTGAGAAAGGAAAACGATCACAAAGGGGAGATTATTCAGCGGCTGACGGCTGCGCAAAAGATTCAATCGCTGGAAGAGGAAAAAGACCGCTTTCAACTGAAAAAGGATAAACTCAGTCGTCAACTTGAAGATACCAGGGAACAGTTGAAAAAAGTGGATACCCAATTAAAGGATCTGGATAGCGAAATTCAAGCCCAGGGGAAAATCCGGGGAGATGAGAAGGATTTAAACAAACAAACCGGCTAATTATCGAACAGTACCCCAAAGAGTGTGGAATTCCGCAGGAGCGATAAAACCTTCAAAATCAGGAAATTTGGTATTTGCTGAATATGCAATTAATTATGCAACTTGATCATTATATCTCATGCAGGAAAAATCAGTGACCAAAAGTTCCCTGCATCAGGTAAAAAAGACATGGGTTCGAAGCCAGCTCAAGAGTCGGACATGGCGCTGAATTCTCCGCTTCAAAGCCCGGTCTGCATCTCCATGAGCTTTATAAAAACGGCTGATCGTATTACGAATCCCCAAAAGACGCATTTTCAACAATGGATCCACCCCCTGTTCCACTCTCAGTCCGATAAAATCGTAAGCTTCAAGCCACAACTCCAAATGGAACATCCATGTTTCGGGAAAATCAAGCTCCTCTTGCTGGGGGGAACGGAGCAGGGAGACTGCCTTTGGAAGGAAGCCTTTCAAAAGTAAAAGTCCCGGATAGGAGGCTGCACTCCCCCCTGAGGGCCCGCCATGCTCCTCCAGTTCTTCCATGAGCCAGATGAATTCATGCAGCTGTATATCGATGGTATCCTGATGCCTTCCGGTTGCAAGGAGTACAGCCTGGGCAATTTCCCGGAAAAATTTCCCCTGGTGTATGAGCCTGCACCCGGCCTTCCGCCTGGATACAAATCCCTGTTCTATTGCGATAACATCCATCAGTCGCAGCCCCTGGTCTAAAAGAAGGCTCCAAGCCAGCACCGGATCCATTTCCCTTTCAGTTCGGTAGCGCCGGTTCAATTTCCCAGCCAGTTCCGGGGGACCGTAGATAACCGAGCAGTTCCTAATAAGCCTGCGCCAATTGAAGCGATTGGGAATACACATGAGCCTCACGGGTGTGATAAGTGGCAGTAAATCGATGGGGACCGAAAAAATCTCTTCGTATTTTTTGAGAATGCCTTGTATGGCATCATAGCGGCCGGAAAATTTCATCCACGATACGATCAGTATGTCGATATCTTCCGCAGGGGCTTCGCCTATGGACCAGACACCGCTGCCGTGGCCTTCCACCACCCTGCGGGTCCCCCCTTCACCCCTTCCGTAATTTCCACCCAGAATTACCGCATGGAGCTTTCCGGAAAGCTCGGTTGCAATCTCTCTGCACAGATCTTGAAGAATTTTATGCATTCGCCGGTTAAATGCCAAGGATGCATGTCGGGAGTACACCGGTTCCCGGGATATTTCAGGCGAGCGCCCCTGCTTTCGTATAAGCATATACATGTCAATGTAAAAGACCCTGGGTGATAATTCCAGTACTATGGAAAAAATATTTTATTTCCCCCGGTTTTGAATTTTTCCGCAAAAACAGGAAAGAAGGGAAAGCATCATCTTCGGAGGCCCTGATTCTCAAAATATGGTGTTTTTCAGCACCAAGAACGGGGAATCGGCGGATTCTTTATCCTGCACGCCCCCGGCATCGCTGAGAACAATCCAGTAGGTTCCCGGGCGCAGATCGTATCTGAGCTCTGGCTGAAGCCGTACCTTATCCAGACTGCTGAGCAATTCACTACCCCGCTCATCCTCTATGGTGATCAGTATCTCACCCCTGCTTTCGCTGCGCAGCAGACCGGACACCGGAAACTCAGGAGTGAACGGAAGTCGCAACGGCAGGCTGTCGTTCCTAATTCGGAGGCTGAACTCAGAACTCAGTCCGGAAAAATCCGGCGAACCCGCATCTCCTTCCCCGGACACATCCACAGGACGGATTGCCAGGTTGTGACTGCTCCAGTCCACGTCCAACCGGGAAAGAGCAGGAACTTCCCCCGCTGTTACCGCAGTGGTTTTCAGAGAGGAATAGGAAGGATCTTCGCCCGAATTAGCTGAACGGTAATAATACCAGCGATTCCTATGATGAAGCATTCCCCCAAGAAATTCACTGAGCTGCGAGTCATGTGCAAGGAGCATATCTCCGGGCAGTGAACAGGCCGACAGTGGCTGTCCGTCTGAAGCATCCACCTCGAAAACACTCTGAGTAGAAGGGTCGGCAATCAGCAGGGTCTCTCGCCTCTCGGATAGTCCAGAGCGTCCGCCGCCCACCACAACGGGCCCAGAAAACCTGCGCACCCAGTGAAGGGTCGCCGTAGCCGGACTGTATCCATACACATATGAGGGTGCTGAATCCCGGGATTCATTTCCAGGAGTAAGATTCCGGGTGGCAAATACGATCGTTTCTCCTGTTGTAATCATGCTGCGGGTTTGGGCTAAAGGCAGATTAATGTCCGATTCAGAAACGATTTCCGGGGCAAACTGCTCTGTTCCCTGCTGAGTGACAGCAAAGGAACGGTAACCGTCGCCGCTTATCAACGCGGCAATTCCCCGGGAGCCGGCCACCCCTTCCAGGGCTTTGCCCCGTCCAAGACTGCGGTGGTATTCAACTCCCGTGTCTCTGTCCACCAGGCTAAACCAGCCCCCTTCGCCGAGGAACAACAGCAGGGTGGAGGTCGAAGGGGTGTTCGCATCGACTTTCTCTTCATCTGCGGAGTTCCGGGTTTCCGTCCCGGTAGTATCTCCGGTATTTTCTTCGGCACTATTTCCAGCACTTTCTCCAGCACTTTCTCCAGCATCATCTGTGCCCACAACACTATCCTCAGAGCCCTGGGAATCTTCGGCTGATGTAAAGGGGTTTGGAACCCGGAGAGCCCCAAGATATTTCACCGCGGCAGGATACTCCTTGCTCCACAAAAGGTCCCCGCGCCTATCCTGTTCTCCCAGAGAGAAAAGGGCCGCATGTCCGTGAACGGTTGAGATTACGGCTCTTTCTTCACCGGGAAGAATTCCCAGTGCATTCACCCCTCCCGCGGGCATGCTCAGAAAGCCTGCATCATCTGATAAAAGATTTACGTAAAAGACCTGTCCCCCTGGGGAAAGGGAAAGAAGATTTCCGGCGACGATTGCCGGGGGATACACGGGAGATTTCAGCGGGTCTTCAGCAGCTTCCTTCAGCCGCTTTGACACCAGATCCTCACTGATTTCCGGTGGCAGGTCCTCCATCTCTGATTCGGGGCTGAGACGCCATGTATATGGATCAAAACTCAACGAAGGGCCGTTGGGTTTCATGCTTTCCTGACGATCAGCGTTCTCCCACGCCTGAATCCAGGAGGGAAAATAATTTACGCTGCGGATATATTCTTCAGGAGCTATCTGTTCACCTTCTGTAGGATCCTGAGGCTCCGGCCCGGATGAAGCATCTGCAGCGGGCTCTTCTCCCGTATTGCCGCAGGCGATGATAAAAAGAATGGAGAGGATCAGAATTGCAGTGGTAAATATGACTCTGGGTTTCATTGTTGCCTCCATTAATCCCCCTCCGGTTTTTCCGGATCGAAAAGCCGGGAGAACAGAACAGATGAAAAACTGTAAGCCGTGTAGTCAACTTCGAGGAACTCACTCAAGTCGGTGAGAGCGGAGGAAACATCGGCATCTCCACCGTCCAGAATTCCGGCGTAGATATCCGATGCCAAATGAAGCCAGTTCTGCTCTTTCAGGCTCAAACGCTCCATGTCAGACCTCCCTTTCAAAAAATGATACAGATCCGAATACAGCATTATCCTCCGGAATTGTGCCAACTGAACTGCGGCGGGATCGGTCACCCCTCTCAGATCCTCCCCGTCGGGAAAAGTTTCCAGAACCCGCAAAAGCATCTCTACATACCGCAGTTCTGAACTATCATCAGTAATCAGTTTCTGGGATTGAAGGGGATAAAACCCGGTTTGAATATGCCAAATGTCCCCGGGGTTTAAGCGGCTGACCTGCAGGGTTGCTTCCGCCCATGAACGGACAAATGCTTTGTCAGAGTTTTCATTATGGAGAATTACCATATAGCGCCGAGCATTTCCCTGCTCCTGCATACCGTTCATGTTAGGTGAAAACTCCATTCCCCGAGAAGCCATGGGCGGCAGGTACAGCTCCACTTCCCTTGTTCCGCCTTCCTGCTCCGAAAGAACATAGTTGCTCAGAAAATGGAGCTGTAGCGCTTCAACGTGGGCGGACCTGTCGGAATCGTCCAGGTATATGGGGTTTTCAAGAAAACTCAATAGAGACCAGTAGGCATCGCTCCGGTTTTCACTGTCTATTTTCAGCCTTGCCAGCAGTTGTCTGGGAGGTATTTCAGGGCTGAGGGCAGCGTCCAGATTCCGCTGACTCCTGCGCAAATTCTCCACATATGCGTTCCACTTCTCAGCGGTATTCAGCCTGCTTTGAAAAAAGTCCCGATGAAGGCTCCGGTAGTAGATGTATTCCGCATCTTGGGAAAGCAGGGATGCGCTTTCCTCAAGGCCGGAAGAGTAGATGGTTCGTACGGGATCCCGTGTGAGGGGCTGAAAACCGTTTCCTGCGGTGATCCGCCGCTCTAAAACCCTGCGCTGCGCCGGTGAGACTCTGGCATCTTCTAGGAGCTGCTCCAGCTGAGCAGTGCTGCCGGAGCGCATGGCTGAAATCAGAGAGGAAGTATCAAGACCATCGTCGGATCCCGAAAGGGTGGACCAAAAGCTGTAAGAGGGAGTGATATCCGGCCTGAGAACTGGCATTGCCTTGAGCAGATATTCCAGAAGTTTTCCCGCTGTTCCGGATTCCGCGCCGAAGTCTGCTCCGGCCTCCCTGAGTCCGGCCAAAATACTCAGCGCGTCGTTTGCCTGAGATATAAGATCGCGCTTTGCTCCACGAATCTCTTCAACCTGCAGAGATGTTTTATCGGAAAGCTGGGCTGTCTCTCCGGATGCATCGGAATTTTCCACGGCCTCTTCAGATTCTTCGTTCAGCAGGCTGTACAGATATGGGGCCGTCCGGGAATTGAAATTCTCCCAGTCCTCAAGAGCCCTCCCCAGCTGGGAATAGAGCCTTGCCTGATCGCCGCCTTCCTCCGCAGCTGTGGAGCAAAGATGTATGGATTCATCTATATAATAATAGAGAGGGGCGGACCAGCTGAAATCGGGAGTAAATGGATATGCACCGTCTGCTGCCAGGTTATTCCATGAGAAAAACAGCAGACCGGCGAAAACCACACCGGTTATTCGTTGATGTACCATTCGTAAACCACCTTATGCTATAGTAACGGACATGAAACCGGAATCCAATGACCTTTTTACCGGAAAGCCCGATGATCATCAAGCAAGGGCACCGGGAAGCGAACCACTGGCAAGCCGCATGCGGCCCCGTACGATTCAGGAATTCGCCGGACAGGACCACATTCTTGCTCCCGGGCGACTGCTGAGGCGGGCTATTGAGGCCGATCAGCTCAGCTCTCTCATTTTTTCCGGGCCTCCAGGCACCGGGAAGACCACCCTTGCCCGAATCATTGCGAATCACACCAGAAGCAGATTTCAGAGTCTCAACGCTGTACTTACCGGGGTTAAGGAGATCCGCCAGGCAATCGAAGAAGCCCAGAATCAACGGAATTATTATAGCACCAGAACTATTCTTTTCATCGACGAAGTTCACCGATGGAATAAATCCCAACAGGATGCACTTCTGCCCTGGGTGGAAAACGGAACCGTGGTTCTCATAGGCGCAACCACAGAAAACCCGTTTTTTGAGGTGAATCAGGCTCTTGTATCCCGCAGCAGAATATTTCAACTCAAGAGTCTGGAGTTCGGGGATTTGGAAAAGATATTTCATCAGGCCCTTGAAGATCCTCTGCGAGGCTACGGCAATTTTGATATTCAGATTGATGATGATGCGAAAGAGCACCTTATCTCCTCCGCCCGGGGTGACGCCCGAAGCCTCCTGGGCGCCCTTGAACTGGCGGTGGAAACCAGTGTTCCCGATTTCCCCCCTCCGCCGGGGACAAACATCCACATAGACATATCCATAGCCGAGGACAGTATCCAGCAGAAAGCGGTGCTGTACGATAAAAGCGGTGACTACCATTTCGACAGCATCTCCGCGTTTATCAAAAGCATCAGGGGGTCGGATCCCGATGCAGCCCTGTACTGGATGGCCAAGATGGTGAACGCCGGCGAAAGCCCCGGATATATTTTTCGGAGAATGCTCATCAGTGCTGCAGAAGATGTCGGCCTGGCGGACCCCCAGGCAATTATACAGGTTCAGTCCGCAGCCCAGGCGTTTGATAGAGTGGGTCTGCCCGAGGGACAGTTTTTCCTGGCTCAGGCGGCGCTTTACCTGGCGACTTCACCGAAAAGTAACAGCGGACTGGGATTCTTTGACGCCCTTGAAGCGGTGAAGGCTGAATCCTCAATGAGCGAAGTGCCCAACCATCTGAAAGACGCAAACCGGGATAAAGAAGGATTCGGCCACGGGAAGGGATATCTCTATCCTCATGCCTACGCCGAGCATTGGGTTGCGCAGAATTACCTCCCGGAAGGGGTTCGTGGCCGGGTGTTTTACCACGGAGGAACCATGGGAGTTGAGGGAGAGCGATACCCCCATGTGTTGCGCCGGAGGGAACTGCAGCTTGAGGCCGAGGACGAACCCTTCCGGGAAGTGTTGAGTTATTCGGGACGAAAAAGCAGTTCACCGGAGTATGCGAAAATTATGAAACACGGCTGGGTAGAGCGCAGCCGGGGTTCGGGAAGCAGCCGTTGGGAGGAACTGAGAAGCCGTCTTTTTGATATTCTTCAGGACAGCCGATCACTTAGCCGCCACAGTCGGCTGGTGATTTTCGGGGGACATATCGGACCGTTGGTCTGGGAAGGCCTTAGACGCTGTCAGGAGGGATTCTGCGCCGGCATTTTTACCGACCCGGGCGAGCAGGAACGCGTCGCCTATCTTGCCGGCCAAATGCCCGAATTGGACGCCCCCGGGGTATTGGGGATGAACGACGAGCCGGGGACGCTCCCCCCGGCAGATTTCTTCCTGATACACCGCAGACCGGAAAGAGCTCAATTGGAGGGCGAAAAGGAGCGGGAGCTAAAAACCTCCGTTCTGCAGGCCAACCCTGGAGCGGATATTGTCGTACTTGAGCCTGCCCTGGATGAAATGCCGCCGTTTTCACTCTGGCTTGAAGAAATTCTCAATAGTCCGGGAGGAGAAGATATTCTACCCGGGGTGGATGCAAGGCTTTTAGCAGCCTTTCGGGAAGGGGAGAAAGCCCATTTCAGAAAAATCTATTCCCGGGACGCCCAATCTCCCGGGGAGATTTTACAGATTATTGCCCTGGACACCGACAGGGTTCCGGACACCCGGAGCTTATCCTCCTGGTTTGGCAACGATTCCTACCGCAGCGGATTGCTGTGCACCCTGTCGGAGGAAGATTTGGACCGGGTGGAACAAGGAACCCGTGGTTTGGGTGGTTTGGAAATTCCTAACGGTCTCCCGTCCTGGAAGCGCTATTATCGGGTGTCCGTGGAATGATTATCGCCACACATGGAATTGCTGCAAGTGAAATTTTCAAAAGAAAACCCTGTTGACAAAATGGGTTCCATCCTATATATATAATCGCTCACGTGGTGGATGTAGTTCAATGGTAGAGCACCAGATTGTGGTTCTGGTTGTTGCGGGTTCAAGTCCCGTCATCCACCCTGATTCATAGGGTTTTTCTGCTGCCTGTTTCAGCAGCCGGCAGAAACACACCCTTCTATGCGTCCGTAGCTCAGCTGGATAGAGTGCCGGACTTCGAATCCGTGGGTCGCAGGTTCGAATCCTGCCGGGCGCGTATAGAACGGCTTCTGCAGTTTACGGGGCAGCCGTTACAATTCACAGATCATGGGCCGTTAGCTCAGCTGGTAGAGCAGCAGACTCTTAATCTGCGGGTCGAAGGTTCGATCCCTTCACGGCTCAACCATGGGATGTCCGAGACACCAAATCGGACATCCCTTTTTTTATCCGTTTGAATCCGTATATAAACCCAGGCCCCCGGCTTCTTCAGCCTCGCAGGAAGATTTTTCCCGGGGATATATTGACACTTTTTCCCCCATTATTTATATTCTGCCCTCAGTGAGATGAACCGGCGCCGTACCGGAACGCCTCACCAGGGTCATAGAATCCGGTTCAAACTTTTTTTGAAAAAGGATATTGACCAAAGACATAAACTACTGTAGTATCTGCCATCGCAGTGTCTGCGAGAGTGGTGAAATTGGTAGACACGCTAGATTTAGGATCTAGTGCCGTACGGTGTGAGGGTTCGAGTCCCTCCTCTCGCATACACTCTCCGCCAGAATCTGGCAGCCGGGGATTATCGGGTGTGCAATATGTTGCACACCTGCGGGAGTAGCTCAGTGGTAGAGCTCTACCTTGCCAAGGTAGATGTCGCGAGTTCGAATCTCGTCTCCCGCTCGACAATATTGAAGCGATCTGGTGAACTCCAGGTCGCTTTTTTTTTCTAATCCGGCCCGGGAAACTGAACTCCGGATCACAGGCCATCGGCTAATAACCCCATCGTTCCTCAGGAGAAAGAGATGATCGAATCAAAAAATGTTGAGAGACTTGAAAACAGCAAGGTGCGTCTTTCGGTAACTGTGGCAAAAGAAGCTGCCCAGAAAGAATATGACGGCCTGCTTAAGCAATATTCCAAAAAAGCTCATATTAAAGGGTTCCGTCCCGGAAAAGTTCCCACATCGGTGCTTGAACAGAAGTTCGGCGACAGCATCCGGGTGGAAGCGGCTCAGAAGCTGATCGAAGAAAGCCTGAAAAACATCTATGAAGAAATTGATGAAAAGCCCCTTCAGTATGCAACACCGGAGCTGGACGGTGAACTAGAATTTAATCCCGGTGAGAAGTTCACCTTTGCGGTTACCTACGATATTTTCCCGGATGTTGAAGTAAAAGAGGCCGGAGGTTTCACAGTGGAAGAACCCCAGGTCAGCATCGGCAAGGACGCCATTGAAGCTGAACTGAAACAAATTCAGGAACAAAATGCCATTGTAAGTGAGAAATCCGAAGGCAGCGTAGAAAAAGACAATATCATCACCATTAATTACTCAGAACTGGATGAAAACGGCGAAGAGATCGAAGGAAGCAGCCGTGAGGATTACAGCTTCACCGTAGGAAGCGGATACAATCTCTATAAGATTGATGATGATGTTCTGGGGATGAAACTTGAAGAGGAAAAGACCTTTACCAAGACATACGGTGAGGACGTGGATGATCCTTCGTTGGCCGGAGAAACGAAAAATATTAAAGTAAAAGTCACCAAAATCAAGGAGAAGGATCTTCCGGAACTGGATGACGAACTTGCCCAGGACGTGGATGAAAAGTACTCCAGCCTGGATGATCTGAAAAAAGATATTAAAAAACGCCTTGCCGCCAACAAGGACAACCAGCTGCGGAAGGTGAAAACCGATGCTCTGGTTGAGCAGCTTGTGGAAAAGAACCCCGTGGACCTCCCCGACAGCATGATTCAGGCCGAACTGGACGCAAACTGGCAGAATTTTATCCGCCAATTCGGGGGAGACGAGAAAATGGTGGAGTCCCTGTTGGGAGCCCAGAACAACACCCGGGAAACGCTCTTTAGCGAATGGCGTCCAGCTGCCGAGCAGAGACTCAAAAGTCAGATTATCCTCTCCAAACTCATCGAAGACCGGAAAATTGAGGCATCCGATGAAGAAGTGGACGGGGAAATCAAAAAAGTTGCAGACCAGAACAACATGAGCGAAGAAGATGTGCGCAGCTATTATCAGCAGAACCAAATGATGGAGTATATCCGCCAGGACATTAAGGAACGAAAACTCGTTGACCAGCTTCTGGAAGAGAATACCGTGAAGAAAGGGAAAAAAGTGAAGTATCTGGACTTCATTCAAGCAAATGCGTAGATTGTAGGGAAAATCCAATTACGGCAGTCTCAAAACCCGCGTTTTGGGATTGCTTCAACAACAGGAACTCAGTATGAATGTACAAAATAACAATCTTGTTCCGGTGGTAATCGAGCAGACCGGTGTAGGCGAACGCAGTTATGATATTTACAGCCGGCTTCTCAAAGACCGCATTATTTTCCTGGACGGCGAAATACACGATATTAATGCGGATATTGTGGTAGCTCAGCTGCTGTTTCTCGAAAGTCAGGATCCCGATAAGGACATTTCTCTCTATATCAATTCACCCGGCGGCTCAGTGACCGCCGGACTGGCCATTTACGACACGATTCAATATATCAGAGCTGACGTACAAACAATTTGTATGGGCCAGGCAGCCAGCATGGCGGCAGTTCTGCTGGCTTCCGGGACCGCAGGTAAACGCCTGGCGCTGCCCTCCTCCAGAGTGCTGCTCCATCAGCCCTGGGGAGGCGTTCAGGGTCAAGCCAGCGATATTGGCATACAGGCCCGAGAAATGGTGCGGTTGAAAAATCTTCTCATAGATATTTTTGTGAATCACAGCGGACAGGACCGTGAAACGGTTATCCGGGATCTTGAGCGTGATTTTTTCATGGGCGCCGAGGAAACCAAGGAATACGGCATAGTGGACAATGTACTTGTCCGGGGGAAGAATGAGTAAAAAAACAGACAACAACAAATCATGCTCGTTCTGCGGCAAGCCCGGGGATTATGCCCGGAGATTGATCGCAGGACCGGGTGTTTACATCTGCGATGAATGTGTAAATGTCTGTAAGAAAATTCTTGATGAGGAAGAGGACGAGATCACCACGGACTTCCTGGATGAAGTCCCCAGTCCTCAGGAGATCAAGGAATATCTGGATGAATATGTGGTGGGTCAGAATCCGGCAAAAAAGGTTCTCTCCGTGGCTGTGTACAATCACTATAAACGGATCACCCAGAAGCAACATCTTGAAGACGATATTGAAATTGAAAAGTCCAATGTTCTCATGCTTGGCCCCACCGGTACGGGTAAAACCCTGCTGGCCCGGACCCTTGCACGGAAACTCAAAGTTCCCTTTGCCATTGCCGATGCCACCACTCTCACCGAGGCGGGGTACGTGGGTGAAGATGTGGAGAATATCCTTCTAAAGCTGTATCAGGCTGCGGGCCAGGATGTATCGGCCACTGAACGGGGCATTATTTATATCGATGAAATCGATAAAATCGGCCGGAAGGGCGAAAATGTTTCCATAACCCGGGATGTAAGCGGTGAAGGGGTACAGCAGGCCCTGCTGAAAATAATCGAAGGCAGTATCGCGTCCGTTCCCCCCCAGGGAGGAAGGAAGCATCCCAGTCAGGAAATGATCAAAATTGATACCGGCAATATCCTGTTCATACTGGGCGGAGCCTTTGTAGGGCTGGACAAAATTATCGAAGGGCGGATTTCCGAGCATCCCATGGGATTCGGCGCAACCGTAAAGCCCAAACACGAGGACACCGCTGCGTTATTCAAATCCCTCCACCCCGATGATCTGGTAAAATTCGGATTGATCCCCGAATTTGTGGGTCGGCTTCCCATACATGTTGCCCTGGATAAACTCCATGAGGAAGATCTGGTTCGCATCCTTTTGGAGCCCCGGAACTCCATCGTAAAGCAGTACACGGCAAGCCTGAAGCTGGATGATGTTGAATTAACATTCGAAGAAGATGCGGTGAAAGCCATTGCCAAGACGGCAATCAGCAGAAAAACCGGCGCCCGTGGTCTACGCTCCATCGTGGAATCCATTATGATCGATATAATGTTTGATCTTCCCTCCATAGAAGGGGAAAAACAGGTTATCATTACCAAGGATGTGGTGGAAAACGGTACCCGGCCGGAAATCATTCAGAAAACGAAAAAAACTGCCTGATACTTTCCGATAAACGAGGCAGAATATGAAAATATTCACGAAACCCAAGGCAGGAGGGGCAGTCAGCGAACTTCCCCTTATTGCCATTAAAGATCTTGTACTCTTCCCCCACTCCGCCAGTCCGGTGTACATACAAAAAAATGCCGGGCTCAAGTCGGTGGAGCAGGCCATGGCCGGCAAGCGTCACATTATGCTTGCCTATTTCAGCGGCGAAGAAACTGCTTTGAAAATGGAAAACCTGAACCAGGTGGGGACGGTTGCACGTATCGTTCAGGTAATGAAACTCCCCAACAACAGTTCGCGAATTCTCCTGGAAGGAGTTGAGCGGGGAGAAATTCAGAGCATTCATCAGACTGAGGGCATATATTCCGCCAGGACTCAGAGTCTCTCTCTAGATAACCAGCTCACACCGGAAGTCGCCACCCGTATGAGGGCTCTTCAGGATAACTTTAAAACCTTTGCCAGAGACAACAAGAAAATTCCACGGGAGCTCCTCCAGGCCATAGGCCGTTCAGATAACCCCCACAATCTTATTGATCAGATTATCTCCCAAACCGGTATTCCCTTTCAGCGGAAACTTGAGTTCCTGAATCAGACCGACACTATTCGGCGTCTGGATGACCTTGCCCTCGAGCTCGAATCGGAAACTGAAATTCAAAGCCTCCGTAAGGATATCAGTAAGCGGGTTAAACAGCGAATGGACGATAACCATCGGGAATTCGTAATAAATGAACAGATCAAGGAACTGAATAAAGAGCTGGGAAAGGAAGAAAGCGATCCTTCGGGAGTGAAGGAACTGGAGCGGCATTTTGAACAGGCGGACTTACCGGAGGAGGTCCGGGCCAAGGTTGAGACCGAGCTGAAACGCTTGAAACGTCTCCAACCTATCAGCCCTGAGGCGGGAATTCTCCGGGGCTATCTTGAATGGATTGCCGACCTTCCCTGGGATAATTTCAGTGAAGACCGAATTGACCTGGTTGAAGCAGCATCCATTCTTGACCAAGACCACTACAACATGAAGGAACCCAAGGACAGAATTCTGGACTTTCTGGCAGTACTTCAGATGAAGCAGAATATGAAGGGACCAATTCTCTGTTTTGTGGGTCCTCCGGGAACAGGTAAAACAAGCCTTGGGAAAAGTCTTGCCCGGGCCATGGGCAGGGAGTTTGTCCGGATCAGCCTTGGAGGTGTGAGGGATGAAGCTGAGATCCGGGGACACCGCCGTACCTACGTAGGGGCTCTGCCGGGCAAAATCATTCAGGGACTGAAACGGGCCGGGAGTTCAAACCCGGTATTTCTTCTGGATGAGATTGACAAACTGTCTTCCGATCACCGGGGTGATCCCAGCTCTGCCCTGCTAGAAGTATTGGATCCCGAACAGAATAAAAATTTCGTGGATCATTACATGGAAGTGGCTGTGGATTTGTCCAAGGTTCTCTTTGTGACCACCGCCAACAGCCTGCACGGTATTCCATATCCGCTTCTAGACCGGATGGAAATCATCCAGATTCCCGGCTATACACAAATCGAAAAGAGTAAAATTGCAGAAGGGTTCATAATTCCCAAGCAGCTCAAGGAGCACGGCCTGGACTGGGCGGATGTAAAATTCTCCAAGGAAGCGGTAAAAACCGTTATAGACGGCTACACCAGGGAGAGCGGAGTTCGGAACCTTGAACGGGAAATCGCAAAAGCACTGCGAAAGATCGCAAGAAAGGCGGTTGAAGACGGCATTATTGCCCCGCCGGCACCCGAAGCCGATCCGGATGAACATGAAAAACCGGTATCAGAGCCGGGAACGGCACCAGAGCCGGGAACTGCACCAGAGCCTGAACAGACCCCAGAACAAGATAACGAAGCAGCGATCCAAGCCAATCCGGAAGCCGAAACACCCGGCGAAAATGGCCAAGCTCCTAACGTTTCGGATAACACAGCTGGGGAAGAAGAGCGTCCGGATTTTAGATTCCACGTGGGCACCAGAGATGTAAAAAAACTTCTTGGCACCAGAAAGTTCGACACAGATATTTTGTACAAGGATAATCCCGCCGGGCTGGTATATGGAATGGCATGGACCGAACTTGGGGGGAAGCTGCTCCCGGTAGAAGCTATTATTCTGAATCCTGAGGGTACCGGAGATATGACGCTTACCGGAAGCCTGGGCGATGTAATGAAGGAGAGCGCCCGAATAGCCCTGTCGGTTGCCAGGAAAATTGTCGAAGACGGGGGGCTCAGCGTGGAATCTGACATCGCGGTGAAAGCTGATATCCACATTCACGTGCCCGAAGGCGCAATTCCCAAAGACGGTCCCAGCGCCGGCATCACTCTCACCACCGCCCTTCTTTCCATTTTCAGCGGAAGACAATTGCCTGAGTTTACCGCAATGACCGGAGAGATAACCCTTACCGGAAGAATACTCCCGGTGGGAGGCATTAAGGAGAAGGTACTGGCCGCCCATAGAAACGGTTTCAAAACCATTCTTCTTCCCGCGAAAAATTCCAAGGATTATGATGAACTGCCCGGAGAAGTAAAAAAAGCGGTAACTTTTCATTTCGTTGAGGATATTCAACAGGCAATCTCACATATTTTTCTTGCAGAATGAGTTAGGCTTACCCTATACTTTAGACTAGAGCAGCTATTTGAGGAGGCAATTGTGGTAAACCTAGGGAAGACATTGGGTGTCGCAGCTTTTTTCCTGATTCTGATCACATTTCCGCTTACATCCCAGGAAGTATCGGCAGAGAATTCATCGGTATATTACGTAAAAAGTCTTGTAATAAACCAGATTGCTATTGGCGATTACGGCTACAGAGTTACCTATTTAAACGGCAGAGGCAAACTTCATGATGCATATCTGCCCCATGAGTGGTTCTCTGCAGCTGCGGGCAAAGGAGAACAGATTGAAACCTGGTCCAAGTCCGCGCCTTATATGGAAGTATTTTATGAGGACGGAGCTTTTTCCCATGTGCGAGTCTTCGTTATTCCCACATACGATCACATTAGCTGGACGGTACTCCGGGATGATGATGATGTAGAGGCAAACTTTGCAGCGGAAACACTTGAAATAAATTATAACTGAGGCTGTAGCTATAGATGCAATATACCCCCGTACCTCCACCTCTCATCGATTTGATCGCATCTCGAGATATTTTTTACCTGGTGTCTCATGTGGATCCCGACGGCGACTGCATCGGATCCAGTCTCGCATTGGGCGAATTTCTTAATCGTTTGGGAAAAAAGGTAGAGTATTTCAATGAAGGCCCCTTCGGGCGAAGGGAGATCATGGAGTTTGCCCGTTTTTTCCACCCCGGGTTTACTACTGAGCACAAAGGGGAGAAAGATCATGCCGTCGCAATAGTCCTGGACTGCTCCACCCTGGACCGTATCGGTTCATTAGCCGATGATGTTGCAGATATGACCACAGCTGTTATTGATCATCACAGCAGTGGCCGAGATTTCGGAGATGTGCAATTCATTAATCCCAGCTGTCCATCCACCAGCCTTCTGGTTCAGCAGCTTATAGAAAGTCTTGGTGAGAAACCCACTCTCAAGGAATCGGAATATATTTTCTTTGCATTTGCCACAGATACGGGATTCTTCCGTCACCTGGGAGAGAACACCCAGGCCAGTTTTCAACTGGTGGCTAAACTGGTTGAAGCAGGGGCTTCTCCCAGGAGAATGTATGAACAGATTTCAAGCGGCGTGAGCCTGAAAAGCCGTCAGCATTTAGGTATGTTGCTGAACCGGGTTGAAAGCCGCTTGAATGGCCGCTTCTTATATACCTGGGAAAACCTTGAAGAGATCAAAAGGTATGGCCGGACCAACCGCGACTCCGACAGCCTGTATCAACAGCTGATGAACGTGGAAGGTGTTGAAATTCTTCTTGTTCTCCGTGAGGAGGAGCCCGGAAAAGCAGCTGGCAGCATTCGAACCAGGGAACTGATAGATGCGGGGAAACTTGCAGCCCGCTTCGGTGGAGGGGGGCATGCTCGGGCGGCGGGTTTTCTCAGCGACCTGAGCGTTGAAGAAACCCTGAACCTTGTATTTCCAGCAATAGAGGAACTCCTTTCTTCCAACTGATCAGGAAGGACCCCTGATCGAATCAGTGCATCTACGAGTAAAATGTAAAAATATCTTCAGAATACAATCACACCGGTTTTTTCCCCGGTAAAAGTATTAAGGAGATATGACCATGAACCTTACACAGAAAGTGATTTGCTATCAGCATGGAAGATGGACGCTCACAGCTCTACTTCAGGACATCCGGGAGCTGCTCACCAGATGGCTGATACGCGACTTTCACTGGTCTCAGGAAGACGCTGACGATTTTTACGTTCAGATCAGGCATAAGCTCATTCGTCATATTCACCGTTTTCGATTTGAAAACACCAGTTTCTCCCACTATCTGCGGAAGATGCTCAGCCGCCAAGTCTACAGTTATCAAAGCAGCATTATTGCGGACCGGAAGCGCAGTGAACACATAGCGGCTCACATTTCCCGGGACTATTCTCCTGTAGTTTCCGGCCTGCATCTGCAGTATGAAATCCGTGAGGGGATGTGGCCTGAGTCCCGCACCCCGGATGAAGAGTGTCTTAAAAATGAAATATTTCGACATATTGAAGAGGATGAACGGGACGGAGCCGATGATCCCGATCCCCGGACCATGGATGCGGACAAAAAACAATTACTCCTCCACTCATTACAGCATGCATATCATTGGGATGATTCTGTGATTTCCCGTCTCAGCAAGGAAACGGGCATAAGCACCACCCGGATCCTGGGCTACCGTCAAGAACTGTTTGAAAGTATTGAGAAAAAACTGGAGCGAAAGCAAAGGCTTCAGGATATCAACACGAAAAAGTACCTCAAGCTCAGTTTCAGTGCCCACGAGGATTCATATCAGCAAGCCAGGAGAGAGCGGTATCACCGCTCCACTCAGAAGCTCACACGTTGCAGCATAGCCCCAACCCATAAAGATATTTCCCGTTGTACGGGAATTCCCAAAGGTACGGTGGACAGCAGTCTGCATAAAGGTTTCAGAAAGAACTTGAAGACCTGAGATTATGCCGGTATTCTGGTTTTTATGGACATACTTATTGCCAGCAACAACCCTCATAAAATTGAAGAACTAGCTGCCATACTTCCCGGGCATACACTCATTCCCGCAGGGGAATTTGTCAAGGATTTCGATCCCCTGGAGACTGGAAGCAGTTTTTTGGAGAACAGCCTCATAAAATCCCGGAGTCTGTTTCACCGCCTGTCTCCAAAAGAGCGGGAAGGCCTTGGGGTACTCGCCGATGATTCGGGGCTATGTGTCGATGCTCTCAACGGCGGTCCCGGCATATACTCCGCCCGATTCGGCCATGAGGAAGCCGGGCGGAAACTCAGTTCAGATGAGCAAAACAAACTCCTGTTGGAGAAATTATCCGGTCTGCCCCCATCCCGCAGGAGCGCCCGGTATATCTGCTGTATGAGCCTTATTCTCGATTCCAACCGCATATATACGGCACAGGAAAGCTGGGAAGGACTTATTGCCGCTGAACCTTCAGCTGCAACAGGAGGTTTCGGCTACGA
>NZ_JBXWXS010000037.1:0-45084 GCF_059431795.1 Salinispira sp.
GGGTACACTCAGGGTTGGGGCAGTGGGGAATGTCGTACATGGAAACCTCCGGTTGGCAGTTGATCCTCTACTACCCGGAGGTTTTAGCCTATTTGAGTGCTTTCCACACTCGTTGGGGCATTATCTACGACTGACATCACTCCAATTCAGATTCAAAACGGATGCATACACCCGAAATTCCTGCTCACCTGCTTCAAGCATCACAGCACCCTCAATCGTGGTCCATTCCTGCCAGCCACCGCTGTATTCCAGCTGCAGCTCTTCCATCCTGATGCCGTTCACCGCAGGCTGAATTTTTCCTGCTGGAAGGTCTGTGGCAACCCGGTAACGCACCAGGTACTCGCCGGATTCCTTCACATCAAGATTATAGGAGAGCCAGTCTCCCTCTTCAAGCCAGCCTACATTCAAGCCGCCTTCCGAACTGGGCTGTGTGCGGGGGGAAGGGGATTTATCAAAAAAGTGTTCTGCCTCTATTCGGGTTGCAGCTTCAGAAACTGGAATCGGCGGGGGGATAAATTCCAGAGAAACATTATCCAGATATACATCCCGGGTGATTATGCCGGTGGGTAAAGCATGCAGTCGGAAGATGCCGGGACCCGATTGGGATGCTGATGTGGAAAATGGAATGCTGAAACTCTTCCATTGATCATTGAGGATAATTTTATTTCGGCCGGAAACGGAAAAATCTGTATCTTCACTGCCAATCCCTACGGTAACCGGGCGCTCGGTGTCGGAGCGGGCGTCAAAGCTGAGGATGTAGTTCGATTCCGGACGAATATTCAGACCGTCCTGCCGAAGTACCACCGCGTCCTCCTCATCACTGCTCCAGGCAATAAATATCTGCAGAGCCCGTTTGCCTGGTCGAGGATCGACCCGCAGCTCTGCCTCTGAATCCCGGTCAGTTAGGAGCTTCCAAAATTCTGTACGATTTTGTCCCAGTTCAAATCCGCCGTTATATATTAATTCATTTCCGGGAAGCATGGGTTTTGTCAGGGCTTCGATGCGTTTGGATTCCATGTCGGCCGCATCAGCTTGTTCACCGTTTCCCGGGGCGCTAGGTTCACTGTTGTTTTTCGATGCTTCATCGAGATTTTCCAGCTGCGCATCATCTATCCATACATCTGCGTCGGACAGACCCATATTGAACTCATACCGGGCTTGAACATCCTGTTCTTCGGCCATGGTGAACTCAAAACTGTATTCCTTCATTTCGGTGTCAATGGAGATGTACTGTTCACCCGAATATGCTGCCCATCCTCTGGGTGCCAGACCTCCCATCTTGACCATTATCTCTCTTGGTTCAGCGGCACGCGCCTTGAAGCTGACCCGGTACCGGGCACCCTCTTCCAGGTTCATCTGCTGCTGAATCAGTTGGTTAGCCCAGATCTGGCTTCCCGGCTGGGAAATTTGGATGTGCACTTCCTCATCTTCCCAAAGTGCAGAACCGGAACCTCCCTCGAAGTTGCCGAATTCCCAATAATCCAGTTCATCTGTGAAATGGCCGTTATAGACCAGATTTCCATCTGGGGTAGGAGCCCTGCCTTCCGGGGCTTTTTCTTCCTCTTCTTCCTTTGAGGATGCCTTTGCCGGGGGGTATCCGTTGGATTTTTCGTATACTCTGATGTAATCCACTTCCATCTGTTGGGGAAGGAGCGTAGTTTCATTTGGGTATCCGGGCCAGTTTCCCCCTACGGCAAGGTTGAGCTGAAGATAAAATGCCCGGTCGAAGGGAGCGGGCCAGGTATAGTCCGCGGGTTGACCTTCTTTCCGGGAGAACCACTTATTTTGGGTCTGATACAGATTTCCATCCACATACCAACGAAAGATTCCAGGCTCCCATTCCAGGGCGAAGGTGTGAAAATCGTCGGAGAATTTCCCTTCATTCAGGGAGTAGGAGCTGCCTGTGTAGCTGTGGGGAAGTCCGTAATGAAGTGTTCCATGAACGGTTTCGGGCTCATGGCCAACAAGCTCAACGATATCGATTTCACCCGAGCTGGGCCATTGTCCGTAGAGCTGGTAATCCGAGGGCATCATCCAGATGGCCGGCCAGATTCCCTGGCCTTCGGGCAGTTTGGCCCGGAATTCAAAGCGGCCGTACACCCAGTCCGCTTTGTTCTGGGTGGTGATTTTTGCGGACGTGTAGGGGCTTCCCTGAAACTCCTCGGCGTGGGCTTGAATAATCAAGGATCCGTCTTCAAGACGGATATTTTTCTCCTGGTTACTGTAGTATTGCAGTTCGTTGTTTCCGTATCCGCCGGCACCGATAACGTAATTCCATACCTGGGTATCAAGACTGTCTCCTGAGAAATCTTCCTCCCAAACCAGCTGCCATCCATTGAGTTGTTCCGTCATCCCTGTGCCTGTCTCTGTGTCCGTCTCTGCGGTTTTCAGGTTGGTGCATGAGGGAAATGCGAGCAGCAGAATGAATAATCCCCCTGCAAGCATTCTGCCCAACCCACCCGGTAAAATGGCCGAACGAATATCCTGTGATTTCATTTCGTTTCCTCTGTTATTCATCATCTTTCACCTTCAATATTCACCGTTACCCCGGTTACGTTTCCGTCTCTCAGGAAGATTTTTCGGGATATCTCTTCAGGTATCTCCAGACCGGATATACTCTCCGACTCTTTACCTGATACATGAATGAGGATTCGGTTTTCTGCAGCCCGATTAACACTGAAGCGGGTACCGCAGAATTGGAACCGGAACTCTTTTTCAGCGGGGATCCACTGATCTTCCAGGATCAGTTCGGGCATGAATCGGATAGATCCGTCTCTGATTACCATACCCAGTTCTGTGAAACGGGTGAGTACTTCTTCTTTTACCTGCCCTGTCATACCCGGCTGCTTTGCACCCTGCCCCCAGGGGCTGTGAGAATATGGATCCAGAGGAACCGCACCATATTCCTGGGGAGTTTTGTTGAATCCCAAGCCTTTTCGGACTTCTATGTACAGCTCCTTGAGTCTGGTGGTTAATTCCGGAGCATCGCCCCTGAGCACGCTGTCGGTAAGGCGTTCCTGGGCGGCTAAAAGCAGCTTGGATACCATATGCCAGTAAATGCTTCCCAGACCTTCATAGGCGAAAAATGTGCCCGATCTCCCGGTGAACATCCGATGATGGAAGGTTTCTTCGAAGAGCCGTATCAGCTCATCCTGTTGGGATTCTGAGAGAAATGATGCCCGTCGTTCCAGATCAGCGGCGTTTCTGAAGTCACCGTGGAAATGCCACATTCCGTTTTCATCTTGATGTATGAGTTCCCCCAGACGGGGGTGTGTTTTTAACTCCGGTGAGAGTTGGTTCATTTGTTTTTCATCAACGGAATTCTTGTCCAGAAAGCCCGCCACATCCCTGTAAGGGTAGAGCATGTATGATTTCTGATCCTCACGGTATAGCGGTCCCTTCTTCAGAAGTTCCAGAATACGGATGATTTCTTCGCTGGGGTAAATATCCAGTGATAGTCCGGCAACCTGTCCTTCAAGCATTGGGTACAGGGTATGAACTACCGCAGTTTGATTCGTTATTTCCAGCACCATGTAGGATTCAAAACTTCCATCCTGAAGTCTGGTGGTATCTATGGTGCGGATGAACGTGTCTTTACAGCTTTTCAGAAACTCGAGAATGGAATTGCGCTCCACTCTGATGCTTTTTCCGCTGAACCCACGGTCATACACGGCTGTTCTGTAGTGTTCAGCTGCGATTCCCAGTGCTTTGAGAACTTTATAGCGACTTGCCGGATTGTTATGGGCTTCCGGGGATATCTTCGCAAAAGCTGTTCTGCTTTCTTCCAGCCAGGCGTAGACTTCCTGGTTAAATTCCACCTGGTTGTCATCCACGAGGTTTAGCAATGATTCAATCTGTTCAATAAAGCGCAGCAGATAGCTGAGAGTCACCATAGAGAGTCCCCAGCCGGCCAATGCATTGTTTGCATCGTTCCATTCCGGGCGCTGGGTGTTCATCCAGATACCTCCGCCGGGTACATAGTTCGCTGCCTTGGCCAGGAGCAGGATGATCAGTTTTTCCAGGAATCCGGTTTTCAGCGGCCGGGATTCCCCATCCGGAATCAGGGCTGCATCCGCTCCCAGAATGTTTCTCCGGGAGCGGATTTCCCGATCCAACTCATGGTCAAAGCTGATCGAATTGTACGGATCCTTTTCAAGCTGGGAGAACTCCGCAATTCTGTAGGGCACCCGTGCGAAGGTGAACATTTTGGCGTGAAAGAGCCGGGATAGTCCTTCGGGGAGGAAGTGGGCGGCATTTTCCAGAAGTTTGGTCAGATAGATAATCTGGTGGTCGCTCCAATACCCGATATTTGCCCAGGGGTTATCCGGTTCGGGAACCTCCCAGTCGATACCGTTTTGGGATATTCGGTACGGGTTGTACCCGTCTATGGTTGTGGCGTTGAGGAATTTGGTAATCACTGAAAGATAAAATTGGGGGTAGGAGAAGCATAAGGCTTCCCAATTCTGGAAGATATCCCGCCAATTCCCCTGATAGCCGGTAACAGGTTCGCCGTGCTCATCCTTGGTCTGAATGAAGAACATGTTCCAGGGGCGGCTGGGATCCCCGTGCCTGCGGCTGAAGCTTAAGGGAAGATATTCAAAGCTCATTCTAATCAGATCCGGATCGCCGCTTTTCTGGCAGATATTTTGCAGTTCCCCGATGGATATTTCTTTGGGAAGGGAGGAAAGAAGATCCTTGTGAGCCCGGGACAGATCGGAATTCCAGTCGTTTACAAAGTCAGAAAAGTCATGACCGTGAATGGTATATCCGTTGAGAAAATACCCACCACGCATAACGTTGAACAGTACGTTGAGACTGTGGTGATACTGACTTTCTTTGCTCCCAACCTCCTGCAGACCGTCATTACGCTCAAGAATTTTTATCAGATCTTTCCGGGCCCGGGTGAGGTCCTGTTCAAGCTCTGTTTCCAGGTGCGTTTTCTGTTCGAGAAGACGTTTGCGAAGATTGTGGACGCTCCGGTGATCCTGTTTCAGTTCAGCGACAAAGCCCCAGCTGCCGTCGAGCTTATCCCCGGCAAGTGTGAAATCGCAGATGTATGCACCACGCTGTCCCCGAATATCAGTTTCACTTCGGGTGGGTATGCCCCTGCTCACATTTTCAAGTTGGGACTCTGAGAGAAGAAGCGTATATTCCCCAATTCCGTATGACCACACTGTGGTGGCTCTCAGACTTTCGCTGGGTTCCGCCTGATCGGTTAAGGTGGCATTCAATGTGTATATGCCCAGACCGGTTTGAAGATCCGATTCATTTCTTTTATATGCATTGAGCAGGTTGCTCATGCCGGTTTGAAGCTGTTCATTCACGCTGGCAGGGAGAATGTTGCGGATACCGTCCACAATCCGGACTTTTTCAATGTCCGGATTATCTACGGAAATGGAAGCCCCCCTGTGGATGCCGTAGCCGGGGCTGGCTTCCCAGCAATAGGAGAATGTAATTCCCAGGTCGTGATTGATCTCCTCAAAGAGCACTGCATCTCCGTATACCGCCTTATACAGGTTCCTGGTCCTATTGTAGAAGTGGTTTCCGTCCCAGAGAAGAGGTTCCCAAAGATAGGTTCCCGTGCAGCTGTGAACCAGGATTCGGGTGAAGGAACCGGTGTTCCGGAAGTTTTCGGTGATTTTATCCACAGTGTAATAGGGAAAGAGTGCGTTATTCCTGGATTCCCGTCCTGCTGTAATGCCCCCGGTGGAAGAGAGGAACATCCAGATATTATCCGGGTTGGTAACGGACATGAAAAACGGTTTCATGCAATCATAGTCTGAAATGCAATACCATTCCCGGTCCTGTTTCAAGATGATTTCCCCCCGGGGGGTGCTGTTTCCATGGAATAGGGGTGATATTCCCATTTTGAGCTGTTGAGTATTCATTTCTGTCTCCTGACGAGTGATATCTGCGGGATAATTATGCCATTATAGCACGAATTTATGTTTGCGTAAACAATAAGCTGTGATCCTGATGCTTCAAAATATGGGGTGTAAATCGAAAAAATGTCCTGGATATAGGGATCTAATTGGGAAGAATTCCGATGAGTAACCCAAATATGATATCAAGGGATGCAAGATTCTGCAAAAAAATGTTTACGGAAACATTAACCCGTGCTACTGTTTTTCTATTCACCCAACAGGACGGTTTATATGAAGTCAATTCAGCTGCCGGATAAACGAAAACTCTTCCGGTTCCGGTATCTTTTATACATGGCGGTACCTGCATTGGTATGGATGATAGTTTTCAATTACATACCCATGTATGGAATCATTATCGCATTCAAGAATTACCGGATTATTCAGAGTATTTCCGAGGCTCCCTGGGTTGGCCTGTATCATTTTAAGGAACTTTTTGCCGAGGGGGACTTTTGGCGGGTCATGAAGAACACCCTGGGAATCAGTTTTTACAAACTGCTTATCGGGTTCCCTCTTCCGATCATTTTTGCCCTGTTTCTTAACGAGATTAAAAGTTTTCAATTCAAGAAGACAGTGCAGACAATTTCCTATCTTCCCCACTTTCTTTCCTGGGTGGTTCTCGGCGGAATCATGATGAACTGGCTTTCCGATGTGGGAATTATCAATGACTTCCTCATGAAGCTGGGGCTGATCGAAGAACCGCTGTTTTGGCTGGCGGAGCCGGATAAGTTCTGGGGCATTGTGGTTATTTCGGATATCTGGAAGGAGCTGGGATGGGGAGCAATTATTTATATTGCGGCAATTGCCGGAATTGATCCCAGTCTGTACGAAGCGGCTACCATGGATGGTGCGGGCCGCTTCCAAAAGATGCGCCATATCACCCTTCCCAGCATTGCCGGCACCATTTCAATTCTCCTTATTCTGGCTATCAGCGGAATTCTCAACACGAACTTTGATCAGATACTGGTTCTGAGAAACTCCCTCAATCAAAGTGCAAGTGATGTAATAGATGTATTTGTATACCGGGTTGGAATTCGAAATGCACGGTTTTCCTATGCCCAGGCAATCGCTCTTTTCAAATCCATTGTAGCTCTCATTCTTCTTTGGGGGGCTAACACCTTCTCGAAAAAGGTGAACGGACATTCTCTTTATTAGGACAGGGATATGGCAATAGCAGGAATGAAGCACCGAAGAATTGACCTTTTCAATATAGTCAATATAAGCATTATGATTATCATCTGCGGCATTACCCTATATCCAATTTGGTATACCGTGGTTTTGTCCTTCAATGACGGCAGCGATGCCCTTCTGGGAGGAATTTACTGGTGGCCAAGGGAATTCAGTCTGGAAAGCTACCAGGCGGTGTTCCAATCTCCGGACATATTATGGGCTTTCGTGATTTCCGTTCTCCGGACAGTGATCGGGACGGTCACCCATGTGTTTTTCACCGGAATGACGGCATACGCATTTTCCAAAAAGCATTTGCCGTTCCGGGGCTTTTTCCTTGCAGTTGGAACATTCACCATGTTTTTCAACGGCGGCCTTATTCCCACCTTTCTGCTGTTCAAGGAGCTCCATCTTCTGGATAACTTTCTGGTCTATATTCTTCCCACCATGTTCAATTTTTTCCATCTGATTATCTTTATGTCGTTTTTCCGGGAGCTTCCCGAAAGCATTGAAGAATCGGCCCTCATTGATGGTGCCAATGAATTCGTGATCTTTGTGAGGATCATATTACCCCTTTCAACTGCGGTAATTGCAACCATTGCGCTGTTTCATGGAGTGTGGCACTGGAATGATTATTTTTTCGGAGTAATTTTTGTGAACAGCGAATCGCTGCAGCCGATTTCTTCCTACCTGTACCGGGTAATTGCGGAAACCAGCTCCAATCAGATGCTGGCGAATATGCCCGAGGGGATGCGTACCCAGTCGGTCACTTCCCAATCAATCAAACTGGCCACCATGATCGTGGCCACACTGCCAATTGTCGTTACATATCCGTTCCTGCAGAAGTACTTTGTGAAGGGTCTGCTGATCGGATCAGTAAAAGGTTAATTCTCCGGATGGGGAATATGGAGGTTGTATGAGCAGAATAGCGAGTATTATTCTGGTGTTTGCCCTTGTGATGGGCATGCCCCTGGTCGCTGAAGGTCAGGGGGAACGGAGCGGTTCCGGAGAGGGGTCGAATGTGGAGCTGAGTGCCGATCAACCGGGGTGGAAGCTGGATACCAGCCCCATCACATTTGACTGGTATATTCATTTTTCATGGTTTCCGTCCCAGTGGGGTGAAGGTGATGCGGTTTCAGAGTATGTTGCCGAGAAAACCGGCGTGGACATCAATTTCATCGTACCCGCAGGTAACGAAGCGGAGAAGCTGAATACTCTTATAGCAGGAGACCAGCTTCCCGACTTTATTACACTGGGATGGTGGGAAGGCCAGGTCAACGACATGATAGACGGGGAACTGGTGTATGCTCTGGATGAATTGGCTGAGCAATACGACCCCTACTTCTTTGAAGTTGCGGTGGATGAGCGTCTTGGATGGTATACCCGTGATGACGGTCACGTGTATGGTTATCCCAACGCGTCGTTCTCACCCTCCGACTATAATAAGTATGATCTGCCCTCAAATCAAACCTTTCTGGTTCGAAAAGATATGTATGAAGCTTTGGGCGAACCGGAGATGCGCACCCCTGAAAGTTTTCTGGATACCCTGCGCAGAGCAAAAGAGATGTTCCCGGATATCGGAGGACAGCCGCTCATTCCCTTCGGTATGCATGAGTTCGGCGACTCGGGAAACTACAGTCTGGAAGCATACCTGCAAAATTTCCTGGCCATCCCCTACGAAGAAAACGGAGAACTTATCGACCGTTTTGCCCATCCTGAATACAAAAGATGGCTCAAAACCTTTCGACAGGCTCGGGAAGAAGGCCTGATAACCACAGATGTGTTTGTGGATAAGCGGGCGCAGATGGAGGAAAAAATTGCACAGGGCCGCTACTTTTCCATGCTCTATCAACGAACAGATTTCGCCGGTCAGCAACAGATCCTGTACGAAAATGACCCCGACTCTATTTACATTGCAGTTGACGGTCCGGCAAATACAGATTTGGACGACCCGCGGCTTGCGGGGCAGGGAGTCGCAGGCTGGACTATCACCCTCATATCCAAAAACGTGGAAGACCCTGCCCGGGCAATCCGTTTCATGAGCTACATGCTCAGCGAAGAAGGGCAGAAAGATTTCTATTTGGGAGTTGAAGGGGTAACCTGGGAAACACGGGACGGTAAGGATCAGCTCACACCCGAGGCCCTTGATATGCTGCAGACCGACCGCGGACAGTTCGACAAGGTGCATGGTGCGGTAACCACCTATTGGATGCTCATGGACAATGCGATGTTCGCTCAGTGGGAGCCTGAACCGGTGAGTCCCGGCAAAGAGCTCATAGAATGGACGCTTCCATACACGGTGAGCTATGCAGCCTATGATGATATTGCTCCTCCGGCGGGTACCGAACTGGGTATCATCAGCACCAAACTGGTTGAACTGAGAGGGAAAATGCTCCCCGCGTTGCTGAATGCAGAGAGCGAAGCGGAATTTGAGGAGATCTGGGACAGCTGGATCCGACGGAAGGAGCAACTGGGGCTTGCCCAGTTAATGGAGTATCAACAGACCAGGGTGGATGAAAACAAGGCAAAGCTCGGTCTGAATTAGGCGGATAGTCCACTTACAGCGTAAAACACTGCCGGCAGCGCCGGTTGGCACCGTCCCGGGGATATACTTCCCCGGGACGGTTTATTCACACAAGCCGTAATTTTCAGATAGACTGAACAAGTATAAACCAATGTGCCGGGAGGCAAGGGTGGCAACTCAGAAAGATGTGGCACGGCTGGCGGATGTTTCGTTCATTACCGTATCCCGGGTCATAAACAACAAGGGAAATGTACGGCCCGATACCCGTGAAAGGGTTTTGAAGGCTATCAAGGAACTGAATTACTATCCGAATAGCTTTGCACAGGGACTTAGCGCGAACCGGGTGAACACCATCGCGGTTATGCCCCATCTCTCGGACGCCATCGGTGTTGAAGAGACTTCCTACTACCGCCGCCTTCTTATCGGTATAGAAAAATACTGTATGCAGGCCGGTTTCGATATTCTCCTCTCCACCCAGAGGGAACCGGATGAAAATTTTGATTTTCTCAGGCCCTATTATCAACGAAAGGCTGACGGCTTAATCCTGCTGGGGATAGACCGGGGGGATATCGACTACGGGAAAATTCTGGAAGATGAAATCCCTTGTGTGATTATCGGAGAGCATGGAACCCATCCGGAGATCTGTCATTTGGACTCGGATAACAGTTGGGGGACCCGGCTTATCAGCGAGTATCTGATTAATCAGGGGCACCAGCGGATTGCCTATCTTCATGTTGATCGCTGGACACAGGATACAACTGACCGTTTTGAAAGTTTCAAAGATGTACTAGAGGAGCGGAATATTCCGTTTCACGAGGAGTATTTCCTCCATGGCGATTTCACAATGGAATCGGGACGGGTTGCTGCCAGGAAAATTGCATCCATGAAAAGCCGTCCCACTGCAGTTATTGCGGCCACAGATCTCATGGCCCTGGGGCTGCTGGAGGGTGCCTCGGAGGTGGGACTGAGAATCCCGGAGGATCTTTCCATCGCAGGATTCGACGGCCATGAGATTACAGCCTACACCAATCCGCCACTGGCCACGGTAATCCAGGATCTGGAGGGGATGGGCTTTGAAGCCGCACGTTCGCTTATCCGCCAGATACACGGTGAACCCCTGGATACCCGGGAAATTATATTCCCGGTTGTGTTTGAACCCCGGGGAAGCATCAACCGGGAAAAAACTGCTACCAGGCCCTGACGGGCATTACAGGAAAACATATGAACATACACACACTTATACTCAGCTCCAAAGACGGAGGACAAAGGCTCCAGGAGATGGATCGGGACGCCTATATTTCAGCATATGAGAGTCATGAATTACCTTCAGTGGATATTCAAATTCATGAGCATCGCACTCGGCAGGAGATTCTCGGCTTCGGGGGTGCCTTTACTGAAGCGGCTGCACTGAGCCTTTCCAGACTGAATCCCCGGCTTCGGGAAGAAGCGCTCAACGCGTACTTTCATCCCCAACGGGGTCACGGGTATTCCCTGGGCAGAGTGCACATTCACAGCTGCGATTTCGCCCTGGGCAATTATAGCTATGTTGAGGAAAATGATGAGGGATTGGAGAGTTTCAGCGTTGCACACGATCGGGAACACATAATCCCCATGATCCGGGATGCGGCGGCTGCCGCAGGTCGGAACCTGAAGCTGCTGGCATCACCCTGGAGCCCTCCGGGCTGGATGAAGACCAACGGAGAAATGAATAACGGCGGGAAGCTGCTGCCCCGGTACCATGATCTCTGGGCCGAATACTTTGTGAAGTTTATCCGGGCATACGAAGAGGAAGGAATTTCTCTGTGGGGTGTAAGCGTGCAGAATGAGCCCGATGCGGTACAAATCTGGGATTCCTGCATTTACAGCGCCGAGGAAGAACGGGATTTCGTGCGGGATTACCTTGGGCCTCGTCTTGAGCGCAGCGGATTGGCGGATATCAAGCTGCTGATCTGGGATCATAACCGGGACATTATGGTTGAGCGTGCCGAAACAGTGCTCTCGGATCCTGAGGCTTCAAAATATGTGTGGGGAACCGGGTATCATTGGTATGTGTCGGAAGAATTCTCAAACTTATCCCGTGTACATGAAATGTTTCCCCACAAGCACCTTCTTTTTACAGAAGGATGTCAGGAAGGAGGGTGTAAAATCGGTGAGTGGTTCACCGGAGAGCGCTACGCCCGAAACATGATTGGAGATTTCAATAATTGGTGTGAAGGCTACATAGACTGGAATCTGGTGCTGGATGAAACCGGAGGGCCGAATCATGTGAATAATCTCTGCGATGCACCGATTATTGCCGACACCCGCAACGACCGTCTGATCTATAATTCATCCTATTACTACATCGGACATTTCAGCCGTTTTATCCCCCCCGGGTCCAAAGCGTTGGAAATCTCTTTGGGGATATCCGGAGGCGTTCCCAAGGCCGGGGAGCGGGATTCCATCTCCTGCGCCGCCTTTCAGCGTCCCGACGCTTCGATTGCGGCGGTTGCAATGAACGACGGCGACGGGGAACAAAGCAGCACTCTGGGAATCGGAGAGCAGCGCTTCAAACTGAAGCTGCCCGCACACAGCATCGCCACGATTATTCTCAAAGCATAAATGGGGGCTGAGTACCCCGGGCAAGCAGGGGTTTCCGGGCCGGGGGTTACACCCGCTCCAGGACCGCCCCTGCATAGGTGAACCCGCCTCCGAACGCGGTTAGCCCCAGGGTGGAGGGCAGACTGCCGCTGCTAGCTGTTGCCGCCCCGATCTGTCCCAGTTCATCCGCGTCGTTGAGGATCTGTTCGATACAGAGGGGTATGGTGGATGATGAAGTGTTTCCCCAATCCTTAATCATGGAGAACACCCGGGAGCTGTCCAGTTTCATTCTCTGGCGTACCGCATTAATAATCCGCTGATTCGCCTGGTGGGGCACAATGAGATCCAGATTATTCGCCTTGAAGCCCGAAGCTTTGGCCGCAGTATCCAAGGATGAGATCATGGCCCGTACCGCTTTCTGATAGATTACCGGCCCTTCCATGCTGATATATTCGGTTTCTCCTTCACTTCCCCGCTGCTCATGCAGAGGGACGGTGAGTGCCTGTTCGGTATCGGGGCTTGCAAACAGAGATGGTCGGTGAATTCGGTATATGGGGAGAATGTGATCCGTTTCCCCGGCTTCACCCCGTGGGGCTGCGCTGATAAGTGTGGCGGTGGCCGCATCCCCGAAGATGGGTGCAGTTGAAGGATCGCTGCTGTCCAGCCGTCTGGAGAGAAGTTCAGTGGTAATCAGCAGGATGGGCTTCCCGCCGCCGGTGCTCACGAGGGCATCGTGGGCTATCTGCAGTCCGTAAATATACCCGGAGCAGGCTGCGGAAAAGTCCATGGCGGGTATTTCCGTGCCTGGATCACAGCCCGGTAAGCGGTCCAGAACCCGGCACGCCAGGGACGGGGTAATCGTGTCCGGGGTGCCGGTGGAGAGATATATTCCCCCAAGATCTCCGGCCTCAAGATTGAACCGGTTCATCAGTTCCGTTGCTGCTTCCACGGCCATGCCCACGGCACTCTGGTCATCACCGGCCCAACGGCGCCGCTGAATTCCCGTGCGTTTCACAATATCTTCGGGGCTCCAGCTGGGGCAGAGCCGGGAGATTTCTTCGTTATCCAATATCCGTGAGCCTGCAGAGTGGGCAACTCCAGCGATCCCCACAAGTATCGGGGAGGCTGAATCGGGTGTTTCCACATGGTCCGAGATTTCGCTGCTGCGGAACTGCAGGGGTTCAAGTCTGATAACCGGCGTGCCCGGTTCTTCCCTGGTGGGAGGTTTGGGCACTGCGGCATCTTCAGTGAGCAGCCGGATCAGCGGGGTTCCTACGGCAACTTCATCGCCGATCTCCACCAGAAGGTCCCGAACTGTGCCGGAAATGGGTGCGGCAATTTCGGTAACCGCTTTATCCGCCTCCACGCTGGCGACCAGCTCTCCTTCTTTTACCTCTTCCCCTGCCTTAACCAGGTACTCAATGACGGTTACCATCTCATCAGAGGGGCTGGAACCGATTGCTTCAACCAGGAACTCCCCCTCTCCGGCGCTTAACGGTTTATCCCATTCCATATCACCCTGAAGCATTTGAACAGCAGCTTCAAGAATCTCTTTGTAAGAGGGAAGCACTTCCAGCTGGTTGCCGAAATTGCAGGGAACATAGGTATCTTCCCGTACTACACGCCGGGAACTGAAGCCTCCGGAAAGCTCTTCGCTCAAATAGGCCAGAATCTCCGCCCCGAAGCCCGAGGAACGGTTGTCTTCGTGGGCGATAATCACCCTGCGGCTTTTCCCTACTGATTCCCGAACCATATCCTTGTCCCAGGGAGAGAGTGAGCGCAGATCTATGAGGTCCACTTCAACTCCCTTCTCTTCCAGGGCCGCTGCGGCCTTGTTCATCAGAGATACGGTGTTTCCCCAGCCGATCAGGCTTATATCCGAGCCCGAGCGTACCCGCCGGGCCTTCCCCACCGGAACAAAATGTTTGCCAATATCCGGGCTGGTGGCCCTGTTTCGGTCGTTCAGACAGTTTTTGGGATAAAAGAAGAGAGTAGGGCGTCCCGACTCATACGCTGAGTTCAGCAGTCCCGCAGCATCCCCCGCAGAAGAGGGCATCACCACATCCACACCCGGTGTGTGCACCGCCATGGCTTCAAGACTGGATGCGTGAAAGGGTCCCAGGCCCGGCTTGTATCCTCCGGAGGTGATCATCAGGATTGCAGGTGCATCCCAGCCTCCGTCGGTCCTCCAATACATGCTGCCCATTTCGGAGAAAATCTGATTGTACGCCAGGGGCAGGAAGTCGGCGAACTGTATGAATCCCACGGGTCTGCCTCCCGCAAGAGCCCGCCCGACGCTCACCCCTGCAATGGTGGATTCGCTCAGAGGACTGTTGAGAACCCGTCCGGGATTGGCGGTGCTCAAGCCCTTGGTAATGCCGAATACATCCCCCTTGGGGTCCTCAATATCCTCTCCGAACAGACTGAGCCGTTTGTCGTTTTCCAGGCGAATCCGGAAGCTCTCCCGTATGGCTTCGATCATGGTCATGCATTGCTTTTCACCGTCCGTGGATGGTCCTTCATAGCTGCCGCGGGATTCCTCGGTTTTCAGATAGGCGGGGGAAAGGGGGCGCTTTGCGTCGAATACCGAGTCAGGTTCAGGTGAGCGGCGGCTTCGGTCAGCGGCCTCATGAACGTCTGACTTCACTTCCTCCTCCAGAGATTTGATCTCATCTTCGTTCATCCCCGATTCCAGAAGAAGGTTCCTGCAGTGAACCAGGGGATCTCTGGTGGAGGCCGAGCGGCCGATATCCTCGGCGCTGCGGTACACGCTTTGGTCGTCGGCGTTGGTGTGATTGGATATCCGGTCAACCTGGAAAATCACGATTGCCGGATTTCGGGTCTCCCGCATCTCTGTCACAACCCTGGACAAAGCGCTATGGGACTCAACAATATTACAGCCGTCTATTCGAACGATGGGGATTCCGTAAAAGCTTTCGGCTTCGCCGTCGGGAGTTGAGAAAAAGGTCTGTCCCCGGGTCTGGGTGGATATTGCGTACACGTTATCTTCAACAAAATAGAGAACCGGAAGCCTTTCCCTCACAGAATGGGCAATGGATTCGAGAACCTCTCCCTCCTGGGTCATTCCGTCCCCCAGAGCACAGAGCACCACCGGACTGCCTTCCTGAGTCTTCACCTCGGCGGCTATGCCCGCCGCCGGGAGGGCGTTGTTGCCAACGGGACCCGCCAGGCTCAACACCTTATGCTCGGGATCGCTGATGTGAGCGGACATCTGCCTTCCCCGTGAATGGGATGCGTCTTTACAGAAGAGGCTGTGAAAAAACATTTCATTGCTCACCCCCCGGGCAAGCATGAGGGCTTTATCCCGGTAATGGCAATGGAGCCAGTCCTGGTCCCCGAGAATGTCTTCCAGAACCACCGAGCCCTCGTGACCAGCCCCGGAAACGTGGAAAAATGCTTCTCCCCGTTTGGTGAATTGGTCCTCAAGGCGGTCAACTTCCCTGGCACTGAGCATATAACGGTAAAACCGGCGTAACTGATTCTGTGTAAGATCCTGATTCTGCATGGCAACTCCTGGGTATATGGCTGAAGCTTGGATCTGATGGTAGGATATAATTGAATCAAATTCAACAATATCCCGACGCTATTCTCTAATTTATTGCTCAGGTATACTCTTGACCGTCAGCGCCGCGCCAGGCTCAGGATAGCCGCACAAACGGAATGGCGGCTCCTGTTGGATAGCAGCCAGTGCAGGATAACTCATATTGGATAGCGGCCGATACAGGATAATCGGCGGCGTTCACAAAATCCCAGCCCGGGGCGGATGCATCGGCGGGAGGGGAGGGGGAAAAATGGAAGAACAGAATTCTGAAGACGGGGAACAAATTCTGCTGGAAATAGCCAATACCCAAATGCCCTTCGGGCGTTACGCGGGTAGATATCTGGTGGATCTTCCAGAAGCATATGTGCTCTGGTTCAGGGAGAAGGGGTTCCCCCGGGGAAGACTGGGGGTGCTTATGGAGAATTTGCTTGAGATTAAAGTAAACGGCCTGGAAAAGATGGTCCGCCCCCTCTGCAGGGATGAATCGTACCGGCGCAGACGGTTCCCGGGTTAATTCCTCCCGGGCCCGCCTGAAGTTACCGACTTATCCAAGGCTTACATCCAGAAACATCATCACCGCGAACCCCAGCATGGCTCCGATGGTAGCCACATCGGTGTTTTTGTCGGTCTGAGCTTCGGGGATTAATTCCTCAACCACCACATAAATCATGGCTCCCGCCGCAAATGCCAGAGCGTAGGGAAGCAGGGGGCGCATGAACAGAACCATGGCGGCGCCGATTACCCCGGCGATGGGTTCCACGATTCCGGAAATCTGGCCGTAGAAGAACGCTTTTCTTCGGGAAACACCTTCCCGCCGCAGGGGAACGGATACCGCTGCACCTTCGGGAAAATTTTGAATGCCGATTCCCAGAGCCAGTGCAATGGCACCTGCAAGACTCGCACCCGGAGCGCCCACACCCAGGGCGCCGAATGCCACTCCCACGGCGAGACCTTCGGGAAAGTTGTGGAGAGTAATGGCGGAAATTAGCAGAACGCTCCGTCTCCAGCTTGTATGGATGCCTTCCGCCTCCTCACGCTTCTGACCAATATGTACATGGGGCAGAATCTGGTCCACACCCCACAAAAAAATACCACCCAAGAGAAATCCTGTAACTGCAGGCAACCAGGGAATACCTCCCTGCTGTTCGGTCATTTCGATAGCCGGTGCCAGGAGGGACCAGAACGAGGCGGCGATCATTACTCCTGCGGCAAACCCCAGCATGGCGTTCAATACCCGCATCTTGATTTCTTTGAAAAAAAACACCATGGCTGCTCCCAGGGCGGTGAGCAGCCATGTAAACAGGGTTCCCAACAAAGCTTGTGTAAGGGGCTGAAGCTGGGAAAACCATTCCACGATTTCCATATGCTATCCTTTAGATTGATATTACCGCCTGAATACGGTGTATCCGCCGTTTCATGAAGCATTGCTTCATACGGGATGTTGCCGTTTACGGCCCGGGTTCGGTATCATATACCCAAATCCATTGTCCATCATCATATTAGAATTTGCAATTAATCACGGTTTTTATCGTGAATTAAGGTAAAATCTCACAAAGACCGGGTATATGGTGATATATTTTAGAGGGGCAGTTTCGGAAATCTTCGATTTTCGGTACGCCCGTTCTCAAGTTGAGGAGTATTAAGGAGTGATCTATATGAAACGTATACTGAGTGCCATTTTTTTGATGCTGATATTTTCCGCATCAATTTTTGCAGGGGGAGGTCAGGAGACTGAAACGGAAATTTTTCTCAGTCAACCGCCCCGTTACATCAGTCCAGGTAATCCGGAAACAGGTAAGGATACTCTCCAAATAGAGAACATCCAAATTACCATTCAGGATAATGCGGCAATCCAGCGCTATGAGCTGCGTATCTATAATAAGCGCGGTGAGGTGATCTACTCGGTGGCCGAGGAGAATCTGGAAGGGAGAGGCTTCGTAGGCGAATTGCTCAACGTGGGGGAAATACCTTCAGTTGCCGTGCCTGAGACCATGAGCTGGGACGGCAGGGACAACGAGGGAAACACCGTACCCGACGGAGAGTATTTTTATCAGCTGTATGTCCGGGATTCCTTCGATAAACTTGCTTCCACCGCCCCCCTTTCGGTGGTTGTGGATACCCGTCCTCCGGAAATTGTTGAGCTTGAACCGGAAATCCTCATTTTTTCACCCAACAATGACGGTAAGCGCGACAGCATCAGCTTCGATATCCGAACCGGAACCGCGGAACGCTGGGAGCTTGAGGTTCTCAACTCAGCGGGAGATACGGTGATCGATCAGACCCGTGAATCTGAAGGGGATACCGCAGCAAGCGATATTCTTGCTCCTTCCAAGTTCAGCTGGGACGGAAACGATCCTTCGGGGACCCTCCAGAACGAGGGAGACTATGAATTCAGACTCATCGGTACAGACCGGGCGGGAAACAGCGTGGAAGAGAGTATAGAGTTTGTTCTCAGCTACGCTGCGGCGAATGTGGAAATGAGCATAGCCGGTGAAAACCCGTATTTTTCCCGCTTTCAACGGGAAGCCCTTGATTTCCTCATCAGTATTAATGAGACAGACGGTCTGGAAAGCTGGAAGCTCGAAATAGAAGATGATGAAGGAATTGTATACCGCCGTTTCGCAGGCGATGCTTCCAATGTTCCCAACAGTATTTCCTTTGACGGGACGGGAAACCCCGGAAGACCGGAAGCCGGGTCAGTACCCCTGGATGACGGAACCTATGAAGCGGTTTTTTCCGTATCGTATGAAAACGGCAACCTGTCCAAATCAGAGGCCGTGGATGTAATTATGGACAGCACGGCTCCAAATGCCAGTCTGTCCGCCGACTCCGCTCCCGAGGGCAGAGAACTGGGTAACCCCATCTATTTCGGCGGAGAAGCCAAGCCCTATCTGGCCATCGACGCCCAGTATGAAGAGGGCGTGGACTGGGAACTGGTACTTGAAGACAGTGAGGAAAACCAGACAGTGGTTGCCCTGGAAGAAATTCTGAATGCGGGAATTGATTTTCCGTTCAACTGGGACGGTACCAATCCCCTTACGGGAAATGAAATTGCCGACGGAAACTATCAGCTGTATCTGAGAGCCACCGATCAGGCCGGTAATCAGGGACTCTCAGATGTGGCGAGGTTTATTAAAGACACCACCAGCCGGGCGGCTACGTCTATTCAATTGTCCGGAACTATTCTCGCACCGGGCGGGGATGCAGGCTACGAAGTTGTACGGATTACGCCCCAGGTTCCCGTTACCGAGGGAATTGAATACTTTGTACTCACAATTGTGAACAGTGAAGACGGCCGGCCCTACTTCACCCGCCAGGTGAGGGAAGTGATTCCCTATATTGAATGGGCGGGTGTGCGAAACAACAATCAGAGCGTACCCGACGGCGACTACTTTGTGGAAATGAACATTATGTATCTTAACGGTGATAATCCCTTTGTCCGCAGCGATGAGGCCATTGAAGTGGGCAGAGACCGACCCGAGGTTACCGCCGACGTGGACCGGAGGCTCTTCACCCCCAACGATGACGGAGACCGGGATACCATCTCAATTACCCAGGAATCCAGCGAACAGGATATCTGGACCGGTACCTTCACCAACGAGGACGGCGAGGTTGTCAAAACCCTCACATGGGAAGGTCAGGTTGAAGATTTTGTCTGGGACGGAACCGGTGAAGACGGTGAAGTGCTCCCAGACGGATTCTACACCTACACGGTGAGCGCCGAAAACAAGTTCGGCAACATTGGAAGCGCAAAGCTGGTGAATCTGCGTATCGATAATCTCAGCGCAACCATTAGCATCAAGGCTGACGAGGAAGTGTTCAGTCCCAACGGGGACGATTACAAAGACATTGTGACCCTGCTTCCCTCGGTTGCCATACCTGAGAATCTCTTGGCCTGGGAAATTAAACTGACCACCCAGGACGGACTTATCAGCAAAACCTTCCGGGGCGGAAGCAATCTTCCCGAAGAGATCGTCTGGGAAGGGGAGAACGATGCCCGAACCGTACAGGATGGTGAATACACGGTTACCTTCTTTGTGGAATACAAAAACGGGAACTACACCCAGCGGGAGGCGGATGAAACGGTTATTCTCGTTACCAATCCCCCCCAGGGCTATGTAAATCTGGATGATAACGTATTGTTCAGCCCCGACGGTGACGGAAGCAACGACACAGTAACCATCGGTCTGGACGCCAGGGCGGCGGACCGGCCCATTAGCGGCTGGGATGTGGAAATCCTGGATCCTTATGGTAACAGTTTTAAGACCTGGGAAGGCGAGGGTCTGCCTCCGGAACAGCTGGAGTGGAACGGAATAGGAGATAACGGCGAGCTTGTTCAGTCCGCCGCCGATTATACCGTGGTATTCACCCTGGAGGACAATCTGAAAAATACCGGTATCGCCACCGATGTAATTCCTGTGGATATTCTGGTGATTGCCGAAGGGGATCAGTTCAGAATTAATATTCCGTCCATCTATTTTGCAGGATATACGGCGGATCTCTTCGATGTTTCATCCGGTGAACAGCAGCGGAATTTTGAAACCCTGCGGAGGCTTGAATCCATACTCAATAAGTATGGAGAGTACGATATCACCATCGAAGGTCATGCGGTTCAGCTTCTCAGCGGAGCTGCGGCGGAGCGTGAGCAGAGGGAAACCCTTATTCCCCTGAGCCGCCAGAGGGCTTTGGAAGTAAAACAGGCCCTGGCCATTCTTGGTGTTGATTGGGAACGAATGGAGATCAGGGGAGTCGGGGGTGCCGATCCGGTAGTTCCCCATGGTGATCTTGATAACCGCTGGAAGAACCGGAGAGTTGAGTTTATTCTTGACAGGGAATAGGCGGAGTTCTACTCCATAGAATTTACAGCTTAGTATTTGCACATTATTTCCGGGGTTGTCTGAGCATTGATTCAGGCAGCCCCGTTTTTTTCCGGCGGATTTGAATTCCCGCCGTTATCCATATTAGGTTAAAGAAAGGGAGGAGTACTATGAGTAAAAAAGCGTATCTATTTCTTGCAGACGGATTCGAAGAGGTTGAGGCTCTCACCCAGGTAGATTTTCTCCGCCGCAGCGGAATTGATGTTACAACCGTAGCAGTGGGGAAAGAGTTGGGAGAACTGGTATCCGGTGGCCACGGCATCGATGTCCGCCCGGATATGTACATGCATCAGCTGCAGGCGGACAGCAGCGATTATGATGCCCTCATTTTGCCCGGGGGAATGCCCGGAGCGGCCAATCTGGCAGCGGATCAAAACCTCAGAAATTTGCTTATAAAAGGCAATAATGACGGCAAGCTGGTCTGTGCAATCTGTGCGGCCCCGGCCGTTGTATTGGGAAACACCGCCGCGGATATTCTGGGTACCCGAAACTTTACCTGTTATCCCGGTTTCGAAGAACGCACCGACGCCACACACCTTACCCGGCAGCGGGTTGAAATCGACGGCAATCTGATCACCTCCATGGGTGCAGGTACGGCCGCAGAATTTGCCGTTGCCATCATTCGCCGGCTTACCGACGACAACACCGCAGATACCATCCACAGCTCAACCCTTCAGAAATAGGAGCACCGCCCCGGAAGGATCTGCTCCCTCCGGGGATTTGTACATGGCACCCCCTGATTCCCCTATGGACAAATCAGCAGCCGGTTTTTTCCGGTCTGTGATGTGTGAACAGCAAACCAAACACATGTGCCACCCGGGGCAGACTTCCACTTCCTTCTGTGAAACCGCTGATTACCGGAATTGTTGTAATACTCCTGATCTGTCCCATTCCTGTGGGGGAGTTATGGGGTGAACAAGCAGAAGATTCGGGGAGCCTGCTGGAAGCAGATAGGGTTCACAGCAGTCTTGTGAACAGGGTCCGCTCAGGGGATGAAGACCTTTCCTATACGGGGCTGGAGCGCCGGGCATCCTACGGCTCCGGCCGCTTACAATTGGGGTGGATGTTCCTCTTGGTTCCCGCCGAACCTATTCCTGCCCGGGTAAGCGGCGGGACACATCCTTTGGATCTCCCCCCGGGATGGTTTCTCCTGTTTGTGCAAGCCAGCAATACCATGACTGCCACTGCGGCGGCCCAGCTGAGCTATTCGCTCAGCCCCATGAAGGAAGGGAGCTCTGTTTCTCCCCTCTCGGGAGCCATGGCCGTGGGAATTCAGCGTCCCGGGGACCTCTTGCTTCGAATTTCCGCCCCATTTTCCTCGATTTCCGGCAATCTGCTCAGCTCCCCCCTGACCAAGTCCGCCGGCTGGTCCTATCTCAGCTCAGGGGGAAGGCTTCATGGTCTTCCCATGATCTGGACCGGGATACAGGCCTTCCCCGCCGGGGGTGTGGACGATGGTTCAGCCCCGCCCTTCCTGGATATACAGGCTGCCCTATCCCCGGGCAAGGATGTGGGCATCTGCTCTGTGATCCTCAGAGCAGAACGGTCCCTCTCCCAATTCTATTTTGCACCCTCCCTGTTTTCCGCTCAGCGGGATTGGAGCCCGGGAAGCAGCGAAGAAGAGGTCCTCAGCGGTACCCTCCTCTGGAGACCCGGGGACATTCAGCTGCTGAATTGGGCGGTTTTTGCCGGTTGGAAAACCGGAATTCTTCCCCGGGAAAGGGGGAGCACAGCATCCTCTGTGTCCGGTGGTTCTGAATCCGTGGAGCTTTGTTTCGGATTACAGCAGCTGCGCTGGATTAAAGCGGGGAATCTCCCCGGCCCCTTCTCACCCTGGCTGCGGGGAACATGGACTGGGAATGTTTCCTATATTGGCGGGGTGGAGCTGCTATATGATCTGGATGGTTGCCTTAATGTCAGAGAAATGCTGTCCATAGGATTGGAAGGGGATACATGCCGGCGGATCCACCCGTTTTGGGAGCTCACTGGGCAAATGGAGCTGGGCTTGGATGGGCTGTTCACCCTTAGCTCAGACTTCCTCTGTTTCCAGGAGGCCGGGGAGCCGGTGCAGTTAGGCATCACTTCGGTGGCCGGAAAAATTGACTGGGGTGCATTTTCCAGCGGTGGGAGGTGGCGCTTTTCTGAAAATACCGAACCCCGTAGCCTGGAGCTGGACGCCCATATCCCGCTGAATTCCATATGGAATATTCAATGTGGGGTTCGGTTCGCGCCGGGACAGGATGATTCCTTGTACCCCTGTGCCGTCACTAGCGCCGTATCTTTTCGGAGGGCCAGGGGGCTTCCGGCGCTGAGTTGCAAACTGAAGCTGGCATTGAAGCATGAATCCCCCGGGACTCCTGTATCTCCTTTTTCCCTGATGCTGGACGGATCGTTCACCACCAAAATTGTCCTGCGGCAGCGGGGTGCGGATATGAACATTGAGATGAACATGTCCCTTCCACCAGATATGTATCTGGACCGTCTGCTTTACTCTCCGGAGTTTCATCACCTGCAGGAAATGAGCGGCATGCCCCGATTCGATTTCTCTGTGGGCTTGGATTCGGTCCGGCAGTCCGCCTCACATTAGAGATACTGGTGCTTGAAAAATTACCTTCTTTTATCGATGATATTAGTACAGTAAAAATTTGTCCTGCGCTATTGGTGGACCCTTGGGGAGTTATATATTATGACAGTTCTGGTTCTTGTTCTTCTGGCAGCCCTTCTGCTTGAATCCGTTTTTTTATTTTTGGTGCTACGTATATTCCGCCGGGGTCCCAGGAGAATTCTTGAACTTACGGAACATTACCGGAAGGGCAAGCTGGATGCCGTCATCCCCGCCGGGGCCGATGGCAGGATGGGAAAACATATCCGGAAAGTGGGAGATATCTTCCAGGCAACCCGCAGTTTTTTCCGGGATATTCAGCTGGCAATTCAAAAAAGCGAACGTTCTGGCACCCGGCTGAGCAGAAATATTCAGAAAACTCTGAAATCCACAGCAGAGGTTGTCAGCACCGCCGGGGGAACGGCGGATATTGCCAGCAAGCTCTCCATGGAGGTGAGTAACGGATCTGCTGCGGTGGAACAGATAGATGCCACCATCGGCAGTTTGAAGGAACAGCTCATCAACCAGGATTCCAACATTCAGCAGGTAGCCAATTCGTTTCAGCACATCAATGATCGAATCCGGGAAGTTTCAGACATTTCTTCCCGCCGGAGTGAACATATTCAGGAGTTGGTTTCTGTTACCGCCCGGGGAAGTGAAAAGATCCATGATACCGATGAAGAGATCAGCTCTATTGAGCTGAAGATTAACGATGTAATGGAATTGATAACCGTTATCAACGATATCGCATCCACTACGAATCTGCTTTCCATGAACGCCGCAATCGAAGCCGCACATGCCGGTGATGCAGGCAGGGGATTCGCGGTTGTGGCCGAAGAGATCAGGAAGCTGGCGGAATCAACCGCGGAAAATGCCGGATCCATCGGCGAGACCCTGGCAGGATTGGGAGAACAAATCAAACGGGCTTCACGTCTGAGTGAAGAAAGCGGCTCTGCATTCAACGATATCGAACAGGGCGTCCATGAAATCAGTCATGCCCTTGAAGACATTAACCATCAGACCAGCGAAGTGTTCAGCAACACCCAGGAAGTAGTGGGGGTAACCACAGAACTGCAGAATATCAGCAGAAATACCACTCTGAGCATGGATGAAATGGCCTACGCCTCCCGTGAAATCACCACGATCCTTGAAAATTCCAACGACGTGGCCTACGGGCTGGATGAAAGCATGGCCCTTCTGAATAAAAACGCCCGGGAAATCAATCTGGGAATGACCAAAATCTCCTCCAGCTTTATGGATTTTAACAAAACCTACGGTGGAATTATTTCCCGGCTTCGCCGCTTTGAATATTCGGGCCTGGGGGGCAGCGCCGGAAAGAAGGACGGAAAGAACGCCGGACAAGAACAAAGCGCCGGACAAAAAGACGGACAGCAGGAGGATGCAACCCTGAAGCGGCTGGAGTTTTCCAACCTCATTCTGTCCCATATTAATCTGGTCGCTTCCTGCCGGGCGGTGATCGACGGAACCATGGATCCCGCTGCCGTTTCTCTTGAGGACCCCCATGCATGCGAACTGGGAAGATGGCTGGATGCCGCCGGCTCCACGGCAGACGGTTCCGGTACCGCCGGCGCACCGGCAGAAGGGTCCGGCACGGCGGGCTCCACGGCAGACCAGACCAGAACGAACGGCTCCGGATGGGTTCTCCCGGCCCGGAAACAACGTCTCCTTGAGGAGTATCACCGGAAATTTCACCACAGGATTACAGAGATTCTTGGATCGCTGAAGGAAGGGGATTCCCGGAAGGCTAACGAATTGTTTAGCTCACTGAATCAGAGTTCCGGTGAAATTGTGCAGATTCTCATGACCATAGGGTATGATCAGTATGTGAGCTGGACGCCGGAATTGTCCGTCTCCGTGCAGGAGTTTGACAAACAGCATCAGGTGCTCATCGGGCTGATCCAGAAACTCTATGCTGCAATGGAAAACGGGTCGGGTGATGAGCTATCCATCCAGATCGTAAAGGAGCTGATCGATTATACCGATTATCACTTCGCAATCGAAGAGGAGAATTTTCGTATACACGGCTATCCCCACGCTGAAGCCCACATTCAGGAACATCAATCTCTTTTACAAAAAGCCCGGGAGCTGTATAACGGATTAAAACAGGGGCGCACGGTTCTGAGCAATGAGATTTTGGATTTCCTACAGGATTGGGTGATGAATCATATTATGAAGACTGACGTACAATACTCGGGCTTTTTCCAAAACCGGAAAATTCAGGTCAAAGACCCAGCAGCATCTTAGCAGTGAAGGTGTAGATACTTAAGCCGGTTACATCGATCACCGTGGACATCAGGGGACCTGCGATAACCGTGGGGTCCCACCCCAGTTTGTGAATCAAGAGGGGCGCCACGGCACCGATAATGGTTGAGAAGAGCACCACAAATATCAGACTGAGACCGATTACCAGCCCTTCAAACCATGCAATCCCCGGGGGTAAGTATACCGAGCGGAGGATTATCACTCCCCCCAGTATGACACCCATAAAAACTCCCACCAGGAACTCTTTCAGCACCACCTTCCCCATATCGGCAAAGTCCACATGACCCATGGCGATCCCCCGGATCATAAGTGTGGAACTTTGCGTTCCGCTGTTTCCTCCGGTTTGGGTAATTACAGGAATAAACAGCACCAGAAATGCCGCCGCCGAGAGAATGTCATCGGTGAGGGCCAGTACGTTGGTGGTAATGGTTCCGGTGAGAAGCAGGAGAATGAGCCAGGGGATGCGTTTTTTGATGAGTCGGAAGATCCCCGTTTCAAGGTAGATATCCGACAAACCATCCATCGCTCCCATTTTGTATATATCTTCGGTTTGTTCTTCACGAATAACATCTATGACATCATCGAAGGTGATAATTCCCAGCAGACGGTTATAGCGGTCGGTTACCGGCAGGGCAATGAAGTCGTAGTCCTCAAGGATCCGGGCCACCTCTTCCTGGTCGGTGTCTTCCTGAACGGAGATCACGTTGGTGCTCATTTTATTGCCGATCACTTCGGCGTTGTTGGAGAACAGAATTTCCCTCAGGGAAATTACTCCCTGGATGCGCTGGAGCTGATCCACCACGTATACATAATAGATAGTCTCTATATCATCCACGCCCTGGCGGATGAAGTGGATTGCCTGTTCCACGGTGATATTGGAGCGAAGGGCAATGTACCTGGGAGTCATAAGACCGGCGGCATCGTCGCTGTCGAACTTCAGCAGGAACTGGGTCTCCCGCCGGGCTTCTTCGCTGAGGCTCTTCCATACCGAACTGCGTACGTCGTGGCTCACCGCCTGAATAATATCCGCCAGGTCATCCGGCTCAATTTCGTCCAGCAACTCCCGAATTTTTTCCAGGGAGAGGCTTTTCAGCAGCCACTCCTGTTCGGATTCGGAGAGATGGGTGATCAATTCAACCTTCTGGTCAAGCTGGAGGAGCAGAAAGATCTCCATGGCCTCGTCTTCACCCATCTCCTGCCAGAGATCCAGCATTTCGCTCAGGGAGAGATGGTTCAGCTCTTCCTTGAGCAGGTCCCGGTGCATGAGATCCAGATGTTCACGGATGTTGTCGATGTTGCTCATGAACTCCTCCTGTTCTCCCGGGGCCTTCTCTCATCCTAATCCCATTCGCCCACTTTGAGAACCTCGGGTTCTAGCAGAAATCCTAGCTCCCGGTGAACCCGGCTTTGAACCCGGTCGATGATCTGTGCAATATCCGATGCCCGGGCAGTTCCCGTATTAATAATGATGTTGGCGTGCTGATCTGAAATTTTCGCCCCGCCCACCTGAAGGCCCCGCATGTTCAGGCTGTCGATCAGTTTGCCCGAAGGAGCCCCGAAGTCCCGGTTGTTTTTAAACACACTGCCTGCGCAGGGGGCGGCGAAATGCCCTTTGCTTCGCCTGTCATTCTCAAGTTCCTTCATACGGGTCCACAATGGGGTGCCGGCTGCGGGTCTGAGCCGGTACGCACTTTCAAGGATTATCCAGGGCTTGGTCTGAAAGGGGGTTTTTTTGTATGCAAAATCACCCTCCCGGGTATTCATTCCGGGAATCAGACGCTGTACGCCCCGCTCGGGATGATCTCCGTCTATATAGTCCACCCATTCCAGGATTTCAGATATCTCGCCGCCGTAGCAGCGGGCATTCATCCACACCGCGCCTCCGGTGCTGCCGGGCATTGCGTAGATGAAATCCAGCCCCTCAAGATTATGATCCGCTGCGAAGGCGGCGGCGTCGCTGATCTGTGAACCCGGCCCGGCAATGAGAAGCTCCTCCTCAACCCGGATGCCGTCCATGGAGGAGGTGGCAATAACCAGTCCCCGTACGCCCTTATCGGAGACAAGGATGTTCGCTCCTCCGCCCAGAATCATCCAGGGAACCGAGCTCTGCTGTGCCCAGCGTATGAGTGTGATAATATCGTCCCGCTGTTTGGGGAAGGCAAGGATATCCGCCGGTCCCCCCACCTGAAATGTGGTGAAATCTTTCAGGCTGCGGTTGAATTCCACCTTAGCGCTTATGTTGATATTTTTGATGCTATGCAATATTGTTGTATCCACGTCGCAAGTATACCTGTGGGGAGAAAATTACAGAAGTGGCTGACAAAAAAACAATACTGAATCTGTACAATACGGCATCCCGTTCCAAAGAACCTCTGGAAGTTTCTGATAACCTGGTGAAAATGTATGCCTGCGGACCCACGGTGTATAATTATGCCCATATCGGCAACCTGAAAACCTATATAGTGGAAGATGTACTCCGGCGAAGCCTGAAATATTTAGGTTACCGGGTGAAACACGTAATGAATATTACCGATGTGGGACATCTCACCGACGACAACGATCACGGTGAAGACAAGATGGTGAAAAGCGCCCGGGAGCAGCAGAAAAGCGTCTGGGATATTGCCGAGCACTACACCCGGGCATTCATGAACGATACCCGCCTGCTCAACATAGAGGAACCTGAGGTTGTGTGCAAAGCCACCGATCACATCGGCGATATGATCGGCATGGTGGAGACCCTGGAAGAGAAGGGCTACGCATACCTTGCTGAAGGAAACGTATATTTCGATATCGCAAAATTCCCCGACTATGGAAAGATGGCGAAAATCAAGCTGGACGACCAGCAGGCCGGTGCCCGGGTTGCCCTGGACAGCGGCAAACACAATCCCCACGACTTTGCCCTGTGGTTCACCCGTTCCAAATTCGAGAATCAGGCCATGCTCTGGGACAGCCCCTGGGGAAAAGGGTATCCCGGATGGCACATAGAGTGCTCGGCCATGAGCAGAAAGTATCTGGGTGATCAGTTTGATATTCACTGTGGTGGAACAGATCATATTCCGGTGCACCACACCAACGAGATTGCCCAGAGCGAAGCCGCCGGCGGCAAGAGCCCCTGGGTCCGTTTCTGGTTTCACAGTGCATTTTTGCTGTTCGACAACTCAAAAATGAGCAAATCCAAAGGAACCTTCCTTACCCTGGGAAAGCTGCAGGAATTAGGCTATGATCCCCTGGATTACCGTTTCTTTGTGCTGGGGGCGAATTACCGGACCCAACTTAATTTCAGCGATGAGTCCATGACTGCGGCCCGGACGGCGCGGCATAAACTCCTTGATAAAATCGGCCAACTCCCCCCCTGGAAGCCAGAGTATGCCCAGGGAGATCCGGAGGAGCGCCTGGGAGCCGCCGCAGCCAAAATCCACCACTCTTTCCGGGAGGCCCTGGCCGATGATCTGAACACCCCGAAGGCATTGGCACAGCTGTGGGGATTGCTAAAAGAACCCAACATCCCCAATGAGCAAAAGCTCATCGTCCTTCATGAAATGGACAGAGTGCTGGGGCTTGATCTCACCCATGCCGCGGGTGCACATGCAGAAGCTGATCCCCCGGATGAGAGAATCCGTCAGCTGATTGAAGAACGTCGGGAGGCGCGCAAAGCCCGGAACTTTGCCAGGGCCGATGAAATACGGGACAGTCTGGCGGAAGAAGGTATCACGCTTATTGATTCCCCTGAGGGAACAACATGGAAGAAAAATCTGTAACGAAACACCAGGACCCATTGTTTAATGAATTGGAGCAAAGAACGTAGACAACTGTTCAACGATGTGTATGAGGAGACATTCCCCATACTCATCCGCATCACCTACCGTATCACCAACGATATGGAGGCTGCAGAAGAACTCTGTCATGACGCCTACATCAAATTATACGAACGGCTCGACCAGCTGCCCGATCAGGCTCAGTCCAAATACTGGCTGATACGGGTGGCGAAGAATATGGCGTTGAATTATGCCAAACGCAAGGGCCGGGAACGAAAGGCGTATGAACGGGTGTTGAATGAACCCAAACGGAAATCGGAATCCGGAGAGGATCTGGTTTTAAAGCAGGAAGCCTATGAAGCGGTGCAGGATGCCCTGGGCAAAATTCCGGAAAAATTCCGTGCGGTTCTTGTTCTAAAGGAATATGCAGGTTTGAGTTATCGAGAAATTGCCAAAATTCTGGACATTACAGAAGCAAATGTGAAGGTCCGGGCGTTCCGGGCCCGGGAAAAAATGGCGGCTCTCTTAGATGAGGAGGGTATACATGTCCCTTAATGACGATCTGCTGATGGAAATTCTTGACAATGAAATCCCCGAAGCGTACCGGGATTCCATAGCTGAACAGGTTACCGGCAATCCACTGCTGAACACCCGACTGAAAAACTACCGGAAGCTGCAGCAGCTTATGCATTTTCGGGATACTGAGCTGGATGAACAGATGGATAAAAGCCGGGAACGCTTACGCGACCGGCTCAACCGCAATTTGGATGCCGCCGAGCAGAATAACCGAAGGCCTCACACCCTTCTGGAAGAAAGCACCTGGGCCTTCAGAAGGCGCACTCCCTCTCATAGCGGTTATAACGGAGCGGAATCCCCCAGAGAAGAAAGCAGACGGCAGGATATTTTTCACCGTTGGATACGAGTTCCCGCTCCTGCTGCAGCGGCAGCCCTGGTCATTTTCGCCGCTGCGGTTGCCCTGAACTTCCTTCCCATGGGAAGAGACTCCGGAACTCAAATGGCAGGTGTACAGGACGAGCAGTTTTTTCATATGAATTTGGATAACTATTCGGAGTTTTCAGAGGTGGATCCCAATCTGGTAAATCTCCTTTCAGTGGGGAGCCAGCAGAGCGAACCCCTTGCTCCCGGACCCAGAAGCTCCGGAGTTGACGGTGCCGGGGAAGCCGGCGGACAGGACGGGCAGCAGGGAATCAATCTCCAGATTAACGTACAGGATGTGGAACAGCTGCTCAGACTGCTGGAGGGTACCAGGAATCTCAATGGGAGTATCAGCGAACTGACAATCCAGCTTCCGGAAATTTCTGAATTGGATCTGCTGGGAGAATCCCGTCTCATGCGGGCTGATCCCTCCCGATCCCGAAACACCACAGATGAACCTGATACAGAATCCGGCGGAAGCGGCGCTCCTGAAGATACCGCAGCTGATGCTCAAGGGGAGGCGCAATGACCACTGGGCTGCTACACTCCCGGGTTCTTCTGCTTTCCCTCATCCTCATGCTTGCTTCTCTGCCCCAGATTACGGCCCAACAGGGCGGATCAACCGGGGAAACCGGCGGGGACGGAAATGCCGCTGACAGTCGGGTACAGAACCGCTCCACGGGAGAAGAAGGCAGCAGTACTCTTCCCAGAGATCCCAGTGAAATTCTCAAGGAACTGGAGAACGATGTGCTCAGAGTGTACATCCAGGCCAGAATTCTGGGCAGCGGAGACGATTCGTCCCGGGTAATCTGGAATATGGAAATGGATGAGCTTACAGTACCCGGACGGGGAGTGAAGGTTCGCCTGAACGGTCAAAATCTTGTGGTTGAGGTTGAGTTCACCCCCTACCGCCAGGAAAATCAAACCATCATGCTGGTGGCCCAGGGACAGACCTGGGTGCAGAGCAGCAGCGAAGACAAAATGCGGTATCAGACGAGCCTGAAGAGTATCCCCGTGGATACCGGTGAACCGGTGGTGTTTTATCCACTGGGAGTCGATACCTCCAACGGAAGTTCTGTTAATCTTGAACTGGAGATCACCGTGAGTAACTACCGCCTTTCCGAAAACCAGGCGGGATCCTCCGGCGAATCTGCCGACTGACGGAAGATGCAATGAAATCCCCTCGAAAAATGCTTTTGGTTTTCACCGGTATTGCAGCGGTGACAATTCTCTTCGGACTCAATCTCTTTTTCTTCCTCCGAACTCCTCATTTGGAATCGATTGACCCGGATCAGGCCAGATCCGGTGATATTGTAGTTCTTTCCGGACGTTTTCTGGGAGCCCCGGAACCCGGAAACTCCCTAAATGTGGGAGGGCAGAGGATTACATCATCCTATATTTTGGAATGGGAACGGGATCGCATAAGTTTCCGTATTCCCGAGGGTCTTTCATCCGGGGATGTAATTGTGGAGCTTCCCCAGGGCAGAAGCAACCCCCTTCTGTTTACCAATATTGACAGTATTCCCAGGCCCGTGAATACCGGAGAAAACCCGGAAATTCAGGCAAGCCTCGCTGAAAGCGGAGATGAGAGTCTCTGGCTGGTGAGGGTCACAGGGGTCGATTTCGGAGAACTCAGCTCGGCCGGCTGGTACTGGGATGATATGCCATTGCCCCGATCCCGACGGGTATTTGTCCGTGAAGGAACTGACGAACAATCGGTGCCCGAAGCCGGACAGAGCCCGCCGCCGAAAACCCATGTTGTGGGTATCCATTTGCCTTTGTATGAGTATTTTCCATCCTTTCGCCCTGGGGACCAAGACGGCGGAGATATTGATGATCAGGATATCCGGGAGGAGCTTTCGGCAATTGAGAGCGAGGTATCCCGGCGGCTCAGCTTTTCCCTGGGTTCACTGAACTTCTCCTCGGCGGAAGATGCGATAGATGACCGGAGTGCTCTGTTTCAGCTTCGTAACGGCAACGGCATATGGGAAAACACTCTGTATTCCCGACGGGGCAGGGGCACGGAAGCCGCTGCTTCAGAAGATGAGGCGCTCCTGTATTCCCTCAGTCTTTCCATAGATATTCCCCGTACCGACCCATCTGAATCCCCTGGGGAACTGCCGCCTTCACAGCCCGAGTATATTCTCACCCTTCCTCTTCCGGAAGTGCAGAACCACGGGTATGAGCTGCAGGGGAATTTCCGGGGATATATCCAGGCGCTGCCGTCGGCGGGGAACATACCCGCGTTCAGGCTTCTGCCCGGAGGAATCAGGGAACGGCGCAAAGAGGGGAATCTGATCCTTCACATATACGGGCGGGCTCTCCAGCCCTCAGCCCCTGTGCCGGGGCTCTTGTACGGAAATGATGATTTTTCCCAGGCCGAAGTGTTCCTGCCCCTTTACGAGGAGTATCTCGCCTTCGGCGACCGGCCTCTTCTGGATTCCGATCTCAGGCAGGAGATGCTGAACTCGATAGCTTCCAGCCGGGGGGCTCTTCCTCTTGCGAGAGGCATATACGAATGGCTTAGCCTTCAGGATATGGGGGGGATTGAGGCAATTACCATTTTTATTGATGAATTACGCAGACTTGGCATTCCCGCCCGGGAACGCCGGGGGTATGTGCGGATTCCCGGGGAAACGGGAGCACAGAACGGCGGGTTCAAGGTCACCTCATGGGCGGAGTTTTTCCTCCCCCGATGGGGATGGGTACCTGTGTATCGGGAAGCCCTTCAAGAAGATGCTCCGTTCAGCTCAGTCGGGGCTGAATACCTTCCAGTACCGCTGGGCCAACCCTTTCCCCGGCTGGAAACTCTCAACTCCACAACAGGCACAGGACGGCTGACAACACGGCTGCTCACCCGCCATTGACCCCCAAAGCGGTTTTGACTTATTCTCATGAAAACCCACCCTGAATCTGGAGGTCCTCTTGTCCCGAATAGAAGCATTTGATCCCGAATTATTTGATGTAATTCAGAAAGAAACCCGGCGTCAGCTGGAAAAAATCGAACTAATTGCCAGCGAGAATTTCACATCCCAGGCGGTGCTCGAAGCTGCCGGCAGCGTATTAACCGATAAGTACGCGGAAGGGTATCCCGGTAAGCGCTATTACGGTGGATGTGAGTATGTTGATATGGCCGAGGACCTTGCCCGGGACCGGGTAAAGAAGCTTTATAATGCCGATCATGCAAACGTGCAGCCCCATTCGGGAAGCAGCGCAAATATGGCCGTGTATATGACCCTTTTGAAGCCCGGCGATACCATTCTTGGAATGGATCTGGCTCATGGGGGGCATCTTACCCACGGAGCCGCCGTGAACTTCTCCGGTCAGCTCTATAATATTGTCAGCTACGGAGTATCCAAAGAAAGCGAACAGCTGGATTACGACGAAATCCAGAAACTCGCCCAGACCCATAAACCGAAACTCATCATTGCCGGTGCATCTGCATATCCCCGGGTTATCGATTTCAAACGCTTTCGGGAAATTGCCGACTCCGTTGGAGCGTTCTTTGTCACCGATATGGCCCATATCGCCGGTCTGGTGGCAGCGGGTCTCCACCCCACACCGGTTCCCCACGCCCATTTCACCACCACAACCACCCATAAGACTCTCCGGGGACCCCGGGGCGGACTGATCCTTATCGGGAAGGACGGAGAAAACAGCATGGGAGTGGTGGCGCCTAAGAGCGGCAGGACGAAAAACTGGAGCGAACTGCTGGATTCGGCGGTTATGCCGGGAATTCAGGGCGGACCTCTCATGCACATCATCGCAGCCAAAGCTGTGGCATTCAAGGAAGCTTTGGAACCGGAGTTCAAAACTTATCAGCAGCAGATTCTGGACAACGCCAAAGCGCTGGCATCCCACTTTGCAGAAAAGGGAATTCGGGTGGTATCCGGAGGCACGGAAAATCACCTCATGCTCCTGGATCTCACCGACCTGGGAATCAGCGGAAAGGATGGGGAAAAAATGCTGGATGCGGCGAATATTACCGTGAACAAAAACGGCATTCCCTTCGATACCCGCAGTCCTCTGGTAACCAGCGGTATTCGTGTGGGTACTCCCGCAGTAACCAGCAGAGGTATGAAAGAAGATGATGTTCGGCAGGTGGGAGACTTTATTATAGAAGTGCTGAAGAGCAAGGGCGATGATAAGGTAATCTCCAAAGTTGCGGGAGAGGTTGCCGCCTTCACCTCCAAATTTCCCCGCAGGAGCTAAACCTCCCGCAGAAACTCAGCCATGGATGCCTGTTCGCTCAGGCATCCTCCTGTCACTTCATAGCTCACTCCCCGGCCATATTTCATTCACATGCCGGGGCCCGATCCTGAGTCATGGCTCATTCAAAGGCCATGGCCTATTTCTTGTCTAAGATATATTTCTTGGCCATGGCCCATTTCCGGGGCGGAAAACGAGGAGCCTATTTTACATAGAGTCTTTTCCCCCGCGTTGAGCTTTTCCTGGCCAGTTCGATAACCTTAATCACTTCAGCAGCCTCCCCCGCATCAACCGGGGGTTCTGAGCTTCCCTGTATGGCCGATGCAAGGGTGGAGTAAAAATCCTGATATCTTCCCCGGGCTGTGGGGATTACCATAGGAGTGCTTCCCTCCGGTGCAGGATAGTAGGTTCCGAAATGATCGTCTTCCTCCCCGCCGAACCCCGTGTCGGTGTGGTTCTTTCCGGCTTTGAGCTGATCCTCCTGGGGATCAAGGTGATATTTAATGTAGCTCCCCGTATCACCGTGGATGGCGAAGCGGGGAACCGGTGCATTCACCAACACGGATATATGCAGCTCAGCCCGGAATTTCCGGTATCCGAGAAGAATATGAACAAAATCGTCTGTTTCCGCTCCATCCCGCTGGCGGGCAACATCGGCCTGAACCCATAGCGGACTGCCGAACAGATGAATCATCTGGTCAATCAGATGGGATCCTAGGTCATACAGCAGTCCTGAGCCCGGAACATCTTTTTCTCTCCAGCGGTCCCGAACATTGGGACGGAACCGGTCGTAGTGGCTTTCCACATGACTGAGATTGCCGAATTTTCCCTGCTCCAAAAGCTCTTTGATGGTGAGAATATCACCGTCCCAACGCCGGTTGTGAAACACGGTGAGAATCTTTCCCTGCTTTGCCGCAGTTTTCAGCAGCTTCAATGACTCACGGTAGGTGATGGTAAACGGTTTTTCCACCACCACATGTTTTCCCGCCTCAAGAGCCCGTTTTGCCAGGGGGTAATGGCTTTCGTTGGGGGATGTGATGATCACCAGATCAATATCGACGTCATTAATGAGCTTTTCAGGACCGTCATAGCACATCACAGCGGGATGTTCCTCTGAAAGGATCTCTTTTTTCCGAGTTGATATACCTCTTAGGGAATACTCGTGCATATTCAGCAAAAAGGGCAGGTGAAAAGTCTTTGCAGACATGCCGTATCCAATAATTCCTGTGCGAATCGCCATACAACCTCCGGATAATGAGATATAATAATCTCAGGGAGATGTGGAATGGTCAAGGATTCTGCCGGCAGATTGACGCAGGCTTTTCTCATCCCCTATACTATTTCTATGCGAACTGTTCGTTTTTGACCCGCAGGGACAGTTCTCACGGATACATGTAAACTTTGAACCTGGATGAGTTGCGGGAATGCCAGGCCTGGGACGGATTATGAGCAACCCACTTCAGTTATCAATGGTCTCCTTCAAGCAGGGCGCATATATCATTGTTGAAGGCAAGCAGAATGCCAACCAGTTTTTTATTATTCGTTCCGGTAAAGTCCGGCTGAGTAAAGAAGTTGAAATTGTGGCCGAAGAAGGAGGCAATGTCCTCACCCCCGGAGATTTTTTCGGCGTTGTTTCCACCATGAGCAGCCACAGTCACATTGAAACCGCACAGGCGCTGACTGATGTGAACCTGATTTCGGTAAGCAGGGATAATTACGGACTTTTAATAGAAAAAAACACTCCTGTTGCCATGAAGATCATCGAGTCTTTCTCCCGCCGGATGCGTTACCTGGATGAAGCTCTTACCCGACTTACCCAGCAGAGTGTTGACGGTCAGGCAGGGCAGGATCATCTGTTCGAAGTAGCCGAGTATTACATTAAGCAGAACCAGTACAACCAGGCCTATTTTGCCTACCACCAGTATTTCCGTTTTAACCCCCAGGGACCCAAGGTCGATCAGGCCAAACAACGGATGGCGAAGATCAAGCCATACCAGAAAGCAGTGTATCTGGACGAGGACGAACAGGAGTTCAACCGTCTGTATCCGAAAGACACCATGATCTTCACCGAAAACATGCCCGGACAACAGCTCTACATTATTCAGAAAGGGCAGGTGAAAATCACCAAAATAATGAACGATAACGAAGTGCTTCTCGCGGTACTCAAACCCGGGGATATTTTCGGAGAGATGAGTCTATTGGAGCACAAGCCCAGATCGGCCTCGGCAATTGCCCATGAAGAATCGGTGCTTCTGGCGGTAAACCGGGAAAATTTCACCACCATGGTAAAATCTCAGCCGCAGATAATCAGTAAGATCACCACCCTCATGTCCGAGCGGATCTGGTTCATATACAAGCAGCTTGCCAATACCCTGCTGGATAATCCGGTGGGTAAGCTTTACGATGCCCTGCTTATTCAACTGGAAAAAAACCGGGTGGAGATTCGGACCGGAGAAGCCTATTCCTTTGATTTCGGAACCAAGGAACTGATTCACATGGTCGGACTCAATCAGCTGGAAGGAAATAAAGCCGTCGCCGAGCTTCTGAAAAATAAACGCTTCAAAGCTATGGACAATAAGATCTATTGTGCCGATATTGATGAGATCAAAAAGCAGGCGGAATATTACCGAAAGATGCAGCGCATTGCCAGAAAGCGCGATAAGTCCGGGCGATAGAATCGGGTAATACTTCCCCCTCTTATATTCCCATAGCACAGGGCAGGACTGGTATAGATGGCAGCGGCGATTTCTTTTCTGATCATTCTTATTATCTCTCTCATAATTGTAAAAATCGCGGCCATCATGCTCCGTCTTACCGGCCTCTCGGACGATATGGCCAAATTTCAGGCCAGGAGTGCGTTTACCGGCACCGGTTTTACCACCACCGAATCGGAATCAATTGCCAAGCATCCTGTGCGTCGGAGAATCATTCAGAATCTTATGCTCTTGGGGAATGTGGGGATCGTTTCATTTATGTCCACCCTTATTCTTACCTTTACTTCGGTCACCGATCAGCGGGATACCCTGGTTAAGTCGGGAATTCTGGGCGGCGGCATTCTTGTGCTGATTATCATTAGCAGGACGGGAATAGTTGACTGGATGCTCTCGGGAATGATCACCAGTTTCCAGAAACGATTTACCCGGGTCTATGCCAAAGACTATGATAATCTTCTCTTTCTGGACGGGGATTATGAAGTTGTTAAATTCCACCTGAAAGAGGATTCCTGGCTGGTGAATAAAAGCATGCTGGAATTGCGCCTTATTGATGAGGGAATTCTGGTGCTGGGCATACGACGGGACGATGGCTATTATGTGGCCGCACCCCGGGGTGAGACCCATCTGTATACCGGCGACGAAATTATCATCTACGGCAGGGAGGAAGCGTTGAAGGATCTCTCTATCCGGGGATCCGGAGATGCGGGAGATCGGGAGCACCTCATTATGGTGGAGCAGCAGCGAAAGCGCGAAGGCAGAGGACCGGAAAAACTGAGAGCTGCACAACGTGCCGCAGAAGCGGTGCGAAAATCCAGAGGCGTTTTTGGAAAAATGTTTCGCCGTTAGCTGGCAGCCGTCGTTCTTATCCAACAATCCTTTCATTATTGAAGAGCAGGTATTCTTCTGCTATAAATATGAGCACTATATCAGACTATGAAGTTATGAGATCCATTCAGGAGTGAACAGAGATGAAGGCAATTGAGCTTGCAAAAGCGTACGATCCCCGGGAATTCGAAGGACGGCTGTATGAAATGTGGCAGTCAGGCGGCCATTTTTCCCCCCGTAAACCTGAGCCCGGAGAAGAACCCTTCGTCATTGTCATTCCTCCTCCCAATGTTACCGGAGTTCTGCATCTGGGACACGGACTGAACAACAGCCTCCAGGATATCCTCATCCGCTATCACCGAATGAAGGGCAAACCGGCACTCTGGGTTCCCGGAACCGACCATGCGGGAATTGCCACCCAGAATGTTGTAGAGAAACGTCTGAGGGAGAAGGGTACAAGCCGCCAGGAAATCGGCAGGGAAAAGTTTGTTGAAGAAACCTGGAAGGTGAAACGTGAACATCACAAAGTGATTTCCGAACAGCTGAAAAAGATCGGGTCCTCCTGCGACTGGGACCGGGAGCGCTTCACACTGGACGAGGGCTTAAGCGACGCGGTTCAGGAAGTGTTCGTTGAGCTATACAACCGGGGGCTGATCTACAAGGGAACATACCTTGTGAACTGGTCGGTGGGCGTACAGTCCGCTCTCAGCGACGACGAGGTGGAATTCAAGGAAGTGAACGGCTTCTTTTATCATATTACATATCCCCTTTCAGACGGAAACGGCGAGGTTCAGATTGCCACCACCCGTCCCGAAACCCTGCTGGGTGACTCCGCGCTGGCGGTGCATCCGGAGGATGAGCGCTACGCCCACTTAATCGGCAAAACCGCAAAGCTCCCCCTCACCGGAAGGGAAATCCCCATTATTGCCGACAGCTATGTGGACCCCGAGTTCGGAACCGGTGTGGTGAAGATCACCCCCGCCCACGATTTCAATGATTACCAGGTGGGGAAACGCCACAACCTTGAAGAGATTAATATTATGAATCCCGACGGAACCCTGAATGACCGGGTTCCCCAAGCGTACCGGGGCATGAGCATGCAGGAAGCCCGGAAGGCTGTGGTGAAAGACCTGGAAGATGCCGGCCTGTTTATAGAAAAAGAGCCCCACCGGCATCAGGTGGGCCATTGCTACCGCACCAACACGGTTATTGAACCCTACTTGAGCACCCAGTGGTTTGTGCGTATGGAATCCATGGCCCAAAAAGCACTGAAAGCCTGGGAGGATGAGAATATCCGCTTTTATCCCAGGAAATGGGAAAACACCTACAAGTCCTGGCTCACAAACATCAGGGACTGGTGCATCAGCCGGCAGCTGTGGTGGGGGCACAGAATCCCCGCCTGGTACGATGAGGAAAACGGAGAGATGGTGGTGTCCCGGACCGATCCCGCTGACAGTCCCGAGTACTCGGGGCGGAAATTCCGCCAGGATGAAGATGTGCTGGATACCTGGTTTTCCAGCTGGCTCTGGCCCTTTTCCGTCATGGGATGGCCGGAGAACACCGAGGATCTGAAGGATTTCTTCCCCACCACCAGTCTGGTGAGCGGCTACGACATCATTTTCTTCTGGATCGCCAGAATGATTATGGCCAGCCTGGAATTCCTGGATGAGGTGCCGTTTAGGGATATCTACATTACCGGCCTTGTGCGGGACAAGAAGGGAAGGAAGATGTCCAAGAGCCTGGGCAACGGTATAGATCCCATAGAAATTGTGGATGAATACGGAGCCGACGCCCTGCGCTTCACCCTGGCGTTTCTGGCAACCCAGGGACAGGATATACTTCTGGATAAAGACACGTTCTCCATGGGCAGCCGCTTTGCAAACAAAATATGGAATGCCAGCCGATATCTGCTGATGAACCTTGAAGGACGCAATCTCATACCTGTCCAGGAGATTGCCGACGGCGCTCATGGGGGATTGAACGACCTGGATAAGTGGATTCTCCACCGTCTGAATGCAGCTTCAGAGAAAGCGCAAAGCGGAATGGAATCGTACCGCTTTAACGACGCTAGCGGAGCGGTGTATGAGTTTTTCTGGAATGAGTTCTGCGACTGGTACATTGAAGCTTCCAAGCTCAGCCTCTACTCCGACGATGATGGGGAGAAAGACCGCGCCATCTCTCTTCTCATGTATATTCTGGAAGAGGGATTGAAACTTCTTCACCCCTTCCTCCCCTATGTTACCGAAGAAATATTCCAGAAACTTCCTTCACGGGCAGAAGGGGAAGCTCTTATCTCAACAGCCTATCCTGAAAAAGAGGCGTTGCGGGAGTTCCCCGAAGAAGCTCTGGCGTTTGAAAGTCTCCAAGAGCTGGTTCGGCTGGTCCGGACCCTCCGTTCGGAGTTCACCATTCCCCCGAAAACGGAAATCAGTTTTTCGGTACAGTTTGAAGAGCATTTCCCCCATCGGGAATACATGATTGCCCGGGAGGATCTGATCCGGAATCTCACCACTGCTTCCACCCTTACCTGGGTCCCCCGAGGGGAGAAGGGCGAGCGCAGCTCCTCCCTTGCGGTGGTAGGCAGCGGCTTCGAAGCGTATGTGTACATCCGTGATCTCATCGATATTGATGCAGCTCTCAAACGCCTTGAAAAGAACATCTCCAAGGAAAGCAAGGCTCTGGAGCAAACTGAACGGAAGCTCAGCAATGAAGGCTTCCTGCAAAAAGCCAGCGCGGAAATAGTGGACAAGGAGCGGCAGAAAAGGGAAGAGATGAGCCGGAAGATTGAAAAAATGCGGGGATATATCGAGGATCTCAAACGCTGAGATCCTGGTTTTTATCCCATGAGCGCCGTTTGACTGACAATCCGGCAATTTAATTTGACACATTTGTAAAAGTCCCCCTACAATATGTCAATTATTGAATGTAGCCCGCCTGTAATCCTGTGAATAATTTTCACATTGTACTTCGCCGCCGGGGTAGTGAACTGCATGTTTGGGGCATGCAACCCGGCGCATCGCTTACGCTGCATCAAGGGGGAATTATGGTATCTCATCTCGTCAGGAAACCCGGAAGCGGTGCACACCGCATCTACCGGGTTTTTGTGTATTCAGCGCTGATGCTTCTTTTGCTCTTCAGCTTCTCTGCCTGTTCCATTCCAACGGGGGATGACGGGTCGGTAACAGCTTCGGCACCTGCGCCGGAATCCCGGGGGATGGTTGAATCCTCCTCGGTGGATTTCCGGGAAGAAAGCATCTATTTTCTTCTGCCTGCACGTTTTTACGACGGCGATCCTTCCAACAACGTACCCACCGAATGGTCTTCCTATAATCCGGATAATCCCAACAACGAGATTACCGACCCGCAAGATGTGAGCTGGCGGGGAGATTTCAAAGGACTTATTGAACACGGTCTGGACTATATCCAGGACTTGGGCTTCACCGCTGTCTGGCTCACCCCGGTGGTACACAACAGGAGTCCCCTGGACTACCACGGCTACCATGCCTGGGACTTCAACAGGGTGGATCCCCGGCTGGAATCTCCCGGCTACGGATACCAGGAATTTATCGATGCAGCCCATGCCAGGGGAATCAAGGTGATCCAGGATGTGGTGTGGAACCATTCCGGGCGCTACGGTATTAAGGATGTTGCGGAGCTGAAATACAACACCGATCCCGATGGATCCTGGTACGCTCCTCCAAATCCCGACTGGGAGTACGACGGCATCACGCCCAACCCCGACGACGGGAAACTCTGGAGCCGGGCCAATCTGGCACCCCTTCCCGCGCCGTATAATGAGAATCTCAGTCTCTACAACTGGCCTTCCACCGTCTCCTTTGTGGATACATCCGACCCCGACTGGTTTCACCACTCGGGTAACGGGTTCGCCCAGGGCTGGGACGATACGGAAAATCTCTACAACCGTGCTCTGGCTGACGATACGCCCGACCTGAACACCGAGAGCCAGGTTGTGCGGGATTATTTGGTGGATGCATACACCCGTTACATAGACATGGGCGTGGATGCTTTCCGGGTGGATACGGTGAAACACATGGCCCGGGATTCGGTGCTCTACTTTGTGGATGCATTCAAAGCCCATGATCCCGACCTGTTTCTGTTCGGGGAAGTTGCCCAGAAACGGCATGAACTGCATCAGGTGGAGGAGATCAACCCCCACTGGTACACCTGGGACGGGGCCGTGGGAAGCTCCAATAATTCCGGATTGGCGGTGCTGGATTTCTACGCCCAGGCTACCTTCCACGGAGTATTTGAGTACGGTCACTCTTTCAATGAAGTACAGGCTGCCGCCCGCTACGATCATCTGTACTCCGATCCGTCCTCCAATGTAATGTGGCTGGACAACCATGACTTCGGCCCCAATAACGACTGGAACCGCCGGTTCTCGGGTTCGGCGGAAGACCTGGCAGGATACGTGAACTTCACCTGGACCTGGCGGGGCATACCCAGCCTCTACTATGGTACGGAAATACAGTTCAAGAAGGGTGCATACACCGATATTCACGAAGCCGCAGATATTAACCGTTCGCTGGACAACACCGGAAGGGCCTACTACGGTGACAATATTTTCACCGCTTCCAGTCATCCGCTGTATCAGCACATCAAAAAAATGAACGCAATTCGTAAAGCACTGCCGGCCCTTCAGAAGGGTTCCTGGTATTGGGCGGGAAATCCCTCCAACGGAAATGGAGTGGGCTATGTGCGAAGCCAAGGCCCCCAGACCATCGCCGTGGGAATTGCAAAGGGCGGCTCGGTGAGCTTCAACTTTGACGGTCTGCCTGCGGGAACCTACCGTGATGCGGTTACCGGTGCGGAAGTCGAATCCGGCGGTAGCCTGAGCTTCAATGTTGAAGCAGGATCTGCGGGTATTTATGTGCTCAACGGTCCCGGTCTCATAGGCGGCCTGGGTGCGGGCTTCTTCCAGTCTTCAAGCAATGGACAGGGAGGCGGCAGCGGCGACGGTGGCAGCGACGGTCCCTGGGATATGGCATACTTCCGGGGCAGCGCCAACGGCTGGGCTGCGGACGCCATGAGTAAAAATGCGGATACCGGTTTGTGGGAGACCACCCGCACATTCGGCGCCGACAACCCCCGGTTCAAGATCGACCGCTACGGCGACTGGAGCGAAGCCTATCCTGCCCAGGACTACCTGGTCGAGGAAGGTGCCGGGGAGTACCTGATCAGTTTCGACGATTCAGACCGGTCAATAACCCTTGTAAAACTTGGAAGCGGTGATGACGGCTCCGGCGACGGGGATACCGGTGACGGAGGAGATGGCAGCAACAGTTGGACCCAGGCATACTTCCGGGGCAGCGCTAACGGCTGGGCGGCGGATGCCATGACCGTAAATCCGGACACGGGACTGTGGGAGACCACCCGCATATTCGGCGCTGACAACCCCCGCTTCAAGATCGACCGCTACGGCGACTGGAGCGAAGCCTATCCCTCCCAGGACTACCTGGTGGAAGAAGGAGCTGGGGAGTACCTGATCAGCTTCGACGATGCAGACCAAAGCATCACTCTGGAAAAACTCTCAGACGGAACTGACCAGAATACCGGAACAGGAGATCTGGTGGTTCATTTCGCCGAATATGAGTCCGCTAGCGAGTACATTCTGCACAGCTGGGACGGTTTGAGCGGCGATTTTCCCATGGAGTATGAGGGAAATATCAACAACCGCCACTGGTGGTCGGTGAGTCTACAGGACATACCCGATTCCTTCCTGTTTTGCTTTACCAACAGCAACGGAAATTGGGACGGAGACAACCGCAGCTTCAGCGCACAGGGAAGCGAAATTTATATTCTTCCCAGCGACAGTACGGTGTATCTGAGCCGACCGTGACTTCTATCTGAATTTTCTCATCGTCGCCCCAGCTCCTCTAAAAAAGCTGGGGCGCATAGAAGAAAAAAACTGCCCGGAGATTTTCCGGGCGGTTACACTACTATTTCAGGTACCTATGAGATTAATGCGAATGGTGAACTTGTTGTATCCAATACATTCGAAGGCGGCGTTGTGACAGAGCTGAGCTATACTTTGGGAGAAGATTTCATGAACTCTGAAACCTTTACCGTTGTGGTTACTGCCAATGGCAAGACGTTCGACTTGACTGACGTAATTGTGGAATAATCTCCCAAGTCAAAAAAAGCTATCTGATGTTGCATCAGATAGCTTTTTTTTGTATGTGCAATTCCCACAATAGGGAGCTATTCCCCGCTACTTTCTTCTTCGGCGGATTCCCCCTGTTTCTCGGGAACAAACAAATAGCCGCCGAAGGGACCGTAGCGCAGGGGGTAGAGCTGGCTGTATTCCGCTTCATAATCTGCTTTGCTCAGCATGCGGCCTTCAATGCTCACCACCGAACCTTGGGATTCCTCCACCAGTTTCCGTGCACCGGGGCCGATCAGCCCCAGGGAGCTTACTCCCCCGGTTTGCTCTATTCCCTCTTCGTCGAGAATCAGTGCCGGGCTTGCAGTTCGTGCATCCCCCAGCATTCTCACAACTCCTGTAAGCGTAATTGAATCCATACTCTCATCCACTCCCTGAACATAGGTCCGTCCGGGCAGCTCCTCCTGGGGGGCTGCTGCTGCGAAGGCCGGGAGTAGGATCAATACAAGGGCAATTCCAATTCGCCGTATGCGCCATATTCTGTTCATTGGTTCTCTCCTGAGTGTTGAAAATCTATAAGATGATATTCCAGGGAAGAAAGCTTCCCGTTAACCAGGTATACCGGGTGAATCTCCACCATTCCGGATAGGCGGAGCTGGGGGGCATCCGGGAGTTCTCCCCGGTCCAGCATGGATTCCAGCCGGTCACGGTCAAGAAAATAATACCGATAGTCTCCGGATTCAAAAACCTTCAGGGCGGGACGGTTGAACGGCGTACTTCCCAGGCTTACAAGGTATCCGCTGAGCTCCCTCTGCCCCACCGTCACCGGCTCGGGCATCTGCTGGGGACCGCTGATCTGTTCAGGGAAGGATGCATTGTACAGGGTATCCCTCACCATCTCCGCTTCACTCTCGGCCCCGCCGGCTGCCCCTGCACTCATTGGAGCAAGGGTCAGAATGAGCGCAAGCAGGGCGGCCGGAGCTGCTTTACTCACCATGGTTCCAG